>CAZJXA010000027.1:0-15775 GCA_964549785.1 uncultured Phycisphaeraceae bacterium | reverse complement strand
GGCCTCCCGACCCCAGGTCAGATCCGCCAATTCACCGTCGCCTCCGATGGGGCAGGCAACAACATCATCTTCGCCACCAGTTCCAACGGCACCCAGAGCGCGCCCAGCAGTTTCTCAATTCTCACCCTCATCGATACCGGTGCGGCTTCCTCCTTCAGCACGATCGTCACCACCGCCAACAACTCCACCGCATTCCGTGGCATCGAGTTCATCGGCATCCCCACCCCCGCCTCGGCCAGCCTCATCGGCTTGGGCCTCGTCGTTGCGGCCCGTCGTCGCCGCTGATCGTCCACCGGGTTCGATCTGAGTCGTGATTCAATCCATCGAACCCCGGCGTCATCGAGACGCCGGGGTTTTTTCGTTCCCGGCCTCAACCGCAGCCACGTCCGCATCCACCGGCAACGTGTCGAACGGTTCATCCCGTTTGGCGTTCGTGGCCCGTGAGGCAATCCGGTGCTGCGCCACCAGCATCACCACCGCTCCGGCAATCGCGAGCGTGCCGGTGCACCACTGAGTCGGCGTGAGCCGTTCATTGAAAATGAGCAAAGAACCCACCGAAACGGTGATCGGTTGCAACTGCACCACGCCCGACGAAACCGCCACGCCCAACTTGGAGATGCAGTAGAAGTACAGCGTGTGCCCGATGCCGATTCCGACGACCGCGGAAAGAACCACGAGCCACTGCACCTTGCCGCTCAACTCAAGAAAGTTCAATCCCCGGCCGGGCGCAAACGCCACCATCAGTACCAGAAGCCCGAGCGCGGTGTACTGGCTGACCGCCGCGAACGCCATCAACGGATTGATACCCACCATGAACTTCCGCACGCAGAGGGCATATCCCGCGTAAAAAACACCGGAAGCGACCGAGATCGCGATGCCCAGCCCCGAGCCATCGCCCAAGCCGCCGGGCTTAAAGGCGACCGTCGAAAGTGTTCCCGCCACCACCATGCCCAGACCGGCAAGAAACCACGGCGAGCGGATGATCTTCCGTTCCAGCGGGAACATGAGCGCAGCGCCCACCGCCACAAACACAATCTGCACCCGTAGGCTGAACGTCATCAACCCCGGATCCACGTAATATGGCGCAAGCCCAAAGCACATCTGCCCGACGATGTTGAACAGGCTCGGCCACAAGGCCAGCTGCCATAGGTTCCGCGGAATCTTCCGCCCGAACGCCCCGATCACCAGCACCGGAGCCCAGAGCAGCGCCGAAATCGCGTACCGCCAGCCGTTCGCGGTCCACGCATCGAGCGTGGTGTCCTTCGCGAAAAACCGCAGAAAAAGCGGGATGCTCGTCCATCCAAGCAGCGTCAGCACGATCGCGCCGATCGCCAGCCAGCGGCCCCTTGCAGTCTCTTCCGCCGCCGTCCGCTTCGACACATTCAGCCTTTCGGCGGACGCCCATAAGACCAACCGACCAAGTGGAGCGGAAGAGACTCGAACTCTCAACCCCTACGTTGCAAACGTAGTGCTCTACCAATTGAGCTACCGCCCCGGACAGGGAACAAGGATATTCCCCCCGAGAGGCGGGCGAATCGGGTACCCTGTGCCAGGAATTCCTCGCCGCACCGCCCTTGGAACAACTCTCCATGTTCACCATTCTCGCCTTTCTCGCTCTCACCCAGCCCGACGCCGCCGCTCAGGCCGCGTCACGTTCAGACGCCGTCCCGATGGTCGAGACCGCCGAAAAACGCAAGGTAACCGCCTCCCTCGATCTCTGGGGCGATGCCACCGGCGAGTCCGACTTTGACGACGACAACGGGACCGTTCAGACCTCGCGGGTGGGGGCCGACTTCGAGGTCGGCATCCCGGCGGGCGAGCGGTCCACCGTGGCCATCTCCGTCGGAACGGCCGGTTTGTTTTACGATTTCGGCGGCGACGAAGGCTTCGGAGCCTCGGACCCGTGGGACACCGTCCTCGAACACACAGTGGGTGTGGGATTTGCCCATCGTGCGAATGAAAAGTGGACCTTCGGGGCCCGCGCGTTCGCCCGCTCCAGCGGCGAGCAGGACGCGGATTTCGGTGAGAGCCTGATCTTCGGCGGTGGCGGTGGCTTCGAGTATTCGTTTAACGAGAACTTCAGCATCGGGCCCGGCTTCGTCGTGATTTCGCGTCTGGAGGACGACGTTCTCGTGATCCCGCTGGTTTCGTTCACGTGGAAGATTTCGGATAAGTGGTCGGCGGGCTCTCGCATCGGGACCGGCTCGGGGCTGGGGGCGGGCGCGGGAGTGAAATACCAAGCGTGCGAGACGGTCGCTGTTTTCGCCGGGGCCGGTTATCAAACTCACCGCTTCCGTTTGGACGACGAGGACATCGCTCCCAACGGCGTGGGCGAATCCACCGGCTTCCCGGTGACGGCTGGAGTAACGTGGCAGGCCCATCCTCAGGTGGCGCTCTCGCTGCGTGGCGGCGTCGTCTTCGGACGCGAATTCACGCTCGACGATGAGGACGGGGATGAGATCGAAGAACTGGATGCGGACGCCGCTCCGTTCTTGGGAGCCACGCTGCGGTTCACGTTCTGAGGAGATTTCGGTTGCGGCGCGGCGGGAGTCAGAGCGGATCAAAGAGCTTCACAGCAGCCGCGAGCGCGCGGCATCAATGGCCGCCGCGACGGCATTCGGGCCGGTCCCGCCCAGGACCTCGCGCTTGGCCATCCCGTTCCGCAGGTCGATACGGGCAAAAACGTCGGTGTCGATGCGGGGCGTGATCGATTGAAGGTCGGCCAGCGAAAGGCCTTCGAGCGGTTGGTTGCGCTCAAGACCGAGGCGGACGGCGCGGCCGGAGAGGTCGTGCGCCTCACGAAATGCAACCCCCTTGGAGACGAGGTAATCCGCCAGGTCGGTGGCGTTGGAATACCCCCCGGCCGCGGCCTTTTCGCACGCTCCGCGACGGACCTTCAGCGTGTCGAGGATGCGGGGCAGAACCTGCAAGGAGAGCGCGAGGTGGTCCATCGCATCGAAGAGCGGTTCTTTGTCCTCTTGCAGGTCCTTGTTATACGCGAGCGGGAGGCCCTTGACGGTGGTGAGCACGGCGACCAGCGCACCCGTGATTCGGCCCGCCTTGCCGCGGAGGAGCTCGGCGGCGTCCGGGTTCTTCTTCTGCGGCATGAGTGATGAGCCGCTGGAAACCGAGTCGTGGTACTCGAAGAATCCAAACTCCTGAGTGCCGTACAGGATGAGGTCTTCGCCCAGACGCGACAGGTGGACGCCGGTGAGGGCGCAGCCGGCGAGCGTCTCGATCACAAAGTCTCGGTCGCTGACGGCGTCCAGGCTGTTGCGTGTGGCCGAGTCGAAGCCCAGATCGGCGGCCAGGGCATCGCGGTCGATCGGGTAGGCGGTGCCCGCGAGAGCTCCCGAGCCCAGCGGGCACACGTTGACCCGGCGGCGGGCATCACGCAGCCGGGAGTCGTCGCGCTCGAGCATTTCGGCGTACCCCAAGGCCCAATGCGCGAGCAGCACGGGCTGAGCCCTTTGCAGGTGGGTGTAGCCGCTGATGATGGTGGCCCGCTCGCGATCCGCGAAGTTGATCAGCGAGGCACGAGCGGAGCGGAGTTCGACGAGGCGTGCGTCGATGGCGGCCCGCGTCCAAAGACGCAGGTCGGTGGCGACTTGGTCGTTGCGGCTCCGCCCGGTGTGGAGTTTCTTGCCCAGATCGCCGACCTTGGCGATGAGGCTGCGCTCGACCCAGGAGTGGATATCCTCGTCTTTCCCGAGCCCATCTTTCAGAGGAAGCGCGGGGTCGGAGTGAACGGCCGCACGCAGTTCGGAGAGTGCCGAGGTGAGGCGGGCGAGTTCGTCGGCCGACAGAACCCCGGCTTGGTGGATCGCCTTCGCCCAAGCCCGCGAACCCTCGATATCTTCCGTCGCGAACCGGTAGTCGAAGCGCAGGGAGTCGTTCAAGTTGCGAAAGAGAGCGTCAGGCCCGGATTCGAAGCGTCCGCCCCAAAGGGCCATGGTGGGAATCTCCAGCGGGCATCAGCAGCCGAGCAGTTGGCAAAGCGACCGTCTCAGCGTGCGGCACGACGCCGCGGTCAAGCGCTGTCCGCACCACCTCACTCAATAACGGTGGGCTTGTCCGAGGCCCAACGCTTGCTGCGACCGGTTTCGATCGCGCCCCCTTGGGCCTTCCATCCCTCGAGCCCGTCCGCGTAAAAATACACGTCGTCGTACCCGTTCTGCAGGAGACGCTTGGTCATCCCGATCGCTGCAGGTGTTCCTGGGTGAACGCCGTAGACCACGATTCGGTCGAAGGCTTCAAGTCGCGAATCGGGTTTCTGGCCCGATGGAATCGTCGTCAGTTGCTTGTTCCACGCCGACGGGAGGTGCCCCGCTTCAAACTCGGCGGGAGCCCGCGGGTCCAATAAAAGGACCGCGTCCGAGTCCCCTTTCGCGGTGGCATCCGCGACGATGCGTTGCAGTTCAGCCCCCGAGATGAACGTGATGTCCTTGTCCGTTGTTTCCGTGGTGCACCCGGGACCGATCCCGACCGCCAGACCAAGCAACCCGATAAAAACCTTTGGTAAAGAACAGAATGATCGGGGGTGACGTAGTACCATTCCCGCAAGCGTACCCGCTCGGGGGCCGATGCGTTGGACAGCCCTTGGTTGTTTTGCTTCCGTTCTCAGTTTCACCATGACGACACACTTCCGAATCGGGTCTTTTCCAACACCATGGTTCGCCGCCGGCGCCGCCGCGTTCGTCGCGGCGTGCAGTGCGGTTTCTGGCCAGGATGCAACGCCACCTGGCACGGCAATGAAGCGGGATGAGACCGACCGCGGAAGGGCCGAACCGTTGACTGCGACCCAGAGTCCGCACGTGCGTCTCGCGGCGGTCGTCGGATCGGTATTCGAAGGTGAGACCGCTCTGATCGGGCTGACATTCACGATCGAGCCGGAATGGCATATCTATTGGGACGGCCTGAATGATTCAGGAACCGCGCCGCGATTTGCGTTCGAGTGGCCGGACGGGTGGGTCCAAGGAAAAACCATGTGGCCGGTGCCGAAGCGTCAGGTGCTGCCGGGCGACATCGTCGATTATGTCTACGAGAAAGAGGTGACGCTGCTGGTGCCGGTTTTCGTGCCGGCCGGTCAACCGGAGCGCGAGATCGAAATCCCGATCCGGGCGAAGTGGCTCGTCTGCTCCAACGTCTGTGTTCCCGAGAAAGGGCAAACGACGCTGCGGGTCGGGGTTCTAAAGCCGACGACGCCGTCGGCCGAGCGTGTTTCGCAACCACCACGAATTGCTGACGTCCTGTCCAGGCTCTTGCCGAAGCCGCTTACCGCGGCTTCCGGTGTGAACGTAGAGACCGAAGCGTCGCGGCTGCGAATCGAAGCAAAGGGCGCAACGGTCATCCGCTTCATGCCGGCATCCTGGAGCGTTGGGCTTCTCAACGCCGCCGCGGATGGCGAGTCGAAGCGCGATGTGCTGGATGCAGAGCTTGAATCAGCAGAGACGGAACATTCCGTCATCGCGGGCGTCATTGAGATCGTTCGGACCGGGGAGACAGAGGCGTATTGGTTTGAACGGCCCCTCGTGAACGAGCCGATTCGTTCGGATGGTGCCGGTGAAGGCGTGGTCCGGGAGACCGAGAAGTAAAGCGTTGAACATCCGCGAATGGGATTTCGGGGTGCGTAACTCCGGGCCGATTGGCGGCGACCTTGGTGTTTCAGAGAATTATCTTTCAGGAGATTTGCAAGATGCGGAACCTTTGTGCAACGTTGACGGTGGGCCTGGTGCTTTCGTTCGCGGGAACGACTTTCGCTCAGGGCTCGAATGTTCCTGCCCCCGCCACCCCGACCACGCCGAAGGTGATTGACCAGGCCAAGGAAAAGGGGATCGAGAAGATCAAAGAGAACATGAAGGGCGGGGCCAAAGCGGGCGACAAAGCCCCGGACTTCACGGTGACCGATACCGACGGCAAGAGCCACACGCTCTCGGACCTCACCAAGTCCGGCAAGATTGTGGTCCTGCAGTGGTTCAACTCCGAGTGCCCGTACGTCGTCAAGCACTACGGCGAGGCCGGCAACACCTTCAATGATCTTCAGAAGAACTACGAAAGCAAGGGCGTCGTCCTGATCGCCGTCAACAGCGGTGGCACCGGCAAGCCCGGCAGCGGCAAGGAACTGAACCAGAAGGTCAAGGCGAAGTGGAACATGGCCTACCCCATCGCTCTCGATGAGAGCGGCGAAATCGGCCGGGCGTACGGTGCCAAGAACACGCCCGCCATGTACGTCATCAACAAGGACGGCGTGATCGCGTACACCGGCGCCATCGACGACGACAAGGGCAGCGACAAGCCCGGCAAGACCAACTACGTCAGCAAGGCGCTTGACCAGTTGATCGCGGGTGAAACCGTGGACCCGAGCACGACCAAGCCCTACGGCTGCGGCGTGAAGTACAACTGAACGAAGCGGATCTTCGAGTGATCTCCACCGGGGTCCGGGCGTCGATTCGTCCGGACCCCTTTTTCATGAATACCGCGCCGCCCCGCGAACGCCGCAGCGCCGGCTCCTCTCGTACCCTTAGGGTGACATGCTCGGAACATTCTTCGATTTTCTGCTGGTGGTCCTCGGCTTCAGTTCGATCGTGGTGATCCACGAATTCGGGCATTTTCTCGCCGCGCGTTGGGCCGGGGTGCGGGTGCTGGCCTTTGCCGTCGGGTTCGGCCCCGCGCTGGTCTCCTTCCGCAAGGGTCTCGGTGTGCGCCTTGGCAGCTCCGAGCGCGAATATGCGAGGCGGTCGTCGATCGGGGAGCCAGGCAACATCAGCCCGACCGAGTACCGGATCAACGCGCTCCCCTTCGGCGGATACGTCAAAATGCTCGGGCAGGAAGATCTGGACCCGACCGCGACCAGCGGTGCCTCCGACAGTTTTCAGAATTGCATCCCGTGGAAGAAGATGGTGATCATCTCGGCCGGAGTGGTCTTCAATGTGATCGCCGCAGCGCTCCTCTTCATCGTCGTATTCATGGCGGGATTGACCACCGAAGCGCCGAAGATCGGCGGGGTCGGGCCCGACTCGGCCGCGGCAACCACAATGGCCAGCAACGCGGCCGAGTTGGGGATCGTCGAACCCGGGCTCAAACCGGGCGATCGCGTGCTCAGAGTCGCCGGGCGGGAGGCGAAGTCCTTCAACGACATTGTGCTCGCCGGTGCCATGGCTCGACCGTCGCGGCCGATCGATCTGACGGTCGAGCGCTCGGGCGTGGCGCAGCCCCTCCGATTTTCTATCGTGCCCCAGGTCGCACGAACCACCGCGATGCTGGAGATCGGCGTGAACCCGGCCCAGTCTCCGGTTCTGCGGAGCGCACGCGGGGGTGCTGAGATGACCGCTTGGGTCGAGGCGATGGAGTCGATCGGTCTCGCGGGCGTACAGCCGGGGATGCGATTGACGAGGGCGGGAGCCATCACGGAGGTCTCGGAAGCGTCTGCTCTGACCACCGCGGCGAAGGAATCAAAGGGCCAGCCGTTCGAGGTTGAGTTCGTTGATCTTGCGGGCGACAAAGTGCTGCGGACGATCGATCCGGTTCCGCTTTTCGAGGTGGACCTTGTCCGGCGGGCGGGGGGCAAACTGGCCGCGGTCGAACATCTTCTGGGCTTCTTGCCAGTGCTGGCAGTGGGTGCCGCGGATGAAGATTCGCGGGCATTCGGCCTTGGTCTGAGGACCGGCGACATCTTCGTGCGGCTGGGCGCGATCGAGTTCCCGTCTGTGCCGGAAGGCATGTCCGAGATTCAGGCCGCGAAGGGCAACCCGATCGCGGTGGTCGTGTTGCGGAAGGACGGTGCCGGTGCCTGGAACGAAGTGACGCTCCCCGGCGTGACCGTGACCGGCAAGGGAACGATCGGGTTCCTTACCGCTGACTCTTCGGACACCCATGTGCTGCTCGCGGCCTCACCGGCGCACTTCGCACGGGCGGGTTCGCAGGCCGACTCGGCGAAGGCCGAGAGCCCCGCCGCGACGCTGGCGCTCGGGCCCGGGTCGTCGATACTGTCGGTCAACGGTGCTGCGATTTCCAACTTTGAGGAGCTCCGAACGCAACTCCGGCGGATCGTCACCGACGGTGATCGAACGTTGAAGTTCGAGGTTCGCCCGCCATCCGGCGGCACCCGCAGCGCTGAGATGACGCTGACCGATGAACAGGCCGCGCGCGTGACCGCGTTATCCTGGCGGGTTCCGTTCGGCCTCGAGATTTTCGAGCCCGAGATGACGATCCTGAAGGCCGCGAACCCGGCCGAGGCCGTCCTGATGGGCCTTGCGGAAACGCGGCGAACCATGCTCTCGACCTACGTCACCTTCGCGCGGCTCTTCGAAGGGTCCATCAAGGTTGAGCATCTCAAGGGCCCCGTGGGGATCGCGCACGTCGGAACAATCGTCGCGGGCAAGGGGCTTGTGTGGCTGCTCTTCTTCCTCGCCCTCATCAGCATCAATCTGGCGGTGATCAATTTCCTGCCCCTGCCGATCGTCGACGGCGGCCAGTTCCTGTTGATCGTGTACGAGCAGATCCGCGGCAGACCCGCGCCCGTCGGGTTTCAAAACGTGGTCACGCTCGCGGGCCTGGTGGTGATCGGCTCTCTCTTCCTCATCGTGACCTACAACGACATCCGGAACCTCATCGGTATCTGAGGTTCTACCCCGTGCTCGGACTCCTCGGACTTCTTGCGCTCGGCCTGGTGATCGCCATTCTCGCGATGACCGGCTACACCGTGCGGATGCTCGCTCATCCGCCGAGGCGCACCTACGCATCCGCTCTGGCACGATCCACCGCCGGCGATCCGGGCGAAGTCTCGCCGGCTTCGGGCGGGCCCTATCGGTTCGAGGCTTGGACATTCGACTCCCGGGGCAACATCTTGCACGCATGGGACGTCCCCGGGCGCGACCCGACCGGGCCGGTGGTGGTCTTCGTGCACGGATGGGGCGATTCGCGAATCGGGGCGCTGTCGAGACTCCCCGCGTTCGCGGCGTTGGCCTCGCGGATGGTGATGTTCGACCTCCCGGGTCACGGTGATTCCGGCGGGACGTGTTCGCTGGGGGTGCGAGAAGTCCAGGACATGGACGCGTTGATGGAGCGCATCGGCTCGACACACCCGGTCGTGTTAGTGGGTTGGTCCATGGGGGCGGGCATCGTGATCGCGTTCGCTGCGGGCGGCGCCACGGGGAGCAACCGCGTCGCGGCGGTGATCGCCGAGTCTCCCTATCGCTTCGGACCGACTCCCGCACAGAACGTGCTCATCGCGGCCCGGCAGCCGCACCGCATCAACGTTCCGCTCGCGTTCGCGTGCCTGGGGTTGCAACACGGCCTTGGAATCCGTGGGTTCAGCGGCCCCGGCTTTGACCGCGCGTTACACGCCTCGAAACTCTTCGTTCCTCTCCTTGTGGTTCACGGGTCCGACGATCGGACCAGCCCGCCGGCGGACGGAAAGTTGATCGCGCAGGCGGCCCCCAAGGGCGAGTTTCTGGCCGTGCCGGACGCCGGTCATCACGGACTGTGGACCAACCCGCAGACGGCGGCGATGGTGGGCCAGGCGTGCGAGGACTTCGTGGCCCGCGCGCTGGTCCAACGTGGATGAGCGTCAACCCGGCAGCGGCCTCATCGCCGGATCGACAAACGAGAGACCCGCAGCCCCGCAAGTCAGTCGCCGACGTTCCATAACATTCTCCCATGAATGAAGTTTTCTCGAGGTCGGCGTCGCCGACGGTGGACGCAGTGATGGCGGCCGAGCGGGCCGCGGCGTTCACGAAGCGGTCGATGAAAACCGCCAGCAAGTCCGCCGGGCTTCGGCTCGCGCTCTCGATGCTCGATCTGACGACCCTTGAGGGCAAGGACTCGGACGAGAGGGCCCGGTCGCTCTGCAGCAAGGCGGCCCGGCCGTACGAGCGCGATGAGGCCGTCCTGGGTGAACGCCTCCCATCGTGCGCGGCGGTCTGTGTCTATCCGTCCCTTGTCAAGTCGTGCCGCAAGCAACTGCAGGGCACCGATGTCAAAGTGGCGAGCGTCGCCACCGGCTTCCCGAGCGGGCAGTTCCCATTGTCGGTGCGGCTCGACGATGTGAAGCAAGCCGTGAAGGACGGGGCCGACGAGATCGACATGGTCATCAATCGTGGGGCGTTCCTGGCGGGGCGATACATCGAGGTAGCCGACGAAATCTCGCACATCAAATTGGCGTGCGTCCGGGACGACGGTTCGTACGCCCATCTCAAGGTCATCCTCGAGACCGGCGAACTGGAAACCTTGGACGCGGTGCGGATGGCCAGCGACCTGGCCATCCGCGCCATGCACGACGTCCACGCCCCGGCCCACCTTCACGGGGCCGATTTTATCAAAACCTCAACCGGCAAGGTTCAGCCCGCGGCCACCATGCCCGTCACGCTCGTCATGCTCGAAGCGATCCGCGACTGGTACCTCAAAACCGGCCACATCATCGGGATGAAACCGGCCGGCGGCATACGAACCGCGAAACAGGCCCTTCATTACCTGGTCATGGTGAAGGAGACAATGGGACCGCTCAAGGTGCCGGGGTTCGAGATCGTGGACGGCAACCCTTGGCTGACGCCCGACTACTTCCGATTCGGTGCGAGCACTCTCTGCAACGACCTTCTGCGGCAGATCGTCCGTCTGAAGACGGGCAAATATGCAGCCGGGTACGACTTCTCGGAATCCTGACCGCGCCGACCCGCCGCTTAACGATTTCGGCACATCGTGACTTACGGCCCGGCGTTTCCCTGCCGAGCACAGGTGTCCAAAGATACTCAAATGCCCGATGCTCTCAGCCCTGCGAACACGAACGGTCACGCCACCACCCCGGGGCCGAAGTCACGGGTCCCGCAGCCGTCGCCCATAGCGAGTTTCGCCGCCGCGTTCGCGACGCTCGACACCTACGCGCCGGCTCCAGAATCAGTAAAGGTCGCGATCGCTCCCGCCTACGGGCACTTCATCAACGGCCGTTTCACCGAGCCGCGCAGCGGCAAGGGAAGCGCGTTCGCGACCATCAACCCGGCGACGGAAGAACCGCTGTCACAGATTGCTCAAGGAACCGAGGCCGACGTGAATGCCGCGGTGACGGCGGCCCGACGTGCGTTCCCCGCGTGGGCCGCGCTGCCCGCGATCGAGCGCGGCAAGTACATCTTCCGGATCGCCCGCCGCATCCAGGAGCGGGCTCGCGAGTTCGCGGTTCTCGAGACCCTCGACTCGGGCAAACCCATCAAGGAATCGCGGGATGTGGATGTTCCGCTCGCCGCCGCTCACTTCTTCTACCACGCGGGCTGGGCCGACAAGTTGCAGTACGCGTTCCCGGGTCGAACACCAAAGCCCGTCGGCGTGTGCGGGCAGATCATCCCTTGGAACTTCCCGTTGTTGATGGCCGCGTGGAAGATCGCCCCGGCTCTGGCCTGCGGAAACACCGTGGTGCTGAAGCCCGCCGAGACGACCCCGCTGTCGGCCCTTCGGCTGGCCGAGATCATCGAAGAAGTGGGGCTCCCGCCGGGCGTCGTGAACATCGTGACGGGGGACGGTCGCACGGGGGCTGCGCTGGTGGCCCATCCGGGCGTCGACAAGATCGCTTTCACAGGGTCGACGGACATCGGCAAGCGCATCGCGCTCGCGTGCGCCGGAACAACCACGCGGCTCACGCTCGAACTCGGCGGCAAGAGCCCGCACATCATCTTCGAGGATGCAAGCCTGGATCAGGCCATCGAGGGGGTTGTTGCCGGTATCTACTTCAATCAGGGCGAGGTCTGCTGCGCCGGTTCGCGGCTGTTCGTTCAGGAAAGCATCGCCCCCGAAGTTTCGCGCCGGCTCGCGATGCGGCTGGGAAGCCTGCGGGTGGGCGACCCCATGGACAAGAACACCGATGTGGGTGCGATGAACAGCCGCGAACAACTGGACCGCGTGAACCACTACCTGCGGCTCGGCGTCGAGGAAGGTGCTTCGCTCTGCGGCCCGGTGGGCGTCGCGGCGAACTATGAATTGCCCGCGAAGGGTTTCTATTGCCGGCCGTGTTTCTTCACGAACGTTCAGCCCAGCCACACGATCGCCCGCGAGGAGATTTTCGGGCCGGTGCTCAGTGTGATGACGTTCCGCACGCCCGAGGAGGCTATCTCGCGGGCGAACAACACGCCGTACGGATTGGCCGCAGGAATCTGGACCGACAAGGGCAGCAAGATCTTCGAGATCGCGCGGAAGTTGAAGGCGGGCGTCGTGTGGTGCAACACCTTCAACCGCTTCGATCCGGCGAGCCCCTTCGGTGGGTTCAAGGAAAGCGGCTTCGGACGCGAGGGCGGCGTGCAGGGGCTGCGGGCGTATGTGAAGATTTAGGATCGAACCTCTCCTTTTCAGCGAGTTCATTGGCCGTCCTTCTTGAGCGAGCAAGCCCCCAGTGCACGATCCCACCTTCTTGCCCCCCGGCCTGCCAGTCCCCATCGACGACGGCGCGTGCGATCACCTGGTCGGCACACTCCTCCCGCCCATCGAGTTGGGTTGCACCGGACCGGCCTCGATCAATCTGCACCGCTTCCGGACCGATGCCCGGTTGTCCGAGGCGGTGTTGTTCTTCTATCCACGCACCGGCGTTCCGGGTCAGCCTCCGTCGCTAGGGTTTGATGGCGCGGAATGGGACACCATCCCCGGGGCCCGCGGCTGCACGCCCCAATCGTGCGGGTTCCGAGATCAGCATGCCCAGTTCGTGCGGCTGGGGGTCACGGTCTTTGGGGTGAGTACCAACACGGTGGAACACCAGGCCGAGTTCGCCGGCCGGATGCACATCCCGTTCCCGCTGATCTCGGATTCGTCGCTGCAACTCACGCGCGGGCTCCGCCTCCCGACGTTCGAGTTTCCGGTCGAAAGCGGTGGTCCCACCACACTTCTCCACCGCATGGCGTGGTTCGTGGCGCAGGGGCGAGTTCAGAAGGTCTGGTACCCGGTCTTTCCTCCCAACGAGAACGCTTCTCGTGTGCTGGCGTGGCTCAACGCCCGCCCGCGGGTGCGTCCCGCGACCCCCGCCGACCTTCCATGGATCCGCACCGAACTCCACCGCCACTGGCATTCAACCGCCATCTCGTCCCGCGGCAAGGTGTTCGCGGCCGACCAACTCCCCGCCTTGATCGCGGTCGTGGGGGAAGTGGGGAATGAGCGGGCCGGGCTGCTGACCTACTCGTTGGAATCCGACGGCTGCGAAGTGGTGACGCTCAGCAGCGCGGTCGAAGGCCGCGGCGTGGGTGCCGAGTTGCTGCGCGCAGTCGAATGTGCCGCGCTGGATGCCGCGTGCGAACGGGTCTTCCTGACCACCACCAACGACAACCTGCACGCGCTGGGGTTCTACCAGCGGAGGGGCTGGAATCTGGCCGCGCTGCACAAGGGCGGAATGGACGCCGCGCGCCGGACGAAGCCCGAGATCCCGTGGATGGGCCTGAGCCGGATTCGGTTGCGGGATGAGATCGAACTCGAACTGCGGTGCTGAAGGCCCCGAGGCGTTGACGCAGAGGAAAGCAGAAGTGAGCAGAGGTCGCGGCAACGAAGAAAACGGGAATGCGCCGAGCGGAAGCATTGCTGAAGCGGAATCGGAGAAGCCGCGGGTCGAGCCGTCCAAGGGGCTTCTCGCTCCCGCCTTCAGGCCTTGTGTTCCGTCCATCACGGCTCGCGTTCGCCACACGCACGCCACAAACCGCCCCAAACTCCCTCGAAACCACCACCCGTCCCATCCACGCGCTTCCTACGGGGTGCGGGGCGGAGCCCTGCATTGCGTCTTGGTTGTGCCCGCCCGCTGACACCCCCCTGTCAGTCCCGGCGTCCGCTGCTGGCGAGGGATGCCACCGGCCGGGTATTCTCTCGGCATGGCGAAGAAATCAGCGACGCTCCCAGCGGCGACCACAACCCCTGCACGGCCCGAACCCGTAACCACCCAACGCGCCTACACACTGCGGCTTCGTCCCGTGGTGTTGCCGACCGACGACGATGCACAGGCCAAAGACAAACGACGCGAACTCAACGACACGCTCTGGGCCACCCACCAAGCAATCAACAGCGGGGCCAAGGCATTCGGTGAATGGCTGCTGACGCTCCGCGGCGGACTCGACCACACGCTGGCCGATGCGCCGACAAAGCCGGGCAAAGGCAAGCCCGAGAGCGCCCCAACCAAAGATGAACGCCGCGACCGGCGAGTGTTGCTCGCGTTGTCATGGCTGAGCGTGGAGGATGAGCGCGGCTCGCCCAAAGAGCCCGGGTTGATCGTGGCCTACGGAGACAACTGCAAGTCCGCGAAGGATTCACAGGACGGACGCGATCGAAAGGTCGTCGATGCTCTGCGGGCCACGCTTGCCAAACGCGGGTTGACGCCCGCCATAATCGAGGAGTGGGTAAACGACTGTCAGGGCTCTCTGAAAGCCCGCATCCGTGACGATGCCGTTTGGGTGAACCGGAGCGAGGCGTTCGATGCGCTCGCTCGCTCTTGGAAGACTCTTAGCCGCGCAAACGCTCGCCTGGTGCTGGAGGAGTTCTTCGGTTCTGCGGCGGAGTGGATCACACTTCCAGTGCCAGTCACCGACGGCGATGATGATGAGCATGGCGGCCGGACAACGGCGGGCGGGGGAGGAGGCGGTGGGGACGGTGCGGAGTTCAGGACCATTGCCAGAAGTTTCTTGAGTACAAACTTTGGAACAGGACCCAAGAGCGACAAGGCTGGCATTAGCGATGCACTCACACGGGCCGTTGGCTCGCTCGAAACACTCCCCGCAGGTTGTGCCGGCTCAGCGGTGTTGCGCCATCTCTGCAAGGAGTTCGATCTTTCGGGCGAAGACGACGACACGCGGGAACAAGTGCTGTGCAAACGTATCGGTTGGAAGGGGCGATCGTCGAAAGGTCGGCTGGCATTGACGACGGCGCATGGTAAAGCACGCCTTGGTCGGGAGGACATCGATCTACTCATCCAGAAACTGAAGGAGGAAGCGACGGAGCAACTCGAACGCTCGGCGAAAACCATTCCGCCTTGGATCGAAAATCTCAAGTCAGTCTTGGAGCATGCTCTCGGCTTCGGCTATGTGACGGAGCGGAACCTAATCGGCGAGTTCGGCGTCATGCTCGACCACGCCGCGCGCCGTGTCTCAATCGCCTGCTCATGGATCAAACTTGCCGAACTTGAACGCAGGCAGTTTGAGACCGACGCAAAGAAACTCGATCACGTGCGAGTGCAAAGCCCCGATGCCGCGACGTTCCTCGACGCATTAGGCAAGAAACGCGGTGGTGAATCGGGGACCGCTGGCGGCACCGCGGTCCTGATACGCAAACGCGCGGTCCTTGGATGGAAGGATGTTGTGGCCGCATGGTCGCGGCAAGGGTGCAAGACAGCGCAAGATCGCGTCGATGCCGCCCGACTCCTGCAAGGCGAGTTGGAAAAGTTTGGCGACAACAAACTCTTTGAAGAACTGGCCGCAGACGACGCCAAGGTGGTGTGGTGGAACGAAGACGGTGTCGCCGACCCGACGATTCTGGAGCGATATTCCGCAGGAAGCGTGGCTGAGGCCAACCAACAGCGGTTCAAAGTTCCCGCCTTTCGCCACCCCGACCCCCTCCGGCACCCGGTATTTGGCGATTTCGGTGTTTCGCGATTTGAGATCGACTTCGCCATCCACGAGGAGGCACGCGCCACGGCCGCCGGGAAGCGAGTGAGCAAGACAGACGCCGCGTGGTACGCCGATCCTCGCAACATGCGCATGGGTTTGTGGACTGGGCAGCGTGTTGAAAAAGTTTCGCTGCGCTGGTCAAGCAAACGACTGGCCAACGATCTCTC
>CAZJXA010000026.1:3931-23239 GCA_964549785.1 uncultured Phycisphaeraceae bacterium | reverse complement strand
GGGTTGGCGCTGAGAACCGTCGATCGTGATGGCGTCGGGCGCGGAGGACCACGGGTCGTCCAGAGGAGGGGCGTCGGGGTCGATGGTGGGATCGGAGAGGGAGCGGAGTTGGCGGCGGCGTTGGACGTCGAGCCGGATCTGCTCGAGGTAGTCCTGGACCTTGCTGGGGTCCTCGAGGCGTTCGACCGCGCCCTCGCGGAGTTCGGTGACCACATCGGCGGTGTCGGAGGCCTGCCCGGGAATGATGCGGGGCGTGAGGATGACCAGGAGTTCGGTCTTCACGCTCTGCATGCTCTTGGAGCGGAAGGCGCCGCCGATCAAGGGGATGTCGCCCAGGATGGGCAGTTTCGTGCGGCGCTCTTCATCGGTGGTCTGGATGAGGCCGCCGATCACGATCGACTGGCCGTCCTTGACGGTGACCACCGTATCCACGGTGCGCTTGTTGATGACGGGGGCGCTGATGTCGGACGTGATCTGCGTGGTGCGGCTTGACAACTGGCTGATCTTGGGCCTGATCTCCATGCGGACGAAGCCATCTGTCGAGATGGAAGGGACGACGTTGAGGATGATCCCGACGTCTTCGCGCCTGACGTCGGCGAAACTGTTGCCTTGGCTGGAGCGTTCGACGCCGTCGACGAGGGAGATCTCGTCACCGACCTGGATCTCCGCTTTCTGGTTGTTGTTGACGGTGACCTGCGGGTTGCTGAGGATTTCGAGTTTGCCCTGGGCTTCGAGCGCGCGGATGAGCAGCCCGAAGTTGTCCGCGGAGACCGAGAAATTCGGGACGCCGAGGCTGGTGACGACACCCGCCGAGCCGGTGCCGAACCCGAAACGGTAGGAATCGCCGAAGAACGGGCCGGCTTGGACGTCCATCCCCCACTGCTCCTGGCTGTCGACGGTCACCTCGGCCAAGAGGACCTGGATCATCACCTGGGGCGGAGCGGCGTCGAGTTCTTTCACGATGCTGACGACGGTTTCCATGTAGCGGGGGCTGGTGGAGATCACGAGCTTGTTGGAGTTCTCATCGCCGATGACGGTCACCTCTTCTTCGAGCCGGCGCTGCAGAGAGCCCGTCTGACTGTCGGAGAGTGAACTGCTGAGCCGCTGGGAGTCGCCGGAAAAATAACTCTGGAGGGTTTCCTGGATTTCGAGGGCCTTGGCGTTCCGGAGGTTGTAGACGACACGCTCCCGCTCGTTGGCGATGATGCCGTCGAGCCGGGTGATGAGGTCGCGGACAAGCGTCAGGTATTCGTCGGTCCCCGAGACAACCAGCGTGTTGGTGCGGGCGTCGATGGCGATCGACAGCTGCTGACGCTCGTCGGGAACGGCGGTGAGCGACGGGCCGGCGACGAAACCGGAGGCGGGCGAGTCAGGATCAAGCGGGTCGGTGTCCGATGGGGAAACACGATTCGGAACGAGCACGAGGTTGTTGCCCTGCTGACGGAGGTTGAAGGTGTCGCGCAGCAAGTCGGCCATGGCCCTGGCGTCGGAGTTCTTCAGTTGGAAATACTCGATCTTGCGGGACCCCGCCGAAGACTTCTCGATGTCTTCGATCATCTCGGAGATGATGGCGACCATGGAATCCGGCGCGGT
The DNA here is from genome assembly GCA_964549785.1 of uncultured Phycisphaeraceae bacterium. Taxonomy (GTDB): domain Bacteria; phylum Planctomycetota; class Phycisphaerae; order Phycisphaerales; family UBA1924; genus JBEIUO01. The sequence continues at coordinate 21,646 of CAZJXA010000026.1, read as the reverse complement.
GATCCAGATGGAATTGGTCCGCTGATCTGGGGTGAGCGTCACCTGATCGCGGATCGCGCCGTCGATCTCAGCTTCCGTGGGTGCTTTTTCAGGAGAGAGTTGACCGTCCCCCAATATCTCGGTTTTGACCTTCTCACGCAGGAACTGCAGCCGGGTGGCGGCCCGCGCTGCAACACCCCGACCGCCCCCCACCGGGCGGCCGGCGATGACGTTCTCGATGAGGTTCACGACTTCAACGGCATTGGCGCTCTTGAGCTCGATCCACTTGATCTGCTGGCTGGCGGCGATCTCGGCCTTGTCGAGGCGCGAGGCCAGAGCCCGGATCTCGATCATGTCCTGCTCGTTGCCGGAGACAACGAGGGCGTTGAGACGGTCGTTGGAGACGACGCTGACGGCGTTCTCGCCGCGACGGACGGCCTCCCTCTGAACGTACAGATCGTTGATGGACTGCGCGACCTCGGGCGAACGGCTCCGGAGCAGTTGGATGATCTCAACACGCTCGCTGGCGGCGAGCGTGTTGGCGCCGGCGGTCAGGGCCTTGACGAGTTCCTGGACGACGGCGAGGTTTTCTTCGCTGCTGGCCACGATCAGAAGATTGGAGATGGGTTCGGCCTCGATGCTGAAGGCGTCCAAGGGGCTGCGGACGGAGCCTTGCTGCGCCGCTGCGTCGATGCGTTCCTTCATCAGGCGGTCGATGCGGGGTGCCAGAGCGCGGACATCCGCCCCTTCCACCGGGATGACGTGGATGCCGACCGAGAAGTTGGTTTTTTCGCCGTCGAGGGTGGCGATGAGGCCCTCGAGGATCGCGAAACTCCGAGGGCTGGTGGAGACGACCAAGGCGTTGGTGCGGGAATCCGGCGTGATGATCAGGGCGTCTTCCGGTCGTTGCTGGTTGGCGACGCTGCGCTGCCGGAAGAGGTCGCGGGCCATGGTGGCGACGCGTTCGGCCGCGGCGTATTTGAGCGGGAAGACCCGCACGGTGTTGCCGGCGGAGGCCGCCTCGACATCGAGCATCGCGACCAGAGAACGAACCACGGCCAAATTGTTGGGGCTGCCGACGACGACGAGCGAGTTCATCTGTTCATCGGCTGAGATAACGAGGCCGGTGATCGGGGCGAACAGGTCGGCCTCGATAGGCCCCTCGGGCAACCCCGGGCCCGACATCCCCGGCGGGGTCGGCGCGGTCGGCACGGCGAGGCGGAGACGTCCGTACTGCTTCTGGAGGCCGACGGCTTCGGGCGTGGCGGCCAGCCCCTGCACCAGGACCCTGGTGAGCGTTGCCGCGAGCGTGGTGGCGTCGGCGTGTTTCAGGGCGATGACGGCGGGCTCGACCCATCCGGTGGCCTTCTCGCTGTCGAGCTCTTTGAGCAGGACTTCAACGAGCGCCACCGCCTCTTCGCGACCCGCGACGACCAAGGTGTTGGTGCGTTCTTCAACCGCGATGGCGATCTCGCCGGCGAGAGCCTGCCCGGTAGCGGTGGGCGGGAGGCCTTGCCGGTTGGTGCCGGGGAGACGGCGGAGCGCTTCGCCCTGGGCGAAGAGTTGGTCGATCACGGCTTTGAGGCGGGTTGCGGACCCGTTCTCGAGGGCAAAGAAGCGGACGATGACGGCATCGCCCATGGGGAGGGCATCGAGGGTACGCACAATCTCTTTGAGGGCCAGCAAATTGGAGGGAGTTGAAGCGAGGATGAGCGAATTCGTCCCGGCATCGGCGATGATGCGGATGGGTTTGGCGAGATCGACCTCGCCCTGGGGCTGATCGAGGCCGGGCTTGACCAGGTTCAGGCGGCGGACGTGCTCGGCGAGTGCCCTGGCCGGGCCGACAAGGCCGTCGCCCTCTTGCGGGGTGAGCATGGTGCGGAGCGTTGCCGCGAGCGTCGCGGCGGAGGCTTGTTTGAGGGGGACAACGGCGACTGTCTGCTGGGCTTCGATCGGTGAAGCATCGAGGCTCTTGATGAGCGATTCGATCGTGAGCCCGTCGCCGGGGGTGGCGAGGATGGCGATGGCCCGACGCGTGGCGAGCTGGGTGAGGGTGATCGGCTCGGAGACGACACCGGGGCGGTCCACCGGTTGCGGCCTGGTGACACCCATCTCGACCAGGATGGCGATCAGCGCGGCGGGGTCGTTGTTGACGACATCGACAATGAATACCGACTGACCGAGCGGGCTGGCGGCGTCGGCCCCGTTGGCCCCTGTCCCGAGCGGGCCGGCGTCGAGTTCCGCGATGACCTTCTTGATCTCCTCCAGGAGGCGCTGGCTGCTCGCGATCACCAGCGAGTTGCTGGCACGATCGACCTCGATCGCCAGCGACTCACCCTGAACCTGGGCGGTGGAGGTGAAGGTGGCGAGCAGGGTTTGCCGCAATCGACCCGCCGCGACCGACTTGAGACGGATCACATGGGGCGTCACACGTCCCATTTCACCCTGCTGCTGCAGCGTGTCGGCGACGGTCTTGATCTGCGCGAACTTTTCGTCGTCGGCCCGCACGATGAGGGCGCCCGCGGCGTCGTCGCCGATGATGAGGACGGCCCGGGGGCCCAGGGGGCGTTCACCCCGGTTGTTGAAGATCTCACGGATGGTGGTGGCGATGGCCGACGGCTTGCCGTTGGCAAGCGGGATAACCCGGGCCGCCGGCATATCGGCGAACCCCGAGACGTCGAGTTGGCGGACGATCTCGCGGACGCGGCCCAATTCTTTCCGGCCCGCGAAGACAATCAGGGAGTTCGTCTGGGTTTCAGGCGAGACGGTGGGGACATCCTCGGCGTCAATGAGCACGGTGGCCTCGGGGCGCTGGTCTTGGTTGCGGTTCTGGGAGCCGATCCGCTGGGCGTTGCGGGCCTGGGCCTGGCGGAATTGCTCCTCAAGCGGTGCCCGGAAGCCTTCGTTGAGGGCCCGGGCCACCGAGACCGCATCGGCGTGGATGAGAGGGATGACTTCGAGCTGGCGGGTGGTGTCGTACTCCTCGGTGTCGAGTTTGGCGAGGAGAGCCTTGATGCCGTCCCACTGGGCCTTGTCGGCCCGGATGACGAGCGAGTTGGAGAGGGGATCGGGCAGGATGGTGACGTTGCGGGCGGCGGGCGAGGCGGCCTCGGGCGCGAAGCGGCCGTAGAAGACCTTGAGGGCCGTCCCCGTTTGCGCTGCGTTCGCGAACTTCAGTTTGACAAACTCGGTGGTGCGATCGACGCCCACGGGCAAGTCGAGTTCACGAACCATCTTCTCGATCTCTTCGATCTGATCGGTGGGTGCGTTGACCATCAGGGTGTTGTCGGTGCGTGAGTATTCAACGGTGGTTTCGGTTTCACCGGGGCCGCGCGGCCGGGCCCGCAGCAGTTGCTCGATGGTGAACGAGAGATCGGCGGCCTCGGCGTGCTCGATGCGGAACTTGCGGAAGACGAGGCCGCTGCGAACCGGCTCCTGATCGATCGCGGCGATCTGCTCCATCACCAGGGCGATCGCCTCCTTGGACCCGGTGAGCAGGAGCGGGTTGGTGCGGGCGACGGGGGTGACCGTCACCTGGATGCTGGGCGGGAGGGCGGTGCGGAGGGCCGAGGCGACGTCGACCGCCCGGGCCGAAGACAGGGCCACCGGCACGATCGACACCTCGTCGGCGTTGGGGGCCGCATCGAGTTGGGTGAGGAGAGCCTGGACTTCATCAAAGACCGCTCCCGGGGCCGAAATAATGAGGGCGTTGGTGCTGGGCTGCGGCGTGATGACGACCTGCTCCTCGGCATTCCGGGAACGCTGGAACATGCTGCGGAGGACCTGCGCGGTGTCGGCCGCGGTCGAGTTGCGCAGCGCGTACACCTCGATGCGTCGGTCCTTGGCGATGTCGGGCTGGTCGATCTGGGCGACCAGGTCTTTGAGTGTGGCCAGGCTCGCGGCGTCGCCCGAGACCATCAGCACGTTGCCGTCGGCGGAGCCGATGACGGTGACACCGGGCTGGTCGAGGCCTTGGGCCCGTGAGCGGTCGGTGAAGAACTGGCGGAGGGTTTGAGCGGCCCGGTCGGCCTTGGCGTGCTCCAGCGTGATGGCCTCGATGGTCTGGCCTTGGGTGGCGCCGCCGTCGAGTTCGGCGATGTACGCGGCGGCCTGCTTCACGCGGTCGGCCTTGCCGACGAGGATAATCGAGCGTCGGAAGCGATCGACCTCGGCCAGCACGCCATCGGGGTCGGTCCCGCGCCATGGTCGCCAACCGGGCGTCGCCATCGCCCGCTCGACGACGCCTCGGACGGCCTCGAGATCGGCGTTCTTGACGGCGACCGACGCGACGGTCATCATGGAGGTAACAGGGCCGGGGGCGTCGAGCGCGGCGATCACCCGCTCGACGACCGGGATGGCCTCGCCCTCGCCGATCACCACGATCGAGTTGGTCCGCTCGTTGGGTTCGATGTAGATGCGGTTCTTCTCGCCCCCGCCGCCGCCGTCGCGGGGGCCGCGATTGCTGAAGGTATCTTCCCAGCGGATTTCATCGACCACGTTCTTGATGGTCGCGGCGATGTCGGAGGTGCGGGCGTTCCTGAGCGGGATGACCTTGAACTGAAATCCCTGCGTCGGTGAAGGCGTGTCGAAGGTGCGGGCGAGGCTCTGCACCTGCTCAAAGTCATCATCGGAGGCGGCGATCAGCAGGGTGCCCGACTTGCGGTCGCCGATCACCGCCACGCGGCTGACGGCCCGCTGGCCGGGGCGCGACGAAACCTGGGCGCGATCCGCGAAAAACTTCTGGACCGCGGTCGCGACCGACGCGGCGTCGGCACGCTCGAGCTTGATCGATCGCACGGGGAGGCCCGTGGTTTCAGCGGAATCAATCTGGGCCACAATCGCCCGAACCTGGGCGAGATCTTCCTTGGACGCGCGGACAACGACGAGGCTGGAGTTCTCCTGCGCCGAGATGCGGATCCGCTCCTTCCTGGCCGGGTCCTTGCCGATCACGACGTCGGTCACGATGCTCTCGACGGTGGCCGGTGAGGCCTGCTGGAGCGTGATGATGGCGAGCTCCAGGCCGGGGATGTCGGACGTGATGTCGGCCGACGTGAGCACGCGCGTGACGTCGGCGTGCTGCGCATCGGAGGCGGTGACGAGGAGCGAGTTGGTGCGGTCGTCGGCGAAGAAGCGGGCCTTGGGGAGTTCCTCGGACGCCGGACCTTGGCGCTGCGAGTCGAAGAGTTGCTGCAGGGTGGGCGAGAGGTCGGTGGCGCGAGCGTGCGCCAGCGAATATCGGCGGATCGAGAGCCGGTCGGTGATCGGCGATTGATCGAGCGTTTCGATGAGGCGGTCGATCAGCGGGATCGCCTCGGCGGGCGCTGCGGCGATCAGCGAAGCACCCGTCGAATCGGCGGTGAGTCGCACGGAGGCGGGATCGATGCGGGCCGAAATCGCTTCACCGTCGGGGCCGGCGACCGTGACCTCGAGTTGGCGGAGGCGGCGGGCCTGTTGGCCGCGGGGCTCGGGGGAAAAGAGATCCCGGATGGCGGAGACAGCCCTCGCCGCGTTGATATTCGCAAGCGGGTAGTGCTTGATGGTGAGGGGCGTTCCGGAGGTGGAGCGCGCGATCGAGGCGATGAGATTGCCGACCACCGCGAAGTCTGATTCACCCGCCAGAACGATGAGGGACGCGCCGGCGGGATCGGGGAAAACGCTCACGCCGCCGCTGAAACCGCCGGGGTTGGCGGGAGAGGCGCGCCCGACCTGGGTGATCGTCTGGCGGACCACGTCCGCGATACTCCCGGCGTCGGCCGAGATCGGCAGCGTGACGATGCGAACCTTCGTGGGCTCCAGCGGCATCTGTTGTTCAAGGTCTTTGGCGAGTTGGACGAGGCGTTCGGTGGCCCGCGGCGAGCCGACAATCACCAGTGAGTTGGTCGCCTTATCGACGGCGATGAGGGTTGGCGTCGCCGGCCTGACCGGCTTCGGACTAGTTACGGTGGGCTCGGGCTGGGCGAGCGCTCCGAGCGTTGAAAAAAGAATGTGAGCGGTCGGCGGGAGGCCGGCGGGAACGTTCACATACTGATACATCGCCTGACTTCGAGCCGTCCAGATGGACCCCCATGTCAACCCCCATGTCGGGGCGACGCTCGGGATATCGAACCATTCGATCGCAGCGCCGATGACCTTGGGCTTGGCGGGCTTCGGGAGCTCTGCGGGTGCCGCGGGCTTGTTTTCGGGCTCGCTTGGGGCGGGCTCCTCTTGAAGATTCCGGCGGAGGAGTTCTTCGGTGGAAATGACTTCGACGCCCGGCCCACCCTGCGAATCGATGAGTTTCCGCAGGGTTTCGGCGAGCATCGCGGCGTCGGCCCGTGCCCGATCGATCGGGACCATGCGGAGCTGGCGGTTCACCGACAACGTCGCCGAATCGAGTTTGGCCGCGAGTTCATCGACCAGTTGCATCTGCGTCGTCGAGGCCCGCACGATCAGGCTGTTGCTGGAAGCATCGACCCGGATGGAGGGTTTCAGCTCGCCCGTTTCGCCCTCGAAGACGGCATCGAGGTTCTCCGCGAGTTGCACGGCGTCCGCATTCTGGAGCGTGATGATGCGGATGGGGCGGGCGGCGGACCCTCCCGCGGCAGAGGCGGAATCGAGTTCGGCGACGACCTGTTCCGCCACCTCCAGAACGGCCTTCGGACCGCTGACGACCAGCGCATTGAGGCGGGTTTCCGCGGCAACTTTCACGCTCGTGGACTCGGGTTGAGCACCGCGCGACAGGGCCTGGGCCCGCATCCACTCCGGCAGTTTATCAAAGAGCGATTCGCGGCTGAGGATCGTCTCCAGGACCGGGGCAAGAGCCTCCGCGCGGGCGTGCTTGAGGAGGATGGTGCGGACGCCGATGCCGCCCGGCTCCACGGCTTGATCCATCGAGTTGATAAGCGTGGAAGCCCGGCGCAGGGTTTCCGGGCCGCCCGAGACGATCACGGTGTTGCTTGCTTTCTCGGACGAGACGGTTGGTTTGGCTTCGCCCGGTGTGGCGGTGGCGGCGAGGGCCGTCGTGACCGCCGTCGCCACCGAGGCCGCATCGCCCGAACCGAGTTTGAAGACCTCGACCTCGACGCCGGTGCCGGTGGAGGGTTGATCGAGCGCGGTCGTGAGTTCATCCGCCAGCGGCAGCAGGAGTGAGGGAACGCTGAGAAGCAGCCGATTGCTCGCCGCTTCGGCCGTGACGGTGGGCGACGGGACTTTGAGCCCCGCGGCCTCGGCCCGGCGGAGTTCAGAAGGCCAGCGGGAGCGGTCGGAGAGGAGATTCTGAAGACTCGGGGCGATCGAGGCCGCATCGACATTCTTCAGCGACACGACCCGCACATCCAGGCCGGGAAGCATCGGCGCGCGATCATCAAACTCGGCGAGGACACGCAGTGATTCATCGACCTGAGCCTGCGAACCCAGAATGACGATGCTGCCGGAGGCGGCCTGCACCAGCAACTCGACGGGGCCGCGGGCACCGGGAACCGTGGTATCGACGATGCTTCGGGTGGTCGCGATCAGCGCTGCGGGCTCCGCCTTGGCGGGTGTAAAGGTCGCGACGATGCGGTCCGTGACGTCGGCCGGAACGTCCAGACGCTCGATGATGGACTTGGCAAGTTCGATGGTGGCGAGCGGGGCCGAGACGATGAGCGAGTTGGTGCGCTGGGCCGCCTCGACACGGATCATCGGCCGCTTGAAGAGATCGAGCCGGTTCTGGCGGGCGAGTTGGAGTTGCAGTTGCACGATGCGCGGGTCGGTCTCCTGTTGTTGAACCAAGAGCGACTGAACGAGGGCCGCGATGGTGACGGCATCGGAGTGCTGGAGCGCGAAGGTTTCGACACTGGGCGTTTCGGCGCCGCTGGGGCGGACATCCAGCGGCTGGATGAGTTGCTCCACTTTCGCGAGATCTTTGACGGCCCCGGAGAGGATGATCGCGTTGGAGCCCGGGGCGGGCACAATCGAAACGGCCTCGCCCGAGGGGAGCGCGAGCGCGGGGAGCGCGGCGATGAGCGCGGCGGAGACGCTCCCGGCCTCGGCGTACGCGAGCGGAACAACCCGGACGACGGAACGGCCCGCCGCCGAGGCCTCGGTGTCCAAGGCCTTGATGACCTCGTCGGCGAGGTTCTGGATGTCCGCGGGGGCGGAGATGATGAGGCTGTTGGAGCCCGAGTCGGCGGTGATGTCGAGCAGTTGCTCCGGGTCGCCGAGGAAGGTGCCGGCGTCGCGCTGCGTCCGCAGGCGGGCCACGAGCAGTCTTTGCAGGAGGGGTTGGATGCGATCGGCCCGCGCGTGCGTCAGCGCGTGAATGCGGAGGATGCTCTCGGGGCGGTTGGGAGCCGCATCCACTTGAGTCAGCACCTTCTCGATTTGCTCGAACGCGGTCTTGGGAGCCGAGATCACGAGCGTCCGGCTGGTGGGTTCGGTTTCCACCATGACGGGGCGGGCCGCCGCCGAACCGGTGAGCGAGCCGGACGCCGCCAAGGCCCGGATGGCCGTCGCCACGGCCGCGAGGTCCGCGTGGGTCACGGTGTAGGTGCGGAGTTCGACGTCCTCCGTCAGTTTCGTCTGGTCCAGGCTTTTGACAATCTGCTCGAACCCGGCAAGGCGTTTGGCCGGGGCATCGACGATGAGCGAGTTGGTCGCCCGGTCGGATTTGACGACAACCTCGCGGGGCGGCTTGAGGTCCGGCCGCGGTTGACGCGTCCGTGGGTCGATCGGCACCGGCGGCTCCGGGAACATCTGATCGATCGTGATCGCGAGTTCTTCGGCCCGGGCGACCTTGAGCGGAAAGATGCGGATCTCGCGGCCCTCGGCGTCGGCCGCCTGCGTTTCGTTCAGTTGCGAGACGATGGCCTCGATCTCGGGGAGGACGTCGGCGTGGGCCGAGATGATGAGCGTGTTGGTCGCGGGGTCGGCCTCGATGGTGACTGGCTTCTTCCCTCGCTCATCGATGGAGCGGCGGTCGAACCCCGCCTGGAGCACCCCGGCCAGGTTGGAGGCCTCGGTGGTGCGGAGTTTCAGAATCCGCATCGGCGGCCGGTCGGCAGTCTGGGCGTTGTCGAGCTCGCGAACCAGAGCCTCGATAATCGCGAACTGTCCCGGCTGGGCCGCCGCCATGATGCTGTTCGTCGCCTCGATCGGCTCAAACTCGGGAGCGGCCCCGCCCTTTATCTTGAGCGTGTCGCTCGACGCGACGAGATCCCGCAGGAAGCCAACCACCTCGGCGGACTTGGCGAGTTTGAGTTCGATCAACCGGATTTCGCGGGGGGCACCCGACTGGCGCGACAGTTCGTCCATCACCTTGACGAAGCGCGTCATGCCGGCCTCGTCGGCCACCACCATCAGCGAATTGCTGGACTCATTGACCGTAACCTCGATCGGGGTGGCATCGGGGACCTGCGCCACCTGGGCCGAGTAGATTTCCAGAGCCCGGGATCGCACCAGCGCGGCCTGATCGTTCGCGACCGGAATGATACGAAGGCCCTTCTCGATGGGGATCAGCGCAAGGTCCTTGAGAACCTTCTCGGTGATCTCGAAGGTCTTGGCATCGCCCGCCACGATGAGTGTCGACGACTTGGGCTCCACCTCGATCATCACCTGCACGGGCTGCTTGCCGGCTTGGGCGGGCTCGGACAGCACGCCCCGGGCCGCCATCGCCGTCAAGGTCTTGGAGACCGCATCGAGGCTCGGACCCAGCACCCGCCAGGTGCGCAGCTCCGCGGCCGGGGGCAATTCCACACGGTCGAGCTGCGCGGCGAGTTCCCGCAGGCTCTCCATGCGGTCGGCCGGGGCGTCGATGATCAGGGAGTTGCTGGTGGGTTCGGCCGAGACCGTGACCTCTTTGGGTTGGCGCAGCCACGGCTGCGGGCGGCCCAGGCGGTCGGCGGGGACGGGCGGCTCGGGGTACAACTTGTCCATCGCGACGGCGACATCGGAGGCCTTGGCGACCCTGAGCGGGAACAACTCGGTCACGCGGCCGGGTCCGGTCTTCTTGTCTTTATTGATCTCGTCGACAAAGGTTCGGATTTCGTCGAAGAGATCGGCGTGGGCCGAGACGATGAGCGTGTTCGTCCCCGCGTCTGCCCGCACCTCCACGGGCTTGGCGGCACGATCGGCCTGCGGACGCTTGCCGTATTGCTCGGTCAGCATCGCCGCGATGGAGGGCGCCTCCGCGGTGCGGAGTTGCAGGAGTTTGAGGGAGGGCAGGTCGCCCTGCTCGGCCCGATCAAGGCGCGCGACCAGTTGCAGAATGACGGCGTGCTGAGCGTCCTCCGCGCTGACCAATATTGAGTTCGTCTGCTCGATCGCGGACAGGCCGGGCGCCGGAACCTTGCGGCTGGTGTCGATCGGGTCGGAGGCGGCGAGGATGACAGCAAGCCGTGGCAGGAGGTCCTTGGCCGGGATGTTCTGAACATCGACGATGCGGGTGCTGCGGGCCGGCGGCGCGAGTTGCAGGGCCTGATCGACCGACTCCGAGAAAGCCCGGATCGCCGCGGCACGGCCGGAGATGAAGAGGCTCCCCGAGGCTTCGTCGATCGTCGTCTGAAGCGACGCCGCGTCGGCCGGCGCGAGGGCGTCGGCACGCGGACCATAGATCGCCCGGGCCCGGTCGAGCAGGACCGCAGGGTTGCCAACCGGTAGGGTGACAATCTTGAACTCCCGACCGGCCGACGCGGGTGTATCAAGTTGGGCCACCAGTTCCGCGAGAACGCCGAACTGGGCCGCCGTCGCCCGGACGATGAGCGTGTCGATGTCATCCAGCGGCTCGATCACCGGCTCGGTGAAGGGCGACCCGTCGGACGGCGTGAGGAGCGGGCGCGCGAGACGAGACAATTTGGCGGCGAGCGCCGAAGGCGACGCGTGGGTGAGCGTATAGCGGCGGGTCTGGGCCGCCCCGGCCTCGGCCTGGCGGGCCTGCAGCAGCACCGCATCGAACGCGTCGAGTGAACGCCTGGACCCGACGAGTGTGACGGATCCGCTCGCGGCATCGAGCGTGTCCGAAACCGGGTCGGACTGATCCTTGCCGGACTGCGTGTACAGGTCTTTGGCCCGGGCGAGCGTTGCGGCGGCAGTCGCGGCATCCAGCCGCACGATGCGGACGTCGCGGTCCGACCGGGATTCGACGTCCAAGGCGGCGAGCAAGCGCTCGAAGGCGGCGACATCGGCGGCGGGGCCGGCAATGACGACGCCGCGAGTGTCGGTGGTGGGCGCAAAGCGGATGGACTGCAACTGCCGGGGCGTGAGGAGTCGCGGGGCGAGCGACTCAACCAGCGCGGGCGTGATGTGGCGGAGCGCGACGGTCGAGGCGACACGGTCGGTGGCGGGCGAGGCGGATTCGGGTCCGACAGGATCGACCTGGTCGAGCAGCGCTGTGGCCTGGGCCAGCAAAAGACGGTCACCGACGATCGTGATTTTCCCCGAGTCCGCAACCTGAATGACGGTCGGCCGTCGCTTGGCGTCGAGGTTTGCAAAGAGCACCCCGATCTGCTCCGCCGCTTGCTGAGGGGTCAACAGCGAGACCGCCCGGGTTATCATCGACGACTCGGCGACGCCCGCCTCCGGCACATCGAGGAGCGAGATCAATTCGGCCGCCGACTGGAGGCGGGAAGCGGAGCCTATGGCGATGATCGAATTGGTGCGCGTATCGGGCTGGATATTCAGACCGGCGACCGAGACGTCTTGCGTCGTCGTCTTGCGACCGTCCTTATCGATGAACGTGGTGACGACGCGCTCACCCAGAAGCCCCTTGAGGGCGTTGTGAACCGCCTCGGCCTGCGCGTACCGCAGCCCGAAGATCTTGAATGCCGAGTCCACCGGCCGCACCGCGTCGATCGCCGAGATGATGTCCCGGATGCGCTTCACCTGGGCCGCCGACTCAACGACGATCACCATGTTCTGTGCCGGAACCGCCACAACGCCGCCGTAGGGACCGATGAGGGTCTTGATCTGTTCGGTGACGAGGTCGGCCCGGGCGTTATCCAGAGCGATCCCCACGGTCACGAACTTGTCCGGTGAAAGATCACCGACCGCGCCGGGGTCGCTCACCGGGAGCGGCTTCTTCATCGAATCCTGGAGGGTGGCCAGATAAAGGTACTGATCCTGTCGGCGGAGGTGCACCCCGAACCGCTGGAGATTCAGGTTGAGGATGCTCAGGGCCTGATCAAAGGTGTAGCCCGACGCGCTGATGAACGTCAGCACACCGACCGGGGTCGCCGCTTCATAGATGATCGGGACGCCGCTTTCCTTGGCGAAAAAGTTCAGGACCGCTTCGAGCGGGGCTTCCCGAAAATTGAACCGGATCTCCGGCTCCGGCGGCGTCACCGAAACCGCGTGCGCGGGCTCGGGCGCGGCGACGGGGGCAGCCGCGACGGGAGCCGCTTCAACCGGCGCAATGACCGGGGGCTGCACCGGTGCGGTCAGTGCTTCCGGCCCGGGCGGCGGGGCGACCGGGGGAACTTCAGGCTGCGCTGTTTGCTGAAGCGGCGCCGGCTCCGGCTGTGCCGCGACGGGCGGCGCCGCGGTCGTGCTCGGCTCCGCGACCGGTGCAGAACCGGGCTGGGTCGCGGGCTGCGGTTCCGGTGCGGCGGGCGTGGCCTGGGCACGGGCCGAGGCGGCCAATCCGGCGGAAGCGACCAGAAGCGCGGCCGCGAGCGTTCGGCCGGAGCGCGGTTTGGTCGGTCCACGCGGGGGAATCAGGCAGGGAATGTCGTTCGCCGACAGCGGACCGTGGGAGAAATCTTGATCTCGCGACGAGGGGGATTCCGTTCGCATGAGAAAACTCCATGGCCCTGGGAGCATTGGGTGATCGAATCCGATTCCGAGCAGAATCCGCCGCCGAACCACTTTGGATCGTGCGTTGGCGCCCCTGGCAAGGGCCAAGGGGGGGCCGGCAGCCGACCGCATACGGAGTGGCCCCCGTTTCGAGGTGGCACTTTACACCGTCGGCGGGTGGGGAGTCCGCTGGTTTTTGAAGGTCCAGTGCGAAACGACTGCCCACACGCCTGCCGACCGCTGCCGGTAACTGGGCATGCGGGAGAGAATCCTTTAGCCCCCGGGTTGTCGGGACGCGAGCGAGGCCCCGTTCGCCACTTCGAAGCGTTTGCCAGAAATCTCAAAGATCGCGAAGTCGGCGCGGGTATCAACAAAGACGGCGTCCAAGACCGTGCCGCCCTTTTCAAGCGTCACGGATTGCCCGCTCTTGCGGTTGAGCATGATCGCGGACACGCCGGCCCGTCCTGCCATCACACCGGTCAAGTGCCAGTCTTCATACGGGAGGAAGATGGCCGCGCCCGGGACGGGGACCTCGGTCGGGGCGGCGGGCTGCGGCACCGCCGCGATGACCACCGGGACCGAGCGGTCGGGGATCGTGAAGAACGCCCGCGCGGCCACAACGCGGGCGAGCGATTCAAGATCGACGGTCGGCGGTGAGAGTTCCGGTTCTGAGGCGTCGGTCTGGGTGAGGTCGCGGGCAAAAAGAGTCGCGACCTGGGCCCGGAACTCGTAGCGGTCTCGCATCTTTCCGACCGGGCGGAGCGAGAATGAATCCACGCGGTGAATCCATTTCTGAGACTGGAGCAGCGCCAACGCGCGGGTGGCTTGTTCCAAGGTTCCGAGGCCCTGGACGCTGCCCCGGATAAGCTCAAAATCCGCTTTGGATCGCAGAGCACGTTTCGTGAGTGGGGCAACGCCCTTCGCGCTGACCGCCGGATTGAGGACTTCCTGCGGGTCGTCGGCATCGACGATGACCTGTGAAAGGCCGGCGACCTCGGCCGCCCGGGCCAGACCGGTGCGGAGGCGGTGCTGAACCCGATCGACTGCTCCGCCGAGGGTCGTGCCCGCGAAATCGCGGAGGTGGCGCTGATATTCGACCTCGTCGTCGAGCAGGTTTTGCAGCGTGAAAATCGAGGCCGTCGTTCGGTCGATCGATGCTTGCAAAGCGGTCTGCGGAGCCGCGAAAACCCGCTGGTACACGACCACGCCGGCCACCAGCGTCGCGATCGCGAACCCCGCGTACAGAAGCCGGCGGGTGCGGGTGGGGAGGGAACGCAGATTCATGATGGACCCGCCGGTTTGGTCGCGGGCGCGGGCCGGGCCGCGGTGGTGCCCGGCGCGGCTGGCTTGGCCGGCTTGGCCGACGTTGTGCTGAAGGTGACGAGGTCCAACCCGAAGCGGTCGGCCTTGTCAGGGCCGCTGCTCTCAACTTCATAGACCTGATCGGCGAGCAGGCGTTCCCGCATCTCGGCGACGGCCCGCTGATCGTCATGGCTGCCGGTGAGGCGGATCACGGCCCGGCGGCGGGGCGTCCACTTTCCTTTGAGCAAGGACTTGTCGCTCCCGAGATCGAACGAGAGGCCCGAGGTGGCTGCCGCGGTGATCTCGTCGGCCCGGGCACGCGAGGCATCCGGGAGGGCCGCAGTGACGGCGTCCAAGTGGGAGAGCCAGTCAATACCGCCGGTGCGCCACTCATCGGCGTGGCGAGCCCGCACCGCCAGGAGCGACATCCGATCGACTTTGCCGCGAAGGTCCTTTTCCGACGCCTCGAGCGCAGCGAGTTCGGTGCGGAGCGTCGAGAGCGACGAGTCGCGAACGACGTACCCCACACCACCCACGAGGATTGCTCCCAACGCCGAGGCGAGGACCAGTTGGCGGACCCGTGCGGCCCGGTCGGGCATCCGGCGCGGGTTCGCGAAGTCGAGCATCGGGCGACCGAGCAGTTGCTCCAGCAGCAGACCGCAAAGAGGGTTCGCCGCGGCCCGTTCGGCGGGCGAAAGTTCCGCGGGGATGACGACGGACTCGGGCGGTGCGGCGGTTTCGCCCCGGCACGACAGCGCGGTGCCGCAACGGTCGGCCACGATGCGGGCCAGCTCTCCGTCGGCCAAAATGGCCGCGACGGCGGGCTCTCGCGACTCCATCGCGGCTCGGTAACTGATCCAGGTGCGGCGGGCCTCGATGCCCACCTTGTCCGCGAAACTCTCAAAATCCTCGGGCGCTCCGGGGCGGGCAAGGTCGGCGGCCCGGGCGAAAACCATGCGCCCGTCGTCAACCACCACGAACTCGGTGGAGGTGGCGCCGATGGCGACTCCCAATACCGGGCCGTCCAAACGCTGTGAGAGGTTTGCGAGCGCGGCCGCCGTGCCGAAGGATCGAAGTCCGATCCGCGCGAGCTTGAGCCCTCCGGCCGAGGCGATGCGGCGGCACCAGTCGACGCGCTCGGCGGGCATGGCGCCCGCCAGCACGGGCCGCACGGCCGCCGTAGGCGACTTGGCATCCAGCGGCAGGAAATCGATCGCCGTGCCCTCGACCGTCATCGTGAGTTGCCGCACCATCTGAATGCGGACCATGCCGGCGAGATCGCCCGCAGAGACGCTGGGCGAGGCCGGGAGGGCCAGGTGCTTGAGCACCACGTCGCCGCGGGAGACAGCAAAGACGACTCGCGAGCGGGCGAGGTTGGCGGTGCGAAATTCTCTGCCCACCCACTCGCCGACAGCCTGGACGTCGTCGGGCGCTATGTCGGTGGGACGTTCGGCAAAGTGCCAGCGATGGACCTCGATCCGCGCGCCGTTGACCGCCGCGGTGATCGCGGCGAGGTGTGGCCCGTCGAGTTCGAGCACCGAGATGTCGCGCGTGGTGGACACAGTCAGCGGTTCCGTCGCCCGAACGTCCATCGGCCAGTCCGGTTGTCGGAGGGGCCGGGACGGACTGCGGGCGTGGCTGATTCTTGTCCGGCCGCGGAGGCCCGTCCGCCTCCGGCAGGGTTTTCGATCCCGCCCCCGGTTTCAACTCGCTCCAGCTCGAGGTCACCGATCACCGAGGTCGAAGGCGGGTCGAACGAAGCCGTGAACTCAAGCCCGCCGACATCGAGGTCGGCGTCGATCGTGAGGGCCGCATCCGCACCCGCATCCGATGCCGCGGCACCTTCATCCGCGTTGTCGGCGGCCCGCGCTTCTGCAACGCGTTGGCCCGGCGAAAAGGCGTCGGGAAGTGGGTCGGGCGTCGCCGGTGGACGCTGCCAAGCCCCCAAGGTGACGTCGCGAAGGTAGGCGATCCGTGGGGAAGGGCCCGCAACGTCGATCACGGCTTCGAGCACGACCCGACCCTTCAATGGAACGAGCAGTCCCTCATCGCGAGCCGTGTCGACCGGATCGGCGGGAGCCAGCCCGGCTTCGATGCGGACCCGGAACTGGAGAGAGCGGGTCGTGAACCAATCGACGGCTTCGAGGAATTGATCCTGCGTGAGCGGGCCCGATTCCAGCGGCCAGGTGATGGAGGCCCGGGCGGCGGCGTCGAGCGTGGAACGCAGCGAGACAAGACGCTCGGCGGTCTCGGCCGAAATCCCGGGGATGCAGGCGAGGACCGATGCCGAGGCCCGGTTGATATCGACCAGCCCGGCGCGGAAGCTCTCTGGATTGGTCGTGAACAGATCGAGCCAGGCCCCCCACTGCTCGCGCGGCACGCCGGTCGCGGCAAGCCGCGCCGCCACTTGAGAAGTTCGTTCCAAGGGTTGCTGCACCGTGAAGCACGACTCGGCGAGTTTTGCATCGGGTTCGGAGAGCACCGCGGAGACCGCCTCGGCGAGCGCTGGAGTCCAACCGTCGCCCACGAACAGACGCGGCTCTCCGTCGCTGCGGGGCCATGCTGCGGCAGCGGCGGGGCCGGCAAGTTCGGGCTCGAACGAGAACACGGTTGCGAGCCGCGCGGCGTCGGGAAGGGTGGCCGCATCGTCGAACGGCAGGTCCGAACGAACATCCGCCGCTGCCGCGGGCTCGGTCGCGGTGTCCGGGAAGGCCGATTCCGGACTGAAAAAGCCGTCGCCGCGCCGCGCAAGGATGGAAGCGGCGTCGCCGGATTCGAGCCCCCGGAGTTTGGCCAACGCGACGACATCGACCGCGTTGAGCGGCAGTTTGGCGGCTTCAGACTCGGCATGTACCCCCGGAGCCATTTGCACCGTTCGGACCACACCGTCCGAGGATCCCAGGCTGATCTCGAACTCGCTGAAGACTTCGGGATCGGCCCCCGCGAGGAGGCCTGCCCGGGAGTCGGCAAGTTGCGCCAGCGCGGCCTGCACGCCCGACCACGCGAGGGCACGGGCCTGGGTTCGGCGGAGCGACACCGCGACCACATCCTGCGAGCCGTCGGCCCGCAGCAGCAGGCCGGTCGCGACCAGTGCGGCGATGGTGATCGCCATGAAGGTGACCAGCAGGATGCTGGCGCGGCGCGTCCGAAGCCTTCTCATGGCAGCCCCTTGCCGCCCGACGCGGGACCGTCCGGGATGGTGATGATGCGAAGGCGATCCGGGGGCGACCGCGGCGGCTCGTCGGAGTCGCGGCCGGATTCGGTTTCCGAAACGACCGCCTCAGACGCTGGGCCGGCAAACCACACGGCGACTTCGATCGCTGCGGGCAGCGTGCCGACGCGACCGCTATCGAACGACTCTCGCCATTCTTTACCGTTGTGATACCGAAAGCGCAGCCGCCCGACCCCCGTCACGATCGGCTCGAATGTCCCTGAGGCCGTCTCGCCCGCCCAGCGTCGTCCTTCCACCGCACCAGATGCAAAGCGATACTCGGAACCCTGCAGATCGGCCGGTTGGCCCGCCACCGGCGTCAACGTCACCGACCGCGCCCGGACGAGCAATGTATCGGTGGTGCCCAAGACGCCGGTTTCTCCCTGACCCGCGATACAGGTCAATAGGTCGGTCTCCACACTTTCCAGGAGAATCGAGGCGCCGATGATCGCATCCGCGGATCGAGAAAGCCGGTCGCG
>CAZJXA010000026.1:0-3831 GCA_964549785.1 uncultured Phycisphaeraceae bacterium | reverse complement strand
GTCGCGAGACAGCCCATCAGCACCATCGCCACGAGGACCTCAAACAGCGTGAACGCGGTTCGCTTTATTGGTCTCCCCCCCGGACCGAACGCCCGTCGCTCTCGCCCGCTTCGGAGCCGAGAGCCACTAACTGCCGGAGGGAATACATCGAGCGGACGCGGCCCGACGGATCGGCGTTGATCGCCGTGACGGTGATCAGCGTCAGCCCCGGAAACTCGGCGGGCTCGGCGTCGATGGCGACCGTCCAAGGCGAGTCCGCGGGCAGCGAATCATCGAAGGTTTCGTCGCGTTCATCGCGCCACGGCTCCACGGGGCCCGCAAGGGTTTGAACGGTTCCCAAGCCCGCCGCGAGTTTGCTCATGGTGGAGCGGGCGAGGTCGGCCGCGAGTTCGGCGTCGCGGGCACCGGTGAGGGCGCTCCCGGCGCGGTCGACCAAGGAGATGATGGCGAGGCCTGCCCCGACCAGGATGGCCAGCGAGAGAATGCACTCCAGCAGGATCGCCGCGCGGGGCCGGCCGGGTGACGCCAAAGTTCGATGGATCATGGCGCGTCCGCCCCGCCCACATTCTCGGCGAGCCCGGCGGTTCGAGCTGGGTCAACATCCGACGGCTCGGGTGCTGAGGAATCCAGCCAATCCCCCAATTCAACCCGACCCGTCCACTTCCGAACCGTGATGAGCGAACGTCGGCCCCGGTGAACGAGATGCACCCCCTCGGGCTCGAATGTTCCATCCGGCATGACGAGGGCGATCAAGACCGAGGGTCCGGCGTTCCCGGCGTCGTCCGATGACCGCTCGCCACCGGTTTGCAACTCCGGCATCGGCGTCTCCGCTTCGGCCGCCACGACCGTGAACCCCGCAGACAACCGACCGACACGGATGCTGCGTGACGGCGACGGTTCGTCCGGGTCGGCAGAAGTTTCAGAGCGGCGGGGAGAAACGGTGCGGGCTTCAAGAATCCAACCGTCCCGCGTGTCGCGGGCGCTCAATTGCACCGGCTCGGCCGCGTTCAGCGCGTGGGAACGGGCCGAATGCGCGGCGGCCTGCAACGCTTCGGCCGCGCTGCGACGGGCGGAAAGAACCCCGAAGGACGTGAAATCAGGCAGCATCAGCGCTGCGAGCGCCAAGGTGATCGCCACGGCGATCAACACTTCAACCAGCGAAAACCCGAACCGTCGGGATCGACATGGTTCGAGCCGCGCGGGATGGGGCCGCCGCTGATTGATCATGGTCCTTCAGTATCGGGTGATCCGGTCCGGTCGGGGGCCTAGCGGCCGCCGGCGGGGCCGTCGGGTGATGGAGTGGTGCCGAGATCGCCCCCCGACTCATCATCCAAAGTCCACGAGACGATATCGTCCGCGGTCCCTTCCTGCATGTCCGGGCCATACGACCAAAGATCAAACTCGGTCTCGTCGCCGTGCTCGCTCACCTGGCGGTAGCCCCACTCGTTGCCCCAGCGGTCTTTCGGAGTAGGGGCCTCCATGAGTTTCTGCCACTTCTTCTGGGCTTCTTCGTCGGGGAGTGCTTCCTTGCTCCAGAGCGCTGCCAGGCCTTCCTCGTCGGTGGGGTAGCGGTCGTGAATGAAGTTGAACTGCTTGAGCGCCGACTTGAGGTTGTTGAGTTCGATCTGACCCAAGTTAGCGGTGGCCTTCTTCTTCTGGCCGAGCAAGTTGTACGCCACCAGCCCGCCCAGCGCGAGCACGATGAAGATCACGATCAGCACTTCGATGAGGGTGAAACCCCGCGATGAGCGGGAGCGGCGACGATTCAGACGCATAGGCGGTTCCTCCGTGAGGCGTGCACTCCCATCGTAGTCTGAACTCCGATCACAGCAAGACGTCCCGGCCAGAACGTCGCGGCCGCCGCCACGGCCCGCGCCCCCGCAAGCGGCGGCTGCCGGGTCGTTACAACGCGTTGCCCAATTTGCTCATCGGCAGGAGCAAGCCGGCGGCGACAAGGCCCACGACCCCGGCGATCATCACCAAGAGGAGCGGCTCGATGAGCCGGACCGCGATGGTGAGTAGCCGGTCGAGACGGCGTTCCATCGTCAGGGCGATCTTGAGCAGGACTTCGTCCAGGTTGTTCGCGGTCTCGCCGATCGAGATCATCTCGATCACGTCGTCATCGAAGAGGCCGCTGTCCCTCAGCGGTTCGGCCAAATGGCCGCCCGAGCGCACCCGCTCGATCGCGGTGTTGATCGTGGCCGCGAACAGCGGGTGGCCGGCTCCATCGCGGGCGATCGTGAGGGCGGCGATCATCGGGACGCCGTTATCGAGCATGGTGCCGAGCAACTGGCAGAATCGCACCGTCGCGTAGGCGCGGAGCAGATTGCCGACGACCGGCATCCGCAGTTTGTGCTCCTCGATGCGGGTGCGGACCGAGGGGATCCGGGCCGTCCGCCACCACGCAAAGGCGGCCACAAGCAGGGCCGCGATGGTGAGCGGAGCGAACCGGCCGACGCCGTCACTGACGGCGAAAACGACCCTCGATGTCAGCGGAAGTTCGTCGCCCAGGGCCGCGAACATCGGGCGGAACTGCGGGACGAACTTCCAGAAAATCACCCCGATGACGAGGAGACCGAAGACGATGAGGACCGCCGGGTAGACCATGTTTCCAATGATCTTGGCCCGGAGATCGGCCTGGGCCGTCACCAGCGCGCCGATGCGGGCGAGCACTTTCTCAAGGAACCCGCCGCGTTCGCCCGCTCTCACCATCGCCACCTGAACTGTCGGAAAAATCTCGGGTTGGTCGGCCATGGCCTGCCCCAGGTCCACCCCTTTCTCCACGGACTCGGCGAGACCTCGGAAGATGGCGGACAGCCGCGGCGAGCCGGTGCGGCCGCCCAAAAGCCTCAGCCCGCGGAGCAGCGGGACGCCGGCGTGAAGAAGATCCGAAAGTTGCTCGTACGACTGTCCCAACGGACGAAGGCCGACGCCGCGGGCGCGGCGGACGCGCTCGGCCCGGGGCACAAGCTCAACCGGCGTCAGTTGCCGGCTCTCAAGGTCGGCGATGACGGCCTGCTCGGACTGCCCGGAGAGCAACCCCTCGACACGCTGGCCGTTGGCTGCCACGGCGATGTATCGGAAGGAAGCCAAAGGGGGTACGGGGGCAGAGACGTTACGACAGAGTCAAGAGCAAACCCGGAGGAACACACGATCCGTGCTCAGCGCCGTGCCGCGCGCGAGAGCGCTGACTACTTGGGATCGACCGGCGCTTTGGAGTCGGGATTGGTGGAGGTAGGCGCAGAAGTCTTGGGCGCGGCCGCGAGGAGTTCGTTGAGGGTGCGGCGCAGGGTCGGGTCGTCCGGGCTGATACGGGTGTCGAACCGGGCCACGACCTTGCCGTTGTGATCGACGACAAACTTCGTGAAATTCCACTTGGGCGGTTCGTTGCCCGAAGCGGGCTGCTGGATGATCCACCGATACAGCGGGTCGGCCGAATCGCCGGTTACGGAAATCTTGCCGTACAACGGGAACGTGACCTTGTACTTCGTGCACGTCTTGTTGATTTCATCGGGGCCGCCGGGCTCCTGCTCGCCAAAGTCGTTGGACGGGAAGGCGAGGATCGTGAAGGGGAGTTGGCCGTCGATCGCGAGTTCCTGATAAAGGGCCTGCAGGCCGCCGTACTGCGGGGTGTAGCCGCACTCGCTGGCGACGTTCACCACGAGGGCGACTTTGCCTTTGTGATCGGCGAGGGGCTTCGCCGGCACATCGGGCTCGGCGGTGAGGGCGGGCACGGAGAACTCGAAAAGCGATGTTTGTGTCATGCGGGGCCTGGTTTCGGGCTTGACCACGGCGGCCGGCGCTGCGGCGGGCCCGGCCGTGGCCGGGGCC
>CAZJXA010000025.1:0-23305 GCA_964549785.1 uncultured Phycisphaeraceae bacterium | reverse complement strand
GACGCCCGCGGACGCTTTACGTAAGCACGGTGAACCCGCGTTCCGCGCCGCCGAGGTCCGCGCCTTTGCACACTTGCTCCGTCTGCCCACGGCGGTCATTGCGCTCGGCGGCGGCACACCCACCGCGCCCGGGTTCAGCGAGGTCGTCACGGCCCGCGCGGATTTAACGCTTGTGTATCTTCGTGCCACGCCCGACACCCTGCGCACCCGACTTTCCAAAACCGACGCGGCGTCGCGTCCTTCGCTCACGGGCACGGGGACGCTCATGGAAATCGACGCCGTCTTTACAGCCCGCGACCCGCTCTACCGCTCGCGCGCCCAAATTGAGATCGCTGTAGACGGGCTGACGGAAGCCGACGTCGCGGACCGCATCGTCAGCGAGCTCGCGTCGCGTCGTCGAACATCGTGAGTTGCGCGCTGTCGAGGTGAAATTCAACGCTCGGGTTATGCGGGTCGAGCCGGTAGTCCCCGTCGTAGCACGCCGTGCAATAGTCCCTGGTCGGCCGCTGCATGCACGCCAACATCCCCTCTTTGGTGAGGTAATGGAGCGAATCGACTCCCAGGAAACGGCGGACCTCGTCGACGCTCTTTTCCGCAGCGATCAACTCGCTCCGCTGCGCAAAGTCAACGCCGAAGTAGCACGGGTGGCGGATCGGCGGGCACGAAATCCGAAGATGTATCTCGCTGGCCCCGGCCGCTCGCAACTGGTCCATCTTGGCTTTCGTGGTGGTCCCGCGCACGATGGAATCATCCACCACAATCAACCGGCGGTCTTTGACGAGCTCCGAGATGATGTTCAGTTTCAATCGCACCGCAGAGAGCCGCTGCTCCTGGCTGGGCTTGATGAACGTCCGGCCGACATACCGATTGGGCACGATCGCCTCGCGGTACGCGATCCCGCTGGCACGGGCATAGCCCAAGGCGGCACTCCGACCGGAATCCGGCATCGGCACTACAAAGTCAGCCTCCACCGGCGCTTCCTTCGCCAGCCGTTCGCCTAACTGCTCCCGTGTGATCTGCACATTCTGCCCGAAGACGCGGCTGGCCGGGTTCGCGAAATACACGTGCTCAAAGACGCACTGGGCCATGCGGGGCGCCGGGTTCGCAAACCGCCGCGACGAAATCCCGGCATCGCTGATCGACACAATTTCGCCGGGTTCCACATCACGGATAATCTCGGCGCCGACGACGTCAAGAGCCACTGTTTCACTCGCGACAACCACCTGCCCCGATGGCAACCGCCCCAACGTCAGCGGGCGCCAGCCCCACGGGTCGCGCGCAGCCTCAATCCGATCCGGAAACAGAAACAAGAGACTGAAGGCCCCCTGCAGGTGACGCAGCGTCTCCGCCAATGGGTCGACCGCCCGCTGCTGGCTCGGCGACGCCAGGATGTGGATGATGACCTCGGTGTCGCTGCTGGTGTGGAAGAGGTGCCCCGCTTCCTCGAACCGCAGCCGAAGGCCGTCGGCGTTGATGAGGTTGCCGTTGTGCGCCAGGGCCACCTGCCCGCCGATGTAATTCTCCAACAGCGGCTGGGCATTGCACGCCACCGAGCCGCCCGCCGTCGAATATCGGTTGTGCCCGATTGCTCCCGCGCCCCCCACCGCATCCAGTTTCGCCAGGTCGTCAGCCTGAAATATTTCCGCGACCAGACCCATCCCGGTGATCCCGGTCAGCACCCGCCCGTCCGAAACCACGATTCCCGCCGACTCCTGCCCCCGGTGCTGCTGCGCATACAGCCCCAAGTACGTCAGCCGCGCACCGCCCTTCATTCCCCACACACCAAAGACGCCGCACTTTTCTTTTTTCTCGTACGCGGAGTTGTCAAGGACGCTGGGTGGTGCGGCCGAGGGGTTGATCTGGGGAAGTGAAACCGTTCTGCTCATCGTTGGCAAAGCGTTCGGGGGTCCGGAGCTTCAATCAAGTGGCTCGCGTTTCGCGGGAATGGGGTCGAGTGATCGAGCGATGGGAACGACCCCCGAGCGACTCGTTGCGTCCGATGAGCGTGGGCGTGATATTCCTCCGGCACGCGGCAGGTCACGTCGGCGTCCATCGCGGGCGTGCAGCGGGCCCGATTCTGGGACGGGTCGGCCTCGACATGGACGAACCTCCACCCGTTGGGCTCGCCCTTTTCGGAGGCCATCGCCATTTCCGGTACCAAGCAAGCCGGATACGCGGAGTTCGGGGCCAACGGGTCCGCGGTGCTCTGGAACGGCACGGCCTCTTCGGTGATCATCCTGAATCCGCCTGGCGCGGCGCTCTCCGCGGCTTTCGGGGCCTCGGGAACGCAGCAGGTGGGGATGGCCGACATCGGAGGTGTCGGCCGCGCCGGCCGCTGGACCCGCACGCCCGGCTCATGGGTGGACCTGAGCCCGGCAAAGACGTCGAAGCCGCCCGCGGCGGCTGAAAGCAGTTGACCGTTCTGAAAAAATTTCCTATTCCGTCAAGTGCGTGGTGCCGACGAAGCGTCCTTCGAGCAGAAACCCGACCTTTTCGGCAGACAAGGTCGCTCATTCGAAAGCCGCGCCACCGGGAGTCGTCGGCAGTAAATGATTCCGCAACCCGACCTCCCCGGCCCGTTCTTCCAGCGCTGATCTACGCCCGGGCTGCGCTGAGGTAGAAGAAATCGCCCAACCCCACCGTGAATATGAAGCAGCCGTAGAGCGCGTGCTCGAGCGACGCCAGCAACGTCGAGCGCGTCCGGTCGTACGTGAACGCAAAGAGCAGCCCGCCGAGGAACGTCAGCGCGAGCGGCATCCAGTGATTGAAGAGGATGTGGCAGAAGGAAAACGCCGAAGCCGAAGCAACGATCATCATCCATCGGCTAGGAAAGACCGCCCGATACCGGTGCATCAGAAAGGTGCGGTACATCACTTCCTGGGGATACACCGACAACAAGGGGTACAGAATCATGACCGCCAGCCACAACAGCGGCTTGGTGCGGGGCAGGTCGAAAAACTGGGCCGGATACTCCGTCGAAACCACGAAGATCCCCACGATCACCGCCGCCGTGAACACCAGGAACATCGGCCACAAGTTGGCGCGGCTCGGAGACGGCCCCACAGTCAGCTGTGACCGATCAAAGGCGGGATCCCGTCGCAGCACCACGATGCACGCCGACATGCTGACCAGCAGAAGGGGAATCAAGACTTGGGGGACGTAGAACCAGTCGATGAGGAGGGGCCCGCCCGCGTAGAGCACCACGAACTCCGCGAGTCGGAGAGCCCGGCGTCCCGCGGGTAGCCCTCGCTGGCCCGTTCTGGGGCTTTGGTGAGCCGGGTTTGCGGGCCGGCCAAGCGACCGATCGGTCACGGCGGTTTCGGCCAACTCAGCGTTTGGGGCCACATCGGACATGCACGATGATTCGCAGCCCGGGCCGGGCACGTCCGGCGTTGAAGGGTGAACCGTTCTTCATCTTGACTTCCGCTATGCTTAGCCTCACTTTTCTCGGGAACCTAACAGACATGCTTATCCGCTCGAACACCTGCGGCGAACTCCGTGAATCGCACATCGGCCAGACCATCCGCCTCAACGGCTGGGTGAACTCCTACCGCGACCACGGCAGCCTCGTCTTCATCGACCTCCGCGACCGAAACGGGCTGACGCAACTGGTCTTCGATCCGGACGATGGGGGCGCCAATGAAATGATGGAGGCCTCGCGCCGACTCCGCAACGAGGACGTGCTGGCCATCGAGGGTAAGGTCCGGGCCCGCGTCGGCGGCCCGAACCCCAAACTCGAAACCGGCAAAATCGAGATCGCCGTCTCCAAACTGGAGGTTCTCAATAAGACCGAGAACCCCCCCTTCCTCCCCGACGATCTGGCCAAGCTGCCGG
The DNA here is from genome assembly GCA_964549785.1 of uncultured Phycisphaeraceae bacterium. Classification (GTDB taxonomy): domain Bacteria; phylum Planctomycetota; class Phycisphaerae; order Phycisphaerales; family UBA1924; genus JBEIUO01. The sequence continues at coordinate 19,471 of CAZJXA010000025.1, read as the reverse complement.
CGGAGGAATTCCGCATGCAGTACCGCTACATCGATCTTCGCCGCCCCAGGATGCAGGCCATCCTCGCCGCCCGCCACAAGGTCTACCAGGTCACTCGCCGCTACTTCGATGAGAACGGCTTTCTCGAAGTCGAGACACCGATTCTCTACAAGAGCACGCCCGAGGGAGCCCGGGAGTTTCTCGTCCCCAACCGCCACCTCGCAGGCTCGTGGTACGCGCTCCCGCAGTCACCCCAACTCTTCAAGCAGGTTCTCATGGTCGCCGGGTGCGACCGCTACATGCAGATCTGCCGCTGCTTCCGCGATGAAGACCCCCGCGCCGATCGCCAGGCCGAGTTCACGCAGATCGATCTTGAAATGTCCTTCGTCCGACGTGAACAGGTCATGGAAATGATGGAGGGCTACGTCCGCCGGCTCTGGAAGGAGATGTGCAACTACGACGTCCCTCCCATCCAGCGCATGCCCTATCGAGAGGCCATGGAACGCTTCGGCATCGACCGTCCGGACACCCGCTACGGGCTCGAGATCACCGACATCTCCACCATCGCCGCCAAGACCGAGGTTGCCTTTTTCAAAGAGACGCTCGAGAAAGGTGCCGACCGCCCCGCGTTCAACAGCAAAAAGGGCGTCGTCAAGGCCATCCGCGTCCCCGCCGACCAAGGAGCCGAGAAACTCAGCCGCAAGATCACCGATGCATACACGCCTTTCGTCGCCGGCTTTGGCGCAGGGGGCGTCGCCGTGGTCAAGGTCAACGCCGCCGGTGAGTTCGAGACGGGCATCGCCAAGTTCCTTTCGGGCGTCAAGGACGAACTCTTTGCGGCCTTGGGCCTGAAACCCGGCGACACCGTCCTCTTCGTCGCCGACACCTACTCCGTCGTCACCAAGGCCATGGGCGAACTCCGCCAGAAGGTTGCCCGCGATACGGGCGTCGTCCCCAGGCCCGCCACCGAGGGCGGCCCGCGCAACTTCTTGATCGTGGTCGATTTCCCCATGTTCGAGCGCAACAAGGACACCGGCAAGTGGGTGGCCATGCACCACCCCTTCACCGCCCCCAACGACGATCAACTCCAGGCCTTCGTCAACGCCGACATTGACGACGAAGTCACGATCGAATCGATCGTCTCCGCGGGCTACGACATTGTCCTCAACGGGCAGGAGATCGCGGGCGGCAGTATCCGCATCCACGACAAATCGGCCCAGAGCAAGGTCTTCCAACTCCTCGGGATGACGCCCGAGCAGGCCAGGGAAAAGTTCAGTTTCCTCCTGGAAGCCCTCTCCTACGGCGCCCCGCCCCACGGCGGTATCGCCTTCGGCCTCGACCGGCTCGTCATGAACTTCATGGGCACCGACAACATCCGCGACGTCATCGCTTTCCCCAAGACCCAAACCGGCGCCGACCTCATGACCAAGGCCCCGAGCAACGTCACGGACGCCCAACTGAAGGACCTGCACGTCAAGAGCCTTGCCCCCTGAGGAAGTGGTCGAGCGGTCCCGTATTCGAGTGGCCCGCTTGGTCGAATCGCTGGGTGTTCACATGTCAGGACCCCTGAGCCCACTCCGTTCGCCCCACCACGCGATCATTCAGCCACTGTGTCACTTCTCCCGATCATCATCCGCCTCGCCCAGCGGCTCCGCCTCGTTCCCGTCCGCACCGTCATCGGCAACCCCCTCGGACGCACCGGCGAATCCTGCGCCGCCAATTACCTCGCCAAACGTGACTACCGCATCATCGCCCGCAACGCCGTCACCAAGGCCGGCGAGGCCGACGTCATTGCCCTCGCCCCCGACCGCCACACGGTGGTCCTCGTCGAGGTCAAGACCCGAATCCGCGGCGGGCCGAATTCACCCGACATCGCCCCCGAACTCAGTGTCACCGCCAAAAAACGCCGCACCCTCATCCGGATCGCCCACTTTCTACGCCGCGTCAACAAATGGACCGATCGCACAATCCGCATCGACGTCATCGCGATCGAGTTCGCCGACGCCACCGACAAAGCCCCCATGCAGATCCGGCACCACGAGTCCGCAGTCGCGCGAATTGATCCGGATGCGAATGACTGAGTGACGGGATCGAAAGAACGTCCACGCCACCTCTCACACCCCCGCCCATTCCCGACGGCCGGTCAGCGTGCCGCGAAACTTGCTCTCCAACTGGCTCTCGCGAGCCGCCGGACCGGTAATTTCCGCCGGGATGATCACGCTGAACATGCTGCCGCGTCCCACTTCCGAAACCACCTGAATCTCCCCGTGCAAGAGGGTCGCCAGTTCCTTGCAGATCGCCAGTCCCAGCCCCGTTCCCGCGTGTTCGCGCGTGTGCCCGGCGTCGGCCTGCACAAACTTCTCGAAGATACGGCCTTGGTCTTCGGGCGAGATACCCCGTCCGTTATCGATGACGCTGACCCGATAATGAGGCGCCGCCCCCGGCTCCGATGACACCAGTCTTTCGGCCCGCAGCACAATCTGCGGCGTCCGCCCGGACCGCTCCACCGGTTCGGTGAACTTCACCGCGTTGGAGAGGAAATTGAAGATGATCTGTTGGAACTTCTTGGAATCGGTCACCACCAGCGGGAGATCCTCGGAAACTTCCAGTTTGAGTTCAATCCCGCGCTTCTGGGCCAACGGGAAGATCAACCCCAGGAGACCGCGACACGTATCGTGCAGGCTCATGCGTTCCAACGCCAGGTCCACCCGGCCCGCCTCGATCTTCGCCATCTCCAGCAGGGAGTTGATCATCGCGAGGAGGTTGCGGCCCGCGGTCAGGATGTTGTCCAGATACCGCACGCGTTTCGCAGACGCCGCAGCACCCTCCGTCGTCTCGGGCCGCCCCGCATCCGCCGTGGCGGCCTCCATCAGCAGTTCCGCGAAACCGATGATGGAATTGAGCGGCGTCCGCAGTTCATGGCTCACATTCGCAAGGAACTCGCCCTTGAGTTTGGCCGACTGGAAGAGCTCGGAATTGGTGGCCGCGAGTTCGTGCAACTTCATGTCCAGCGCGCCGTTCATCGCCCGCAGCCGCTCCTGTGAGACCTGCATGTCCGAGAGCATCCGGTTGAGCGTCTCCGCCAGTTGCTGAAACTCGTCACCGGTGTTGAGTTCCGCGCGGTAGTTCAGGTTTCCCGCCCGCACCCGCTCGGCTGCTCGCTCCAGTTCCTTGACGGGGGAGAGCACAAGCGTGCGGGTGATCACATAGAAGACCAGCATCGCGAAGGCCAGCACCACCGCCCCGGTCGAGAGCACATAACTCGTGTTGATCACGATCAATCGGGTCGCCTCGATCGACCGCCGCTGCAGCAACACCAGTCCCGCCAAGTCCCTCTGACCGTTCAATCCCCGTCGCTCGGCCTTCACATACCGGTACTCGCGGCTCGTCCCCGTCCAATGCGCATCCTGCAGTTCCTCCCGATCCGGGTCGTCTGAAAACACCGAAATCGCGCGCTCCAAAAACGGGTCGGTGCGGGCCAGTTCGGCCGCCCGCTGCAGCCCCAACCGTCGGGCCTCAATCCCGCCCCGCTCCTCCGATTCGCCCCCGCTCATGGAGGGAACAAACCACGTCGGTCGGGCTGTTTCCTGCTCGCCCGGGGCCAGGCGTTCCCACGTCGAAACCATCTGACGCGACACCTCCAACTGCCCCGCGTCGATCAGCCCGATCATCCGCAACCACGGGACGGTCATCGCGGCGGTCACGATCAGGATAATCGCCCCACCGAAAACCACCAGACATTTGGCCGCCAGCGAAAGACCCCGAAACATGACCCAGCTTAGGGGACAACGACCGAACACTGACCGGTCGTCCCCGTCGGAGATGGCCTCCTCCCGCGTGTCATCTCTTTCGCCCCATATCATCGCCCTCCAAAATGTCCAAGCGCGTCTATCTCGAAACCTTCGGATGCCAGATGAACGAACTCGATTCCGAGTTGGTCGCTGGCCGGCTGCGCGCCCTCGGCTACCGCTTCGTCGATACCTCCGGGGCCGCCGACGTCGTCCTCTACAACACCTGCTCCGTCCGCGACCGCGCAGAACAGAAGGTGTGGAGCAGGCTGGGTGAACTGGTCGAACGCAAGGCGGCCGAACCCGCGCTCGTCGTGGGCGTGCTGGGGTGCATGGCGGAGCGCGATGGAATCGACCTGATCCGGCGGATGCCCGTCGTCGATATCCTGTGCGGCCCCGGCGAACTCGACAAACTCCCTTCGCTCATCGATAACGCCGTCCGCACCCGCGAGTCGATGCTGGCCGACGACCGACGCCCCGAGGGTGCCGCCGCGGCGGTCTCCGCACGCTCGGTCGCCCTGCAGGGCAACACATCACGGCGCAGCGCGACCCTCGCCGCCGCCGAAGATTCTCTGGAACTTCTCGACCTGTCCAGGAGCGTTTCCCCGGTCGATCCCGACGCGCCCGTGCGGCGCTCCGCGTACGTCCGCATCACGCGTGGCTGCAACAAATTCTGCACCTACTGCGTGGTTCCCTTTACGCGCGGGGCCGAGGTCCATCGCCCGCCCGACCATATCGTCGACGAATGCCGCAAACTCACCGACGCGGGCGTGTCTGAAATCACCCTCCTGGGCCAGACCGTCAATCACTACCGCTTCGAGCACGGGGCGGCGGTGACGGCCAATGGCCACGTCCAGCCGCAGAAGGGCCGCTCCTACACCGGCGGGCACCGGCGTGATCCCTTCGCGGGCGACCGTGTGACGACCTTCGCGGACCTTCTCCGGCGGATCCACGACGAGATCCCCGAGATTTCGCGGCTGCGGTTCGTCACCAGTTACCCGCGCGATTTCGGTGACGATGTCTTGGAGGTCATGCGGGCGTCGCCGCGTATCTGCCGCTATCTGCACGTCCCCGCCCAGACCGGTTCCAACCGCCTTCTCAAGCTCATGAACCGCGGCTACGAGATCGAGGAATATCTGGAGTTTCTGGCCCGCGCCCGCCGTTTTCTTGACCAGCCCGAGATCGGCCGGCCGCTCACCGTCAGCGGCGATTTTATCGTCGGCTTCCCCACCGAAACCGATGAAGACTTCGACGCCAGCAAAAGGCTTCTGCTCGCCGCCCAGTACAAGAACGCTTTTATCTTCAAGTACTCGCCGCGGCCCGGGACCATCGCGTTCGACAAACTCCCGGACGACGTGCCCGAAGCGGTGAAGCGAACCCGCAACAACGAACTGCTCCGGATGCAGGACGCGATCAGCCACACCTTGGGCATGCAACAGGTGGGCCTTACGTTCGATGTCTTTATCGAGGGTGTCAGCCGGCGTTCGCTGAAAAAACGCGGCATGACCAGCGGTCAACTCAAGTCCGCGGGTGCCGTCGCGATCACCATCGGCGGGCGCGACCTGGGCGAATCCCCGCTGGCGGCAACGGTTCTGGACGATGAGATCGTGCAACTGTCGGGCCGTACCGAGGGTGACCTCATCGTCTTCATCGAGGCGGAAGCCGCTCGGTCCGCCGAACTCGTCGGCCGTGTCGTGCCCGTTCGCATCAATTCGAGCGACCGTCTTTCGCTGCACGGCACCGTCCGTAACGAACCGTGACCGCCGCGTTACCTCGGCGTCAACCGAAAAATGCGGTCATCGATGGCGGCGGGGCGCCCTCGCCCGTCGCGGTTGGAGGTCGCCACATAGATTGACCCGTCCGGGCCCTCGGCCACGCAGCGGATGCGGCCGACGCCCTCAAGAAGCGTTTCTTCCTTCACGACTTTCTCGCCTTCCAGCACGATCCGAACCAGCCGGGTACCGCGGAGCATTCCGACAAGGTAGTTGCCCGTCAGTTGAGGAAAAAGCGATCCTTTATAGAAGACCCCGCTCGCCGGCGCCACCGCGGGCGTCCATTGGATCAGCGGCGTGACCAACCCGTCCTGCTTCTGATCGTGATGGATCAACGGCCATCCCAGGTTGTCGCCCTTCTTCACCACGTTGAACTCGTCGCCGTCGGAACGAGAACCCTTCAAGCCCGGTTCGCCGCTGGGCCCGTGCTCGGTGTCGAACATCACGCCCGTCTCGGGGTGCCAGTCCAGACCCTGCGGATTTCGGGCTCCGAAGGCCCAGATTTCCGGTCGTGAGCCATCCTTGCCCACGAACGGGTTGTCCTCCGGGATGCTGCCATCATCGTTCAGCCGCAGAATCTTCCCACCCAACGACGACATGTCCTGCGCCAGTTCCTTGCGGAACCGTTCACCCACCGTGATATACAACTTCTTGTCCGGGCCGAACGCGACCTTGCACCCGGCGTGGTTCGCGGCGGCAGGAAAGCCCTTGATGATCACCGTTCCGTCCGTGAATCCGCCGTCTTTGTAGACGAACCGCTCGACTCGGATGTCCTTGTCGGGGCGGTAGCCGTACGAGATATACACAAACCCGTTGTCCTTGAACTCCGGGTGCAGGCACAGACCCATCAGGCCGATCTCGCCACCGCCGGTCCACAGCCCCGGCACCTCATACACGGGCTTCTCGTCCAGCATGTTGTCCTTGACGATCCGCACGCGCCCGGCCCGCTCCGTAAAGAGCATTGAACCATCGGGCAGAAATGCGATCGCCCACGGCACCTCTATTCCCTCGACGAAGGTCTCGGCGTTGAAGGCGATCTCGCCCGCGGCCCGCGGCATCTTCGCGGGCGACGGCCTCTCGCTGGCCTCCGGCTGCACCCGCGCTACCACTCCCGACCCCGCAAGCCCGATGAACGCCGCCAACCCGAACGCGATCCCTGTGGTCTTCATCCGCCGCTCCCTCTCATCGCGAATTGTTCGATTCCGGAACCGGCCCGGTCAGTCGATCCCCTGCGCCGCCAACCACCGCTCCGCATCCAGGGCCGCCTGGCACCCCATCCCCGCCGCGGTGATCGCTTGGCGATACTCGGCATCGGCGACGTCGCCCGCGGCAAACACGCCCGGGATGTTCGTATACGAATTCCGCCCTTTCAGGTCGATGTATCCCTTCTCGTTGAGATCGATCCCGGCCCCGTTCAAGAACTTTGTCGCGGGGGTGTGCCCGATGGCGATGAAAAGCCCCTTCACTTCCAGAATCGAGCGCTCACCCGTCACCGTGTCCAAAAGTTTGACGCCCGAGCACTTGGTCTCGCCCAGCACGTCCTCCACCGCTTTGTTGAAAAGCACGCGGGCGTTGGGGCGATCCATGAACCGCTTCTGCATGATCTTGCTGGCCCGCAGCGAATCGCGACGGTGGATCACATACACCATCGACCCGAACTTGGTGAGGTACGTCGCTTCTTCCATCGCCGTGTCGCCGCCCCCCACCACCGCCAGCGGTTGCCCACGGAAGACGGGCAACGCCCCATCGCACACAGCGCACGCGGAGACCGCTCCACCGGTCCGGGCCAGTCTCATCTCGTTATCCAAACCCAGCCAGTTGGCCACCGCTCCCGACGCGATAATCACCGACTCGGCTCGCACCTCGCCGCCCTCGGCGGGGAACAGCGTGAAAGGCCGCTTCGAGAAGTCGCACCGGTCGATGTCGTCCTCGATCACCTTGGTGCCGAACCGCTCCGCCTGGCGCCGGCAGGTGTCCATCAGGTCCGGGCCCTTGATGCCGTGCTCGAACCCCGGGTAGTTCTCGACCTCCGTCGTCAGCATGAGTTGCCCACCCGGCAGCACCGGCCCCGGGTCTTGCTTCGGAACCCCGCAATATACCACAGGCTCCAGCTGGGCCCGCGCGGCATAGATCGCCGCGCACCACCCGGCCGGTCCCGAACCGATGATCACCATTTTTTTTACCGACGGATCGGACATTGGTCATGTGCTCCCCGGGCGCGAGCCGCGCAGTGCGCCGCGTTCGGCCCCGCAGTTTATTTCAGATCGCCGCGGTCCATCAGATTCTGCCGCTGCAGATACAGCATCGGCGGCCAGATGAGATAGTCCGCGCCCTGCACCAGAGACGAGGTGTTCTGCACTTGCCTGGCCCGGTTGTTGGCTTGGTCCGTCCCAACGGAGTAAACCACCATCGTGTCCTCACGCAACCGCACGCTGAACGGATCACCGCTCGTCGGCACAACGCTCATCTCGTGGGGTTTGGCTTCTTCACGCGAGTTCTGCGCGTCGTCGCGGATCGGCACAAAGTATCGGAGCGGGAACGAGTTCTGCGTCAGCAGATCCCGGCTGAAGGGGTCGTCCTCAATGGTTCTTAACCAGCGCGGACGAACCGACGACGCATCCGGCGGGAAGGATTTCGCGGTGTACGCGAAGCCCACCAGCGAGAGAGCATGGCTCGTCCCGATGCGCTCCAGAAGCACCGCCTGACGCAGATCGAGGAGTCGCCCGTAGTCAGGCACCGCGCGGTCAATCACCGAATACCGCACCCGGTCGAGTTTGCTGTACTCGGTGGGTGTCCCCTGCTTTCGGTCAAAGAACCCGAGCGACCAGCGGGTGTCCCAGTCCGCGAAGATCGCCTCGCTCGTGTCCTTCACTTCATAGATCGTCCCCTGACTCGACGCCGCCGACCGCCATTTCGCCGACTCGCTCATTAACCGCAACGGAAACTTGCCGGCGCCCAGCCGCGCCATCGTCGAGCCGAAGACCGCCTCATCAGGGCCGCTCCGTCCGCTGTAGACTCGAGAAACCAACTGTTCAGCTGCGGTCGCGTCTCCGTTCGGAATCCGCAGACGATCAACGTCCAGCAACGCCCCCGGCAGCATCCGCTGGATCTGCTCGTAAAGACGTTTGATGTCCATCACCTTGCCACCCCGGGTATCCTGATACGCGATATCCCGGACCCGCTCGAACGTGGGAATCATGTTTGTGAGGCCCCATGCGGCCTCTGCGAAAAACGCCCTGTCCACCATCTGCCGGCAGACCGCCGCCCAGTTAAGCAGCACATCGATCGCATCGCTGGGCTTGCCCTCCGACGCCAAACGGGTGGCCTCAATATTCACGAGAATCCCCGCCATGTCGAGGCGCGGCAGGAACCGATGGTCCGCTCCCGCCAGACTGGGTGGATCTCCAAGGTCGGTGTAGAGACCCGATCGGACGATGTCCTGAGGAGTGCTGTCAACGCCGTACGGAAGGCCGAAGGCGGTTGCCTTGCGCCATTCCCGCTCTTTCGTGACTTCCGCAATCGCCTTCAAGACCGCCTGCTGGCCCTCGGCCTTGGCCCACGCCGCCGCCACCGCAAAGTCCGCGGACGACCCGGGTAAGAGCCGCGCTTGCGCCAACGTCGCGACCCCGATGGGCGGCTCCGCCATCCTCGCCAACACCGGCAGGAGAATCAGATCCGACCGTTTGTCGTTGGCCAGTGCGGCGTACGGCGCATTCAGCCGCGAGACAAACTCATCGGCCCGGGCGATTCCGTGCGGCGAGTCCGCCCCGGCCACCAGCGCGGCCACCAACACGACGAATCCTATCGCCGAAGAACGGAAGCGCAGCGCGAACCGGGCTCGTGAGCCGGAATCGCGCGTCGACGAAAATGAAGTGCTGGAAACGACGGGTGGGTGGCGAAGGCAAACCGTTATCGTCATGGAACGATCGTAGCCGAAACGTCGGTTAAAAAGCACCCCCGCACCGTCAGAAATCGTCCAAACTCCGCGGTTTCAGTCCACCCCATCGGCCTCGTCGGGGCGGAGGGCCAGAAACTGGGCGCTCAGCATCCTGGCCTGCCCGTTGGAGGATTCCGGTACCTCTTTCAGAAACCGGGTGGGCCGCTCGTCGCTCAACTGCGAGTTGAGTTTGGTCAAGGCCTCATCCACCACTTGGCGGACCCGTTCACGCGAAAGATTGATCTCATCCGCGATCTGCTTGAGCGTGAGCGGTTCGCAACCGTCAAGCCCGAAACGCATCTTGAGGACGCGGGCGTCGCGGTCATCGATCCGGGCGAGAAGCTGCTTCAAAAGGTCGAGTTCCTCGTTCTGGAACATCCGTTCATCCGGAGTGCCCGAGCGAGGGTCGGCGATGATCTCGCTCATCGACTGGAGGTTACGTCCGTTGTTCGCGACCGACTCCTGGGTGGGCGTCTGGAATGCCTTGACCGCACGCCGGATAATCCGGACTTTGCTCAACGGCAGTTCCATGCTGCGGGCGATATCGGCCAAGCTGGGCGTCGTTCCCGTCTGCGCTTCGATGGTCCGAACCGCGACCTTCCATTTCGCAACCAGTTCAACCATGTAGGCCGGGATATGAACCGGCTGAGCCGCGTTCACAAGAGCCCGCTTGATCGCCTGCTTGATCCACCACGACGCATACGTGCTGAACCGAGCGCCCTGGGCCGGATCGAACCCGTCCACTGCGCGCATCAGCCCGATGTTACCTTCCTCGATAAGGTCCGCAAGCGTCAGACCCCGATTCACGTAGTTCTTCCCGATCGAAATCACCAGCCGCAGATTGGCCCGGATCATCTCTTCACGCGCCACCGGGCAATTGTCGTTGATGATCGCCCAACCGAGCTCGCGCTCGCGTTCAGCCGTAAGCAGCGGATAGCGCTGAATGTCCCGGATGTACTGCTGGAGTCCGGAGCGCGGCGCTTCCGAACCAGCGGCGGCGCGGACCGAGCCGGTCGTATTTCCTGCCATTTGCCTCACTACTCCTGTCCACCTTCCCGGCGAGAACCGCCGTACCCCCGGTCATTGAAGAATGTCGCGGCGACCAACCGCCTACCTAATCGAACACCGACCCGAAACTATCCGCCAATTCCATCACGCGGGTTTCATCGACACGGCCGAAATGCGCCATGAGAAACCTCTCACGAACGGATCGCCACGCCAACAAGGTGACACAGAATTGCCGAAATGCAAGGCGCGCGCGAACTCTTTTTTCTGTTTTGCGGAAAATCCTTCCGGCGAGGCTCAACTCCACCCCCCAAAACGCCCGCGCTCGCCCCCCTCGCGCTCTACAATTGCTTTGCCCCACGGGAGAAAGAGCCGAGACGCCATTATGGACCAGGACATTTCCAGACTTCTGAACGATTGGCCGTACGAATCCGGGAAAATCGTCGCCCGGATCGTCCCGACCTCCGACGGAACGTCCAAAATCCAGGTCCGCTTGGACTTGGGAATCATCCAGATGCTGGCGGACGGCCGCCCCGACGGGGCTCGCCCCTTTGGCTTTGAGTCCGTGCTCGATTACTTGGAAGCCAAAATTGAGCATCCCGAAGACCCGGATTCCCTCTCCGGACGCGATCAAGGGGATTCATCGAGCTCTTCCGAGGGAGGAGTTGACGACGAGCCGGAGTTCCAGAGCACCGGAAGCAGTGGAGGGTTTTCACCCAACGACGCCAAGTCCGATGAGCCCCAAACGTTATCGGCCGACGAATGCAGGATGCTGCGCGAAGAAGCCGCTCAGTACTACCAGCGCTACCTTGCCCTCCTGACTCTCGAAGACTTTGGCAGAGTGATCCGCGATACCACCCGGAATCTGCGCGTGCTGGACCTCTGCCGCAAACACGCTTTCGAAGAAGACGACCGAACCGTCCTCGAACAGTTCCGTCCGTATATCACCATGGTTCGCTCCCGCGCGCTCGCCAGTCGGGCGTTGGCCGCCGAAGAGCCCAAGGCCGCCCTGCACGCGATCGATGAAGGCCTTGATGCGCTCAAGCGGTTCTTTCAGGAACACGGCCAAGCCGCGGCGTTTGATGAATCCGACGAAGTGCGGATGCTGCGCTCCATGCGCGATGCCCTCGTTCCCAAGTTGCCCGTGAGTCAGAAGGCCGAACTCAAGCAGCGGCTTTCGAAGGCGATCGAACAGGAAAACTACGAACTCGCGGCCATCCTGCGCGACGAACTCCGTCAGTTGAGCGACGACGTCCCGAAGGAAGTTTCCAAGCCGCCCGTCGCCTAGAGCGATTTCCGAACCGCCCTTTCAATTCTTACTGAGCCCTCACCCGGTTTTTATGGCAACTTGGACCCCAAGGGAGCGCCGACGAAGGCAATCGCAGATCAAGGGGTGAACTCTCGTGACTTCTTGTCCGGCCGGTCTCCCTCTGGGCTCACCTCGGTGATCCCGAGGCTCTGTGGATCAAGCGTTTCAATCGCGTTCCCGGACTCCGACATTTCCTCCGCCGCCATCGCTTCGATCTTCGCAGATCGCTTCACAAGCTTCGCCAGCACCTCCCTTTCCATGGCCTGGGCCGTCGCAATCTCCTCGACCGTCACGTGGTCCGCCCCCATTTGTTGGGCGCGGAAACTCGCGCTCAGAAAATTGGCCCGGGCCGCCACAAACGCCGAGGGGGCAAGCGCGCGCACCGCCGCGCACGCTCGCAGCATGACTTCGTCGTCGGGGAACGTGAGGATCACGGCGTCGGCCCGATGAATACCCGCTGACTCCAGAACCTCCGGGTTGGTGACGTCTCCATACACCACCCGTCGGCCGCGGGCCGCCTGTCGTTCGACCGTCTTGCTGTTGAGCTCCACCACCACATACGACATGCCCAGCAGGTCGAACCGATCGGCGAGTGACCGCCCCACCGGCCCGAACCCCGCGATGATCACATGCCCCGAGACCGCCGAGTGGTCGGTGACGATCGTTGGAACCGGGGCGTTGAGCCCCTCCCCGCTGAAGAGGCCGCATATCGGCACCCTCTTCAGGAGGGCCGCCACGGCGTGGCTCGGTCCGATGACAAACGAGGTCGCGATCAGCGAAAGAATCACGACCGTCACGCCCAGACTCTGCTCGCCCGCGGAGACGCCGCCCGCCGCCGCAGCAGCCCCGAGAATCACGATGGTGAATTCGCCCGCGTTGCCCAGGTACACCCCCGTGAGCAGAGCCGATGGAGCCGAAACGCCGCCCGCCCAAGCCGTGACTGATATAAGGCCGGTCTTGACGATCATCACCGCCGCTACGCCGCCCATAACCACCCAAAAGTGGTCCAGCATCAGCGTCGGATCCACCGCCAGGCCCACCGCCGTGAAAAAAATCGCCATCAGAAGATCTCGCAGCGGTGAAAGCAACCCCGAAAGCTGGTAGCGATACGGTGTCGACGCCAACAACAATCCCGCCAGGAACGCGCCCATCTCGGGGCTGAACCCGAGTACCTTGGTCCCCACCGCGGCGACCAGCGCTACCGAAGCGGACACCACCAGCATCAGTTCGCCCGAGCCCGCTTTCGCGACCAAGTGGAGCAGCCGCGGCAGCACAAATCGGCCGACGGCCAGCATCACCATCACCCCGCCCAGGCCCTTGCCCGCCGCTGCCAGGAATTCGAGCCAGCCGGGGAGCGTCGAGCCGTCTGTGGTTCCCTCCACGGTTCCGGTTGCGCCGCGGGCCACCACCGGGACCAAGGCCAGAATCGCCACGCTCAACACGTCCTGTGCGATAGAGACCCCAAGCCCCGTGCGTCCGTGAACCGCCCGCATTTCCTTTCTGGACGACACGACACGCACGAAAACCGCGGTTGATGAAATCGAGGCCGCCATTGCCAGCAACAGCGCGACCGGCCCGCTCACCCCCACCACTCGCAGCCCGATCCACGCGAGCACCACAAACGCCAGCGTCGAAACGATCCCGATCCCTAAAAAGTGGACCATGCCGCGCCGGATGCTCCCGACGTCGAGGTGGAGGCCGATGCCGAACATCAGCAGGATGACCGCGAGCCCGGAGATCTGCTCGATGCGGGGCGAATCCTGAACTAACCCCAGGACGTGCGGCCCCACCAGCACCCCCGCGATGAGGAACCCCGGAATGGATTCGAGTCGGAAGCGTTGGAACAGTGCCGCGACCAACGCCGCCGAGGCAAAGATCACCATCAGGTCGATGGCAAACCCCAGAGAGGCGGCGTCGGTGGCAGCGAGCACGATCATGGCGGTCATGGCTGCGGGGAGCGTACCGCTACGCGGCCCCGATGTCGTCGGCGGCCTTCCGCGAGTTTGCCACCCTCCACCGTTGCACCAGAACCGCCAGAAGCGTCACATCCGCTGGCGTGAGGCCTTCCAGCCGCGACGCCTGACCCATCGTGGCCGGGCGAAATTTCAGAAGAGCTTGCCGGGCCTCGTTGCGCAGGTGCGTGAAGCCGCGGTAATCAACGTCGGCGGGGATAGCTCGAGACTCCATCTCCGATGCCCGCTTTACATCCGCTTTCTGCCGCTCGATGTACACGTTGTACCGCTTCTCCGCAACCGCCGTGCTCCATGTCGACCGCGCGATCGATGCCAAGTCCGCCCGCTCGCCGCAGATTCGGGCCGCGATCTTCTCCGGGTCGGCGTCGTGGGCCCGCAGCATCACCGACGCCGTCCGACCCTCATACCGGATCGTCTCAAGCTCCGTGCTCAGCCGGAAAAGGTCCGCCTTTCGCCGGGCGAACCGTTCGAGCCGCATCGCTCCCAACCCGGAATCCGCGAGGAGCCCGAGTCGTTCCGCGACCGGGGTGAGGCGATCCGCAGCGTTGTCGCTGCGCAGCATCAGCCGGTGCTCCGCCCGGCTCGTGAACATTCGGTAGGGTTCAACCGGCGTTTTCGTCACCAGGTCGTCCATCAGCACACCGATATACCCCTCGTCCCGACCAACCGTCCATTCCGGCTCGTTGTTCGCATACCGCGCTGCGTTCACCCCGGCGACCAAACCTTGGGCCGCCGCTTCCTCGTAACCGCTCGTTCCGTTGATCTGCCCTGCGAGAAACAGCCCCGCAATGGAGCGCGTCATCCCCGTCGCGAAAATCTGATGCGGCCGCACCATGTCGTACTCCACCGCATATCCGTACCGCAAGATCTCGGCCCGCGCGCACCCCGGCATCATCCGAACGATCGCGTCCTGAACGTCCGGTGGCAGGCTCGTGCTCACCCCGTTCACATACACCCAGTCATCCCGCAGGCTCTCGGGTTCCAGGAAGACGCCGTGGCTCGCGCGCTCGGCGAACCGAACCACCTTGTCCTCGATCGATGGGCAATAGCGCGGCCCGGTGCTCTCGATTTGCCCGCTGTACATCGGCGCCCGATGCAGGTTCGCACGGATCAGCGCGTGAATCTCGGGCGTCGTCTGGGTCTGCCGGCACTCGATCTGAGGCAACACCGGGAACGTCGCCACGCTGGGGCACGCGTCCGCGCCCGATTCGCCCAGCCCGCTCAGATCACTGAACGCGTTCGCCGGCGAATCGCCCCATTGCGGCGTCAGACTCTCCCAGTCCACACTCCCGCGCCGAATCCGCGGCGGAGTACCCGTCTTGAGCCTCCCCAACTCAAACCCAAGCCCGCGCAAGCACGCGGAGATTCCCACCGCCGAACCCTCGCCGAAGCGACCGCCCTCCGACTTCGTTTCCCCCGAGTGCATCAATGCTCGCATGAATGTGCCGGTGGTGAGCACGACAGCCGCCGCGTCGAGGGCAACCATGTGCTGCCCCGCCCCGCGGACGACGACCCCGACCGCCCGTCCCGCCGCTACCGAGATCTCCTCAACGCTGCCGCCGATGACGTCGATTGCTCGCCGCGAACCGATCATCCGCTGCACCGCCTCCGCGTACGCGTGCTTGTCGCACTGGGCCCGCGGGCCGTGCACCGCCGGACCCTTGCTGGTGTTCAGTACCCTGAACTGGATTCCCGTCGCGTCGGTCGCGAGGCCCATCACTCCGCCCAGGGCATCGATCTCGCGAACCAACTGGCCCTTGGCTAAGCCCCCGATCGCGGGGTTGCAGGACATCACGCCGATTTTTGAAGGATCCATCGTGACGAGCGCCACGGTCGCCGGCCCGTCCGGGCCCGTTGGGCTCAAATTCGCCGCCGCCCACGCGGCTTCAACGCCCGCGTGTCCCCCGCCGATGACAACAATCCTATAACCAAGTTGGGTCACCCACGATCGTATTCGCGCGGTGCCCCCGAATTGACGGCGGAAAAACCCGTGTTTGGTTTCGGCGCGACAGTTTTTATAGGCGGGGCTCGCGCGCCGACCCGAACCCGTAGCCGCGCCATGAATCCGTCGCGTCCTGCATGACCACAACTTCGCGCTGAAATGTCTTGCACACCTGCGGATACCTGTTAATATCTCGATTCGGGCCGGTCACCACCGACCATCGAGGAGAGACCCATGACTCGTTCGCTTCTTCGTTTCGCCGCACTGATCGCGCTCTCGGGCGGGAGCACCCACTCCATTGCCCAGGATGTCATCACCGAGTGGAATCAGGAACTCCTGGAATCCATCCGACTCGAAAACACCGCGCCACCCGCCGCTGGTCGAGCCATGGCGATGGTTCATGTCGCCGCCTTCGAAGCCGTGAACTCGATCGATCGAAACTATCGCCCGTACACGACCTATTACGACTGCCCCGAAGGTACGAACAAACAGGCCGCCGCGGCCGTCGCTTCCCGCAACACACTCGCTTCCCTCTTCCCCGCTCGAACTGCGGTCTTTGACGCCCGGCTCGCCGCACAACTCGCGGCCATCCCGGATGGCGCAGGCAAGCTCGACGGCATATCCCTCGGAAACTCGGCGGCCTCGGGGCTGCTCGCCAGCCGTCTCAACGATGGAAGCAGCAACCCGGCCCCCTTCGTTCCCGACGGGACGCTCCCCGGTCAGTGGCGTCGCACCGCCCCCGCGTTCGCCGATCCTGCCCTGCCGCAGTGGCGCAACGTCCGTCCGTTCACCGTCGCAAGCGCAACCCAGTTTGCCATCGCCCCCGTCCCCGCCCTCGACAGCGCGGCGTACACCGCCGCGTACAACGAGGTGCGCGATCTTGGCTCGGCGACCAGCGCCACCCGCACCGCCTACGACACCGACACCGCGTTTCTCTGGCGAGCCGGGGGCAACACCGTCACGCCCCCAGGGCAGTGGAACCAGGCCGCCCAACAGATCTCCGTCAGTCGCGGCCTGACCATCGAAGAAAACGCCCGGATGTTCGCTCTTCTGGGCATCGCCGAGGCCGATGCCGGGATCACCTGTTGGGAAGGCAAGTATTCCAGCATGTTCTGGCGCCCGATCACCGGAATCCGCGAGGGCGACGCCGACACCAACGGCGACACCGTCGGCGACGCCGCATGGACCCCCCTCTTCGCGACCCCGAACCATCCGTCCTATGCCAGCGGGCACAGCACCTTCAGTTCCGCCGCCGCGACCATCCTGGCGCAGTTTCTCGGCGGCGACGCCGCCACCTTCACCATCACCGGCGACGGTCGGTCGCGCGAATACACCAGCCTGAATGCCGCCATGGAGGACGCCGGAATGAGCCGCATCTTCGGCGGGATCCACTGGCAGTTCGACAATCAGGAGGGGCTGGCCTGCGGGACCGCGATCGGAACCTATGTGTTCGCCAACGCACTGACGGTTCCGGCACCCTCGGTCGCGATGGCGTTCGTCGCCCTCGGTGTCGGATTCGGCCGTCGCGTCCGCCGCCGGTGACTAGACCACTCCGTACGCCCTCTCGCCAGGGTTCAATCGATCGGACAACGGGAATAAAAAAACGGGGCCCGGAACAACCGGGCCCCGCATAGGTTGATGTATGGGGTCCTCGCCCGACTCCGCTTCAGTTCAGCGAGAGGCTCTCGGCCAGCGCCCGGCTCAGCGACTGGACCAAGTGCACGTCGGGCGAAAGCCCGCCGTACTGGGCCGAACCCTGACCAGCACCCTTGCCCGAACCGGACGAGGCTTTCGCGGCGTTGCCGGAGCCCTTGCCCGAACCGCCGCCGCCCGCCCCGCCCACACCGCTCAACTGCTCGGCCAATTGTGCCTGCTGCGCCTCGAGCGCCTCGCGGTTGCCTAGGAAGTTCGCTTCAAGTTGCAGACGAATCTTCTCCATCGCCTTGTTCTGAATTTGCCGGACACGCTCCTTCGTGACGCCGATGATCTGTCCAACCTGCTCCAGGGTCATCGGCTTCTCGATCTCGCCGGCTTCAAGGCCGAACCGATGCTCGATCACCGTGCGTTCCACATCACTGAGGTCGGCCCGGTTCTCCATGACAATCCGCTTCACTTCTTCCGCGGCGTCCTTCTCGAACGTCGACCGCTTGGTCTCGAGGAAGTTGGACTTTTCGAGCTTCGGATCGAAATCCGTCGGGAACCGCTGACGGTACTTGCTCAGTTTCATCCCCTGCCGGCTGAATGCCTTCAGAATCGCCCGACAGGCGTATGTCGAGAATTTGTAGCCGCGACCCGCGTCGAACTTGTCGACCGCCCGCAGCAGAGCCATGTTGCCCTCGCTCACAAGGTCCGCGAAGTCAACCTCGCTCATCCGGGTACGCTTCGCCATCGCCAGCACGAGGGCCAGGTTCGTTTCCGCGATCTGCTCGCGGATACGGTCCGAAATGCGGTACCACTGCAGGACTTCCTGCGCCTGCTCCGGCGAAGGCTGCTTGCTGTCCCCGCTCCACACGTCACGTTGAATGCGCTGGATACGGAACCGCGCATAGTTGAACTGGTGGAACAAAATCTTTTCCTGGGCGCCCGTCAGAATAACCTGCTGGGCACTCTTGACCGTGCGATTGCGGGCTGTCGACAGATCGTCCATCACCGGGTGATACCACGTCGTGTCGGGCTTCGGAATCTCCCCGCCCTTGGAGTAAATGCGGTCCTCCGCACCCTCTTCCTCGAACTCCGGGCTCGGGATGAAATCCTGCTCGCACGACATGATCTGCACCAGCAACTGCTCGTCCTCGCGGCTCAGACGGCGCCGGACCGATGCCTTCCCGGCCTTGGCGCCAGCGGATGAAGTCGCCTCTGTGGCCACTCCGGCGCGGCTCCGGCGACGCACCTGCTCCAACGGACTCACGTTTCGTTTAATTACACTGTCGCGCATCATCGTCGTCCTTGCTGCGGCGATTACGGTTGACCCCGCGGCCACCTCCGCCTTGGAAAGCACGGTCGTCTTCGACCCGGCTCGCTTTGCACTCATTCCCACACCTTCGTCGGTCTCTTTCTTCCGGCTCGAACTGCTCGGCATGAAACCACCTTTACTGAACCGGCCTGAACCCAGCGCCGATCGCCGTTCACCGGAAAATCTGTCCGGATCTTTGACGATCCGAGCCGATCCCGATCGAGTCAATCCACCCACGACAGAATTTGCAGCCAGTGCTCCCTTTCAAGAGGGACACTCCGGACTCCAAATCCCGCCACGCCCGACCTTGGAACGCCTGGTATGAACTCGTCGAGCCTCATCCGTAAGGCCCCGGCTCCTGGTGATGGTCATTAATCCTTTTTTAGTTCGTATTCGGAATCTCTGGCTGTGCAGGTCCGAAAACACACATTAGGACTGACCTTCTCCTGAACCCATCATACGTTGCAAGTCTCCGATTGTTCCCTCAAATCTTCACAAAAACCCGTGTTTTCTAATGAAACCCGTTCCACATCACGTCCCGAAATCCACCCATCCTGTATCTTCCGAAAGAACCGCCCACACTCCCACCATCTTGGTACAATTCATCGTCCTAGAACCCGAATCTCTCTAATTCTTAACATCATCTTTGGTTTGGATAACGTTAGGTATACCGCCGCCCGCCCTCCCACAACATACCATAATCCGCTGCCGCCGGGTGCCGCTTTCCGCCTTTTGAACATCGTTTCCACAAGTCGTTCGAAATTATCTGACTCCCCGCACTTTTGACCCAAAGGTTCCCCATGCCCCTTACCC
>CAZJXA010000024.1:22834-23368 GCA_964549785.1 uncultured Phycisphaeraceae bacterium | reverse complement strand
CCATCCCGCTGGAAAAGTTGAGCCGCAAGCTCGCCGTGCCGAGCCAAGGACGGCTGTATTACGTGCGGTACGCGTTCAAGATGGGATGGACGATCGAGAAGGTGCGGCAACTCACGAACATCGACCCGTTCTTTCTCGACCAGATCAAGGAGATCGTGGAGTTCGAGGACGTCTTGTGTGACTACAAGCGGTTGGAGGAATTGCCGGCGGAGGTCCTGTTCGAGGCCAAGCAGATGGGGTTTTCCGATGCCCAATTGGCCAATTTGTACCTTGGCAAGATCACCCCGGAGACGGTGCTGAAAGCCCGCGAGCACCGCAAGACCGCCGGGATCGAGCCGGTGTACAAGTTGGTGGACACCTGCGCGGCCGAGTTTGAGGCGGTGACCCCGTACTACTACTCGACGTATGAACGGGCCGCGCAGGGTGGAGCGGGAGCCGACGGTGGGGGCGGCGATCCGGAGAGGTCCAGGTTTCGCGGCGAGGATGAAATCCGCATCACCGATCGCAAGAAGGTCGTCATCATCGGCGGCGGCC
>CAZJXA010000024.1:0-22824 GCA_964549785.1 uncultured Phycisphaeraceae bacterium | reverse complement strand
TGCCTCTACCTCGGCGCGATCAACCCCGACACCATCCTTCAGGTCCGGGCCCACCGCAAGCACCTCGGCATCGAGCCGGTCTACAAGCTGGTCGACACCTGCGCCGCAGAGTTCGACGCGGTCACGCCGTATTACTATTCGACTTACGAAACCGGCGCAAGCGTTTCATCCGATCCGAGATCCGAGATTCGAGCTTCGAGATCAGCAGAAGACGAGATCCGCGTCTCCGACAAGCCCAAGGTCATCATCCTCGGCGGCGGCCCCAACCGCATCGGCCAGGGCATCGAGTTCGACTATTGCTGCTGCCACGCGGCCTTCGCGGCGGCCGAAATGGGCCTCGAAAGCGTGATGATCAACTCGAACCCCGAGACCGTGAGTACCGATT
The DNA here is from genome assembly GCA_964549785.1 of uncultured Phycisphaeraceae bacterium. GTDB lineage: Bacteria > Planctomycetota > Phycisphaerae > Phycisphaerales > UBA1924 > JBEIUO01. The sequence continues at coordinate 22,439 of CAZJXA010000024.1, read as the reverse complement.
ATGACACCAGCGACTTGTTGTTCTTTGAGCCTCTGACGTTGGAGGACGTGCTCAACGTCATGGAGCGGTTGAACGGCGCGCCGCTCGGGATGGAAAGCGGGACGAACGGGCTTCTTTACGGCACCGTCGTCCAGTTCGGCGGCCAGACTCCGCTGAACTTGGCGAAGGGCCTGGTCGCGGCGGGCGTGCCGATCATCGGCACCAGCGTCGATTCCATCGACGTGGCCGAAGACCGAGACCGCTTCGACGCCCTCCTCACCCGCCTCAACCTCCGCCGCCCCGCCGCCGGCATCGCCCGCAGCCTCGAACAAGCCGTCACCGAAGCCAAGAAGATCGGCTATCCCGTCCTCCTTCGCCCCAGTTATGTCTTGGGCGGCCGCGGCATGGAAATCTGCTCCGACGAAGCCGCCCTCAAAAGTTACATCACCACCGCGCTCAAGAGTACCGGCCTCGACGAAGCTCCCGTGCTGATCGACAAGTTCCTCGACGGCGCGATCGAGGTCGATGTCGACGTCGTCGCCGATTTTCCAGCGAGCGGGCCGATCCCGCCTACCTGCCGCGCTCTCGTGGCAGGCATCTTGGAACAGATTGAGCAGGCGGGTGTGCACTCGGGCGATTCCGCGTGCACGCTGCCGCCGGCGTCGTTGTCGGCGGAGATTCAAGGCCGGATCGCGCAGTTGGCGCGGGATATTGCCCGCGAACTGCGGGTGTGCGGGCTGATGAACATCCAGTTGGCGGTGCGCGATGATGAAATTTACATTCTGGAAGTAAACCCGAGGGCCAGCCGCACCGTGCCGTTTGTCGGCAAGGCCACGCACACGCAGTGGCCGAAGATCGCGGCCAAGGCGATGATGGGGGCATCGCTGGCGGAATTGGGCGCGATCGAGCGCCCGATGAAGGGCGCGTTCGCCGTGAAGGAATCGGTCTTCCCGTTCTCCAAGTTTCCCGGCGTCGATGTCGTGCTCGGCCCGGAGATGCGCTCCACCGGCGAAGTGATGGGAATTGACGTCAGCCTGCCGATCGCGTACGCGAAGAGTCAGATCGCCGGCGGGATGGACCTTCCGACCGACCCGGCCAAAGGCGGCGTGTTCGTATCGGTTCGGGAGGGCGACCGAGGGATTATCACCGAGCCGGTTCGCATGCTCATCGCGATGGGGTTCAAGGTCTTTGCGACCGAGGGGACGGCGGCCCACTTGGAAGCCAACGGTGTGAGGCCCGAAGTCTTGCAGAAGATCGCGGCGGGCGCAAGGCCCAACGTGCTCGACCTCATGAACAACGGGCAGATCGCGCTGATTATCAATACTCCGACGCGGACCGGGTGGAAGACCGACGAGGGTCGGATTCGCTCGACCGCGGTGAGGTTGAGCATCCCGATGATCACGACGAGCACGGCGGCCGCCGCGGCGGTGCGGGCCATCGTGGCGATCCGGGAGCGTGGCTGGGGCGTCGCGGCCATGCAGGATTACAAAGAAATAGCCGAAGCGCGATAGCGGAAGGCAGATAGGCAGACCCGGCGCGGGCGGGAGATGAAAACGATCGCGCGGAGAATCGCTACCGTTGAGGCATTATGGTCAAGTACCTGACGATTTTGATGTCCGTCGCCGGCCTGGCGGTCGGTGTATGGGCGGTGACGGAATCAAAGGTGGTTCCCCAAGACGTCCCATTGGCGCGCGAGGCTTCCGTGAACCCCTTCGGCCGCGGCATCGCCGCCCTCGGGATTCTGGAGCCCGGCGGGGGTGGGGGGAGCGGCAAGGTTGTGAATGTGGTGGCCGCGGAACCGGGCTTGGTGGCGAAAGTCTTCGTGAACGTCGGCGACCGGGTCGAGGCCGATCAGCCGCTCTTTCAATTGGATGCCAGGACGCTCGAAGCCGATTTGGTGCGGGCCAAGGCGGCGATTCCAGCGGCTCAGGCGGAAATACAACGTTGGAGAGCGTTGCCCCGAGCGGAAGATGTTCCGCCTCTTGAGTCGGCCGTGGTCGCCGCGACGGCGCGGCTGAAGGAGCGGCAGGAAGTGTTGCGCTTCACCGAGGCGGCGGATCGCAGCGGGGCCTCCACGCAGCGTGACGTTGTCACCCTGCGATTGGGCGTTGATGAGGCCAAGGCCGGGCTGGCCCGAGTGGAGGCGGATCTGGCGAAATTGAGGGCCGGGGGTTGGGCCCCGGACCTGGTGATCTTCGAGGCGACGCTCACGCAGCGGAATGCGGAAGTGGCGGCCTTGGAAACGCTGATTTCGCGCCAGACCGTTCGGTCGCCGCGAGCGGGGACGATCCTTCGGCGGTCGATCGAACCGGGTGAGTATGCGTTGACCGACCCCTCTCGGGCTGCGCTCATCCTGGGCGACCTTTCGACGCTGAACGTGCGGGCTCAGGTCGATGAAGAAGACTTGGCGCTCTTGCCCATGGATACTTCAGCGCTGCGGGCGATGGCCCGCACCCGGGGCGGTGTGGTGCGAGACATTCCGGTGACCCTTCTGCGGGTCGAGCCGTTCGCGCGGCCCAAGACCGACCTGACCGGCGCAAACATCGAGCGGACGGACACGCGCGTGATCGACGTGGTCTTTGAGATGAAGCCGCCGGCGGACTTGCGGCTGGTGCCCGGGCAGGCAGTGGATGTGTACATCGATGGAGGCGCGGAGTAGGGTAAGCGGGGGGGATTAATTCAGAATCGGATCGCTCTCGCCTCCAAACAGATGTTTCACGTTTTCGCCCTTGCTCACTGGGTCGCCGGGATCAGCACATTCACAAACCGGTCCTTCAGCGCGGTCATCGCGGTGTTCCCCGAGATCGCGGACTCGCCGCTGATTGTCACGGAGCCGCTCGGGAGTTCCGCGACGACTTCGACGAATTTACCAATCGTCGCCATGTCGGTCTGGGCCGACCAGGCGCCGCCGACGAACACCGACCACCGGACCTTGGACGTCGAGGTGCCGTCGATGAACAGAACACGGGTTGTTTCGTAGTCTTTCCCGCCGCTCTGAGACACCACGCGCTGCACAATGAACCCGGTTCCGTCGGCGCCGAGGCGAACCGTCCGCGTCCGGATCACCCACCACGGAACCGACGCCGAGGAAACGCTGGGCGGCGTGCACGAGGCGTACACCGCCCCGTCATCGCTGACGATCTCCACCGCCGTGTCCGCCGACGACGCCGTCAAGTGCGTCACACATTTGTCGGCGGACGAGGCGGTCGAGGGCGCGTCCACCAGCATAGCGGTCGCGTCGTCGTTACCCGTCACCAGCACATACGAAGAGCGCGCGGTGCCGGGGTGGTGGATCAACTCGAAACTCTTGAAGGGTGATGTCGGCATGGTCTGGGTCTCCTGTTTGAGCGGGGTTGTCGAAATATACAAAAGTGAGAAGCCGGTCGGCGATCGCACGGCACAAAAAGAACAAGACCAGCCGAACCCTGCGTTCAGGGTGTCGGATTCAGCGCGACTTGAGCTTGCTGAACAACGGCCGCAACGGCCGGGTTGTTCGCGACCTTCCCGGTGGTCCACCCCCATACGTTCCCGATGCCGGGGCCGTACTCTGCATAGTCGTGCTCCGCTGGAGGGGGGGTGGGGAGTTTGCCATCCTCGACCCACGTGGTGTAGCCGGCTTGAACTGTCTTGTGACCGTACCGGACGGTGCCGCCGGAAAGCCAGATCACCCGCGCTTGTCGCTCGCCGGCGAAGCTCGGGGTTTCGGGTACCGTTTGAAAAATGAACTTCGTACCGTCGGCCCCGGCGATGGCCGTGTGGTTGCGGACCACCCACCACGGGGGCCGGAAGGTCGCGTTGAGAGGAGGATCGGTGAGCTCGAAATGCACTAATCCTTCGGCCACCACGACCGGGATACGGCTGTTCGCGTCCAACACGACCGATGCATTGGCCGCAGGCGGTCGTGTCACGATCTGCGACGAAACGAACGTGTACCGGAATTCGTTCGAGGCATTCGTGAGGGTCAGCGTCGGTGGGCCACCACCAGGGGCTGAACTCATCGATGTCAGAAAGGGAAGTTTCGGGTGCGGGTAACGGTCTTCCGGAGTGAGGTCATGGTGGTTATATCCGCACCCCAAGAACGAGATCGAAGCAACGAGAGAAAGAACGACAATCTTCAAGCAGGGGCTCCTTGAGGGCGGACGTACAGAATCATCATGGCCGTGGTGCCGAGAAAGAACGACGCGATAACGGGGAGGGGATTCACGAAATACCCCGCTCCGGAGTATACAACCGCACTGACTGCCACCGCCGCACCCGCGATGACAAGCGCGGCGAGAACCTTCGTACCCCACGGCATTCTCGAGAGAGTTATCGCGGCCCCCAGCGCGGCGACCACGAATGTGAGGATAAGCGTGGCGGCTTCCTGCAAATAGGATGTGGTCCTGCCGCGGCACAAGCCTTCGAGCGTCGCCGCATGGACCCATACCCCTGCCACCCGCTGCCCTTGAATCGTGTGAATGTCGGAGCGCTTGCCGGGCGGCTCTCGTGCGTCGCCCAGCAGCACGATGCGTCCATTGAACCGCTTTACGAACGACTCTTCGTCCAGCAAGAGCGCTTCGGTAAGCCCGATGGTGGCCGCTTCGCGAATCGGGGCGGTGGCTAGCGAAAAAGGAACCGAGGCGCTGAGGTCGTCGGCCTCGACGCCAAACGCCGGGACGGCCAAAGAGACCGGGCCGATGTAACTGACGGGCGCGGAAATCTGATTGTCCCAAGGAGCGGAGTGGTCGGACGGGGAGATCACCAGGCGCAAATGTTCGTGATCGAATTGGTAGGTGAGATTCGTCGTATCGAGGCGGGACGCGCCCCACAGACACGCGGCCAACGAGGGCACAAGCGCGGTTTGTTTCCGTTGCATCGCGAAGTTCACCATCGGTAGCGCGGGGTCATTATCGAAGGAAATCCCCCCCAAGAGGAGTCTGGGCGTCGCCAGAAACGCGGGATCAACCGGTGGCTCCGTGCTGTTACCGTCGCCGAACCAATGCGGCTGGGCGATCGCGACGGGGATGCCTTGGTCGATGAGCGAGCTCATCGCCGCGCGCAGTTTGGCGTCCGTCTCGTGCGACTCGCCGCGGTACATGATGTCGAGCCCCACCGCGGTACACCCGCTCGAAACGAAACGGCGTAGCAGCGCGGCGTGTAAAAGCCGGCGTGAACCCTTGCCCGCCACGGTATCTTCGTTGCTCACTCCGCTGATGTTCAACGTTCGCGCGAGGGCCTCAAAATCGGTTCCATCGCGGATCTCCACGACCGCCACATGATCGAATGACGCCAACGAAGGAGCCGACACCGATGCCATCGCGTCCTCGACCCAGCCGCCCAGCCGGGTAAAACGGAAGGCCACCGGGACGACGGCGAAGTGAGTCACAAGCCCCGCCACCAACACGGCCATAAAAAACGCGAGAATCCGGTTGTTCGCGAGGAACCTCTGCGCATTTCGTCCGAGCCGATATATGGTGTCGCGCCGGCTGTCAATCGGCTTTCCTTCGAGGTAGCGTTCGATCTCGGACGCCATCTTCTCAACGCTGGGCAGCCTTCGCCGACGGTCCTTGATCATCGCGCACGCGATGATGGTGCTCAGGTCTTTCGGGCTCGAAACCGGCAAACGGGGAAGCGGCTTCGGATGGACGTTCAGGACGGTGGTCGCCGCCTGCGTAACATCCGTCCGCGATACCTCATACGGCATCTCATCGGCGAGCAGCAGATGCAGAATGATGCCCAGCGTGTACACATCCGAACGGGTGTCCAACACCCGCGCCTGATCGCCGATCTGCTCCGGGCTCATGAACTCAAGCGTGCCGATCACCATCCCCGCCTGCGTGGCCACGGCGTGCGACTGGTCGTTGGTGCGGGCCACGCCAAAGTCGATCACTTTGACGACGCCGTTCGCGTCCACGAGGATGTTGCTGGGCTTCAGGTCACGGTGAACGATGTCCCTCTTGTGGGCCGCCCCCACCGCGGAGAGGACGTCCAAGAACAACCGGAGACGCTCGGCGACCGAAAGCTCGTTGTGGGCCGCGAACTGGGTCAGCGTGCTCGCGGCCGGGATGTACTCCATCGCGAAGTACGCAACCGCCAGTCCCGTCGCCGCGTCGTGATGGACACCCGCTTCGTACACTTGGGCGATGTGGTCGTGCCGCAGATCGGCGAGAATCTGCGCTTCGGTCTGAAAGCGCTTGAGGTTCGCGCCGGCGATCAACCCCGGCTTGAGAACTTTCAGGGCAACCGATCGGACCGGCTCGTCCTGGGTGGCCTCAAAAACAATCCCCATCCCGCCTTCCGCGATCTGCCTCACAATGGTGTACTTGCCGATGCGCTTCGGCAGCGATACTACCGTCTCCCACGCGGGCGATGACACCGCCTCGCCCGAACCCGCCCCTGCGGCGGCCGCTGCGGCGTTCCCGTTCAGCCCATGAGCCGGCTTCCGCCGGCGGGTCGGATCATCCGGCCCGGCGTGCGAAAGGAGCCCACGCACGATCCCAGGCGCCGTCGCATCCAGGTTATCCGCCTTGCCGTTGCGCATCGTCACTCTCTGAAAACCTTCAACTGCCCGTCTCGCCTGCGAACCCCCCGTTGACTCCGCGCGGCAACCCGGCGCTGCTGCTCGCTACTAAGATAGTGAAAAACGCTCGCTGTGGGCGCACGGATCGAATAATTCTTCTGATTTCGCCCCGTTCCGGCAAATCATGCGCATACTTCACATCTCCACACGACTGATTTTGGGCGGCTCGCAAGAAAACACCGTGCTTTCCTGCGAAGAACAGGCCCGTCGTGGGCACGATGTTCACCTGGCGTTCGGGCCAATATTCGGACCCGAGGGCTCCATGCGGCCGCGAGTCGAGGCATTCAATCACAACGCGAGTGCTACCGGGACGCAGCCCATCTCGTTGCACGAAGTGCCCGCGTTGCTACGCGAAGTTCGACCGTCGCAAGACTTGCGCGCCAAACGGTCCTTGACTGAACTCATCGAGCGGCTCTCACCCGACGTCGTTCACACCCACAGCAGCAAAGCCGGGATCGTGGGCCGTCTGGCCGCGTGGTCGGTTAAGGAACGTCGCGGCGGATCGCCCCGGGTGATTCACACGATTCATGGACCACCGTTCATGCCGGTTGAGGGTTCTCCCGCAAGACGATTCGGTGTTCGGATTATGAACGGCGTTTACGCCGCGGCCGAGCGAAAGGCGGCTCTTCACTGCGACGCCATCATCAGCGTGGCCGATGCCATGACCCGGCAGTTTCTCGAACGCGGGATCGGCCGCCCCGAGCAGTTCACGACCGTCCGATCCGGCATGGAGGTCGGGCGGTTCTTGCAGGCCGCCGGAGAACGCGCCGCGGGGCGAGTCCGATTGCACCTCCGACCGTCCGACGCCGTCATCGGCACCGTGGCGCGATTGGCCGAGCACAAAGGCCACGACGACGTCCTCACCGCCTTGCTCGCCGACCTCCGAGCGAACCCCGGCTGGAAGCTCCTGTGGGTGGGCGACGGCTGGTGGCGCCAACGCCTGGTGCGACGGGCAACAGCCGAGAGCGGCCTTCGCACCTGCCAACTCGATCTCGGAGAAACGCCGAATGATTCGACCCAACTTATTCTGACCGGCATGGTTTCCCCAGACGAGATACCCGGCCTGATGGGCGTGATGGACATCCTCCTTCACCCCAGTCTGCGTGAAGGGCTGCCACGAACCGTGCCGCAAGCGCTGCTGGCGGGAGCGTGCCCGGTGGCCTACGACGTGGACGGAACGCGCGAGGTGTGCATCGACGGCGAAACCGGCCGATTGGTGCGCCCGCACGATATGGATGGTCTCCGGGATGCGATTCGGATGATGGTTGCTTCACCGGAGTTGCGGGCGCGGTGGGTGACGAACGGAAAGGTCCTCGTGGAGCGGGAGTTCACGGTCAAGGCAATGTGCGACGGGCTAGAACGCGTGTACGGAATCTGACGGACGGCGGAGTGGCCCGCACAGCGCCGACGCCTCATTGGGAGTGAACGGTGTGAGAACGCGGCATTGGAACGTGCTCGGCGTGCTCGGAGCGGCGCTCGCGACCACGAACGTTTTCGGGCAACGGCTCGATCTCACTCCTGCTCCCCCAATGCCGAATCGGGGATGGGTGGCGACCTGGATCGCCCACGCCCGCGAGCGATTACCGGCTCCGCAAACACAAGTCGAGCGTGAGTTCTGTCGGCTCGCGATCGCGGCCGCCGAGGGCGGGGAGGATGAGGAGTTGGTGTGGGGCCTGACCATGTGGGAGCGGGCCACAGAGGTGAGCGCCTCCGTCGCTCGCGCCGCCGCGGCCGGTAAAGTCGATGCATCGGCGATCGCCGCGGCACTGGCAGCAATCTCCTCGGACCTGACGCCCGCGCAGATGAGGTTGGGTCTGCGGAAACATCTGTTGCCTGTTGCGCGGTTTGAGATCAGCATCGTTGACGCCGCGACCCCGACGACGCAAACCGATCCTGCGTCGCTCACGGGGTTTGTCTCCGCGGTGCGAGGCCGGAATGCGCCCGAGGATAGCGTGCGGGCCGCGGAACGCATTGCGGACTGGCTCGCATTGTCGTCGGCCGATCCGTTGGAGCAACTCGCGTCCGGGAGCGTCGCTGCCGACCTCGCTGCAATCGGAGCGTTGCTGACATCGATGCCCCGATGGCTGAGGCCGGAAAGTGTTTCGGCGTTCGAGGACGCGGTATGGCTGGGGCTCACGGACGTTCGGCTCGATGACGTCCGCTTGGACGAGCTGCCGAACTCGTTGCTGGCGGCCGCCGCGTTAGCGTCCATCATCGAGACGGCGGAATCGATTTCAGACTCGGCCGGGCGCGAGGCGGGACGTCGGACGCTTGATTTGTCCTGTACCGCAGGGCTTTTTCTGGAGAATGGCTCCGCGGCGAGACTCACGACGTTGCGGGACTGGACTCGTCTTGTTTTCGCCGAGTCGCCCCGCACGGTCGTCGTCCCGCAACTCCGCCCCATTCACGCAGCCGCAGTGAAGGAGTTGAACGTCGCCCGAGAGCGCGGGTTCATGGTCGCGGCCTCGATGGTCGCGCCCGGCCGGACGCTCACCGACCCCGAGTTCGTCGCTAGCCGAACGTCCTGCTCTCGGTTTATGGAGCGAGTCGCGCTCATCGAACGCGCCAGCGCAGCAATCGCCGATCCTTTCCATCCCGGACGGGCTCGTGACGAATTCCACGGGCTGGCGGGCCGCATACTGGCGAATGCGAAGGTGGTCGCCCGCGAAGCGGCGCGCGCCAGCGCGGATGCAACGGAGGGCGGCGCGAAGCAAGCGAAGCGAAAGAAAGCCGAAGCGGAACTGGCGGTGCTCCTCGATGAGGCGGCTCGATTCGCGAAGTTCCCACAGGAAGACACGTTTGCCCCCGAGCCAACCACGCACACGGAACGACGCTCGGATGCCCCGCCGTCTTTGGTGGGTCGCATCGCCGCCGACCGCTCCAAATGGCTCAAGGCGATCGCGAAGCCGCGGGTTTCAGAGTGGCGGGTCGAATCCGCAGCGCTCGCTGCGGACGAGGAAGTGATGAAGTTTCTCGCCGACACTGGGCCCGCCCGAATCGAACAGTCCAGTCGTCTCGACGCGATCAATGTTTCGGAGGGCTGGCAACTGAACCGTGACGATTGGAACACCACGGTCCAAGTGCTCATCGACTCCGCCCGCGAGGCGGAGGTCTTTCTGGCGAAGGGAGATCGCTCGGAGGCGCTGGCGGCCGTTCGGAGCGCGGTCAAGGAACGGGATGTCGTGGTCGCGGGTTTGCGGAGCATCACCCGCCGGCCGGGGCCGCGATGGCTGGAGGTGATGCTTCCGAAACGCCAGAGCGACGGTCATGCCCAAACACTTGCGAGTTGGGAACGCGCGGTCCGCGCGGCGTCGCCTTAAAGCGGACGGCCCCACGCGTCGCACGACGGCCCGGTTGCGCCGGGTGTTCGGAAGACCCCGGCAGAACACGTCCTGCCAACTTCAAGCGGCGGCAGCGGCCCCGCGCGGCGCCGCGGAAACCGCCGATCGCTCCGTCGATTCGGGCATCCAAGGCGCGAGGAGGCGCGGTCCGTAGGCGCGGCGGGTGCGCCAACGGCGTTCCAGCGCGTCGAGCATCGGGCCTGGAGAGAGGGTTCCGATGACCAGCGTTTCGGCTTCCTCTCCGTCGTCCACTATCTCGACGCCGAGTTGACGGAGGGCCTCGAACACCACCCAGGCGTTCTTGCCATGGTCGACAATGTGGGCCGTGCGAAAGCCGGCGGCGGAGTGCGCTGCGTGAAGATGCTCGCGGGCCGCGGCGAGCCCGGTAAAGCGGTCCCAATGGGCGGGCCCAAGAGGTATTCGCCTTTGGCCATGGATCGAGCTGCGAAGGGCGAGCAGGCCGGCGCGATAGCCGGAAAGTGCCCCTTCGACCCGGGCGATCGCACGGTAGCGACTGCGGGTCATCCTGAGTTCTGATGCGAGCGCATCATCCGGGGCGTAGCGCGCGGCAACCCAGCCGTTGTTGCGTACCAGGCGGCTGACGATCAGGTTCATGTCGCGCCGCAACGGGTCTTTCGCGTGTTGAACGGTGAAGTCCGACGAAAAGACGGTGCGGTGGCCGGCGGCGATCAGGCGGGCGGCCAAGTCGTACTCCTCGGCGTAGTAGTTAAAGGTTGGGTCGTAACCGCCGAGTTCAAGGAACACGGCCCGACGGATCGCGACGCCGCAGCCGATGAAAACTTCGGGCAGACCGCCCGACTCGCGCGGTGCGCCGGAGGATGAGCCGGGGCGGGAGGATAGAAATATGTCGGCCGAAACCGCCGCGACGTCGGCGGGCACGGAGGCGAGCGTGCTGGGAAAGCGGGTGTCGTCGGGGAAGGAATCATCATCGAGCATGACAACCCATTCGGACGAGGAATCTGCCGCGGCGACGCCCCGATTCCGAGCCGCAGCTCCCTCGTTGGTTGGAAGGCGGATCTCGCGAACAGCGACGCCGGATTTGAGTTGCCGCGGCAGAATCGCCCGTTCGCGCGAAGCGTTGTCGATCACGATCACTTCGGCGCCGCCAACGCCCGCGTGGTCGCCGAGGCTGCCAAGGGCCATCAGGGTGCGGCGCAGTCGGTCGGGGCGGTCTTTGGTGGGAATGATGTAAGTGAGAAAAGGCATTGGGGGCGGGGCATCCGGCATCGTCACGCCATCATGAGCGTGCGGGTTCCTGCGACTGCGCCTTTAGGACGCAATCGCCGGATGGGCGTAGGTCGTTCGCTCAAGCCCGGTGTAGGTGAGGCGGGCCCCCTGCACACGCGCGATGGTCTGACGGAGTTCGGCGGCGGCGACAGGGATGTTTCCCAAGCGTTGCACCTCGACGGCCGCGGCAGCGGCCCCGACGAAGGTCGCGGTCAGCAGCGATGATCCTGATAGAAGGGCAAGCGTGGCGGAAGCGAGGAAGGCATCGCCGCAGCCCAGCGGGTCAAACGGCGTGCCGCACAGGGCCGGGACGTGCTCGCCCGAGACGCGCTGTTTCCATTCGCTTCCTTGGCCCGAGTCAGCGAGCCGGGAAAAACCGACGACGCCCTCGGCACCCATCGTGATCGCAGCGGCCTTGCTGTCGGTGGCTTCGAGCAACCTCCACACGGCGAGCGGAAGCCCCTCGGAGTGAAGGCGGAGCGACTCGCGGAGTTCCGGCTCGCTGGGGGTCAGAAGGTCCATCCGGCGCATCGAGAGGAGGTTCGAGCGCGGCCCGCTGACATCGCCGCTCAGAACACCGCACAAGGGTCGCAAGGCATCGCACAGACGGACCATCGTTATGGGCGAGAAGAACCCGAGGCCAAAGTCGGCGATGATCGCGCCACCATCCTCGCCATGTTCCAACGCAACGGCGACCGCGATTTCCACGAGGCGATCCTGCTTGGTGAGGTCGAGGAGCATGGGCTCGATCAGGTCGAGCTTCATGACCTTCTGCGAGCCGACAAGAAAACGTTGCTTCTCGGGGAGCGGGCTCCCTACCGCGACCGACCGGACGTCGATCCCTCCTGCCCGCATCCGCTCACGGAATCGGGCGCTGTCGGCGGAGTCCGAAAGCGGGGTGACCAGCGTGGGACGGGCCCCCAGGGCGGCGAGGTGACGGGCGATGATCGCTGCCCCGCCGTCAAAGTGGCGGGCCTCGAGAGGGCGGAGCGTCAGGACGGGGCTCTCGGAAGCGACTCGGGGTTGATCGCACAGAATGTAGGTGTCGAGAATGGTTTCGCCAACGACGACGACTCGCTTGCCGCGAAACATCGCCATGAGCGAATACAGCGATTGCGAACAAAGGTCCGGATGTTGCGCCAGTTGGGCCAGGCGGCGGTGAAACGGGTCCGCGGTCTGCTCAAGGCCGGCGATCAGGGCGGTGGAACTGAAGACGACGTCACCGCTGGAAAAGACCACCCGCCCGCCCGCAGCTTCGACCGCCGAGCGTTCTTCGAGGAATCCTGGGTCGTTGTTCTGCTCGTACTCGCGTCCCTTGACGTAGACGTCGGGTTTGATTACCGCAAGCAGCGCGCTCGCCGTGGCCGCGGGCTCGATAAACACGAAATCGACACAGTCCAGAGACGCGAGGCCCTCGGCGCGGAGTTCCTCCGGGATCAGCGGGCGGCCGGTCCCTTTCCGGATCGCGGCGTCGCCGGTGACGGACACCAGCAGGCGGTCCCCAAGCGAGCGGGCTTGGCGCAGGTGGCGGATATGGCCCGGGTGAACGATGTCGAAACAGCCGTGGCACTGGACAAGGTGCTGCCCGTTTCGGCGCATGGCTTCGCGGACCCGCAAAAGGCCGTCGCGATCGAGAACTTTTTCGTGGAAGGAGGGTGCGGCCATGACGACTTGGAGCCCGTTGCAAGAAGGTTTCGTGGCGGGGTGCCGGTGAGTTATCGGCACGGATAGGGAAAACGCTTCAAGTGTGGGAGAGGTTTGGGTGCCGGGACGCCTCTGGCCGATAACGAGCGGCGATGACGAACGGCTCAACAACGGCGGGATTGACGCGGGCGGATGTTCTGCGCCTGGGACGGGAAGGCGAACCTTGGCAGTTCTTGCCCGTGGCTTTGCAAGTGCTCGCTCTCACATCCGACGATGCGATCAGGTTGCTGGCCGCGATTGCCGCGGATCAGTGGGGGTTGGCCACGCTCTCCCGGGAATTGTGGGCGGGGCTGTCGCCGGCGATCATGGCGCTGCCGGAGGTGGAGCGAATCGCTGAGAATTCGCGGTCAATCCAGGACTGGGCGTGGACCGATGAAGTCGGGTTTCCCGCTCAACAGCTCGCGAGTGCGGGGTCGTGGTCGGGTGGCGGGGCTTTGGGCCGGGCGGGTTCGCCGTCCGAGGACACCGGCACGTTCCATCGGGCGAACGACGGGACGACACTCTGGCGGTCGTCGGCGGGCGTTTGGCATGGCTTCGGCCCGGGCACCTCTGAGGCCCACGCCGTTGCCACGGCGTCGGTCGAACTTCGCAACGGGTTCCCGCTGCCCATGGTGTTGGCGTCTTGCGAACCTTGGAGCGTCCTCGCGGCCATTCTTGCGGCAACGACGGGCGAGCGTCTGGGATATTCGACGCGCGTGGCCGTCATCGAGGCAGACGCGGCGGCCCTGGTGGCAGCCCGGGTCTGCGTGCCGGGACTCATCGAAGCGATGGACGCGGAGCGGGTTGAGATTTTTGCGGGGCCGGACGGCGCGAACGACTTCGAGCGGGTTTGGAACGACCGGCTCGGAACAACGTTGCCGGTGAGCGTTATTTCGGCTCGGGATGACGTTCGGCAACGGGTTTCCGAGACGCTGGAACGGTTGCACGCCCGACAGCGTTCGGAGTTTGCTGAGCGGCGGGATTCGGTCCAAATGACGGCCGTACCAACACGGCGGGTTCGAACCGCCCTGATCTTCACGAGTCGTTTCACAACCTACGTGAAGCATTCGGTGGAAGGGCTGGCCTCGGCAATGGAGCGGGCGGGCATTAGGACGCGCGTACTCATGGAGCCGGACAGGTTCTCGACGCTGTCGGGAGTCGCGTACCTGCGCGAAGTCATGGAACACCCGCCGGACGTGGTGATCGGGTCGAACTTCACGCGCGGTTGGCTCAAAGAGATGATTCCCCCCGACGTTCCGTTTGTCGGCTGGATACAGGACGCTATCCCGAGGCTCTTTGATCGTGCGAACGCGCTGGCACAAGGACCGCGTGATGTCCTGGTGGGATATGTGTTTTCGGAATTGGCGGACCAACACGGGTACGACCTTGCCCGGATGCACTACTCGGGGATTCCGGTCGATGGTCACCGGTTTCACGACGGCCCTGTCGGTCGGGCGGAACGAACGCGGTTCGGGTGCGACCTCGCGATGGTGAGTCACCACAGCGAGCCGCCTGAAACGATGGCCGCGCGTCTGATATCCGAGATAGGAGCCGATGCAGGCGTCCGGCGTATGCTGGGAAGCCTTGTTCCGGCCATCAGCGACGCGATAGCCAACGCGAATACCGACTGGCCGTTTTCGCGCCTTCGCAAGGCCGTTCGGGAAGCCGCTCCGGGAGCTCCCGACACCGCAGTGACGGCGCTCGTTCGGCAATTTGCGCTTCCCCTCGCCGATCGGATGTTGCGGCACCAGAGTTTGGCGTGGGCGGCGGAACTCGCTGCCGACCGGGGGCTCAAGCTGCATCTGTATGGCAGCGGCTGGGAGAAGCACCCCACGCTGGCCTCGTTCGCGCGGGGTCCGCTCGCCCACGGCGAGGAACTGCGGGCGGCGTATCAATGCGCGCAACTGAACCTGCATGTCTCACTCACCACGCTCGTACATCAGCGCGTCAGCGAGTGCGCCCTCTCGGGAGGGCTCTGCGTGGCACGCTATCACCGCGATGCGATCTCGGGCCCACGCACTACGGCCATGCTGAAATTGATCGAAAGCCCGCCGGACGTCGTGGACGAAGCCAACGGGAGAATCGGCTATGTCGTGGCCGATCACCCCGCGGCGATGCGGCAGCACTTGTTGTTCAGCCGGCTGGGCGAACCCACCGACGGGCCGGTGCTGTGGGTGAACGCAGCCCGGGCCGACAAGGCCCGCACGCATCGCAGGTTGATCGATCACGATATGGATGCCGACCAACTCTTCGGCGACCTGGCGCTGCTGACGTACCAGTCCAAGCCAGGTTTGGAGCGGTTGGTCGAGCGATCGCAGCAAGCGGATTGGCGGGCCGGGCATCAGCGACGGATCGCGGCGTACGCGGCGGCCCATCTTTCTTTTGAAGTGCTGGCGGCTCGAATGTTGGACGCGGTCAGAGATCCGCTGTCCGCTGCGGACGCAGGCGGCCCGTTGACGTTCCCGGTTTCAACGCGGATGCTCGCCGAGCGGGTGGCGTGAGCCGCGAGGTGCCCCGCAACCTTTTCCCACGTGTTGTGGCCTTGTCGAGGCCGGATGCCGTCAGCGGCGTCGCGGTGGCGGTGGCCAGGATGTCGGCGTTGCTGCCGGCGGGTGTCGCATGGATCCCGCTGGTGGTCGGCCCCGGTCTCACCGATTCGGTGCTGCTCGCTTCGCCTTGGAACCACGCAAAAAACGCCAGAATCGCGACATGGCCGGCCGGCGCATCCCCGGTGGATCAGGTGCTCACGGTGCTCATCGCGCTCCGGGAACTCGGAGCGAACGTGGTCGTCCCGAACGATTGTTTTCACGGCTTTGTCGCGGCGGCGATCGATCACGCCCGCGGGCTGCGGGCGGCGCTGTGGCTGCACGCCGACCACCTCGATGGCGATGAAATCGTGCAGCGCTGCGGCGAGCTTGCAGACAGTTTCAGGTCGGTGTCGGCCGCCGGGCGGACCCGGGCCCTGCGGGTGGCAGATCGACTGGAAGTTCAGTTGCCCAGGACCGGGGAACCGACCCCCACGCTCGTGGCGGTGCCGGATCGACCCACGGTGATGCCCTTGAAACGCGACCGCCTGGCGATTGTGTACGCGGGGCGGCTGGAGAAACAGGTTAAGCGGGTCCTCGACTTGGCGGCGCTGGCCGACGGTCTGGCAGCGGCCCGCGTGCCCTTTGAACTAAGGATCGCGGGCGAAGGCCCGGCCCGTTCGGAACTATCGGCGGCGTTGGCGGCGCATATTGCCGCAGGGCGGGCGGTGCTGCTGGGCCCCTTGCCCCTCGATCAGATGACTCCGCTCTACGCGTGGTCGGACACGGTGGTGCTCGTTAGTGGGTCGGAGGGCATGCCGACCGTCGTTCTGGAAGCCTTGTCGCATGGCCGACCGGTACTGGTGACCGATCGGTCCGGCGGGGCTACCCAACTGGTGGAACGCGAGGGCGGCCGCATCGGCGCGGTCTTTCCGACCGGAGATACCGCGAAGGCGTGCGCGATCCTGGGCGACTGGTCGTCGGATCGGGTCGCCCTCGCAAGCATGGGAACCGCGGCCCGCACGCTGGCCTTGCAGCGATTCAGCGTCGAAGCACGGGCCGCCGATTTCGAGGCGTTTGTCGCCGAAGCGGCCGATGGGAAACGAAAGTGGACCTCGGGGGTACCCCTTGAAGCAGGATCGTGGTGGCGAAAAATCCTGACCGCGTTGGAAGGAATCGGCCCCTGTAGCGAGACCGACCTCGCACACCTTGCGCGTGTGTGGCTGGAGGCGGGCGGGATGGAGCCCGCAGGCGTCTTTGTGCCGGGCTCGGAGTTGTTGCCACTCCGGTTGCCCGGCATCCTCGGCCCCGCAGCGCGGCTCGTGAGGGCGGCCTTGGAACGGTTGCTGGCCCGCGGCGCGACCCGTATTGCCGTCTACGGTGCCGGAGTGCACACCCGCAAGATGCTCTCGATGTTCGAGAGTGTCCCGCAGGTCGTCGCGGTGATCGATGACCGCGCCGGGTTCCTCAACGGGCCGCCGTCGGATCTCGGCGGGCTCCCGGTGATCGCACCGAACGCGGCGGCGGACCGCCGGATCGACGGGGTATTGATCTCGAGTGACGAGCACGAGCGCGAGATGGTCGTGCGGGCGAGAGGATGGGGCACCGTCGCGATCGTCGAAGCGGTGTATGGACCGTCGGAGCGGAGGTAAGCAGGGGTTGCATCACGTACTGCCTGCGAACGGATTCAGTCGGTGCACGATCACGCCCCGGGCCCGGTGTGGCGCCGAATTGGCCCAGATGATGTCTTCGTGCGCATCGCTCGACACAATGGCGTGTTCGCCCCGTGCCATGACGGCGGGCGAGCGAACCGGGCCGTTCCCGCACACGCGGTTCTCGGCGTCGTCGTCAACCAACCCCAGGACCGTGATCCCAACTTCATGGGCCATGGGACGGAGCCGTTCGGCGAAACACCCCGCGCCCCACAGCCACGCCTCGCCGACGCCCGCGGCCCGCAGTTCCAGCAGGCGCGCCCGCGTGACATCGGGGGGCGTGGGTGGTCGGTCGCGAGCGAAACGGGTAAGCCACGCGCGGGCGGCAAGGCCGATCGCGGTCGGGGCTTCCGATTCCAAGCGGGCCTGAAGTTCCGCGACCCGGGCGGGAGAGAGAGGTTCAGAGAGTGCGGCGGCGAGCACCGCTTCGGTTGTGCCGCTGCGCGGGGGCAATCGCTCCCAGGCGTGCACGAGCGCCTTCGCCGCAGCGGTGGCCTGGAGAGTTGAAGAACTGAAGCCGTCCGACCGACGAACGACGTGGGTGTAAAGGACGTCGGCGATCGCCTTGATGCCGCCCCGCGCGGCGATGCGGAGCCACAGGTCATAGTCCTGAGCCCGCTCGAAGCACTCGTTATAGCCGCCCAGTTCCAAAACCGGCGAGCGACGCATCATCATGGACCCGTGAGCGAACGAGTTGGTCTGGAGGAGGCTCCACGCGGCGGCCAGCGCGGTGGTCGGCGGCCGCGCGATGCACACGCATTCGCCTGATTCGGTTTCCATACGCCACGCCGTTCCGAGCGCCATGACGCCAGGGTCGGCGGCGAGAGCCCGCGCCTGAATGGCGAGACGATCGGGTGGGCACCGGTCGTCGGAATCCATTCGAGCGACGACTTCGTGCGCGGCGTGACGAAGGCCGTGGTTGAGGGCGGGTGTCAGCCCGCGGGCGGCGAGGTGCAGAGTCCGAACCCGACGGTCGTCCCGGGCCAGATCGGCCGCCGCGTCCTCCGTCGGGGCGTCGCTCCCATTCAGCACGATAAGAAGTTCGAGTTCGGTGTAGGTTTGGGAGAGGATGCAGCGGGCGGCGACTGGAAGGCCGACGGCGTCGGTCGAAACCGGGAGAATGACTGAAACGCGGGTCACGGGGGATGTATCGGCTGGTCGGGTTAAGAAGCACCGGTGCCTTGCTGTGCGGACCTCGGAAATCGAGGCAAGGGCAACCCTTGAATGGGGGATATTTCCTGAACGCCGAGACTTCCATCAGGAGGGGTACATCGCTCTGCCGATAACGAATGCGGCCATACCGCCCGCAACCATGACCCAAATCGCCGACACACTGGTGGTCCTTTTCACTCGCGGGATGTCGCTGCGCGAGTGGGCGACCAGCGGAATGTTGAGCCGCGAACTCGCAATCTACCGGCGGCTGCTGGATGTGTTCGGCCGGGTCGTCTTTGTGACTTACGGCGACCGCGGCGAGTCGCGGTTCCTGGACGAGTCCATGAGCCCCTCGGAATCGGGCCGAATGGCGGTGTGCGGGAATGAACCGCGACTGCCGATCGATGACTTCGAGGCGACCCTGCCGACCCGGCTCGAAGGCCTGCTCAAGACGGATCGAACCGTGGTTGTCAAGTCCAACCAGATGTCCTGTTTCGCCGGGGCGGTGGGCCTGGTGGCGTCGCTGGGTCAGGGCGGGCGGAAGGTAGCTTTGGTGGCGCGCGGTGGATACCTGTGGAGCCGGCTGGCGGCGCACACCATGGGTCCCGACTCGGCCGAGGCGGTGGAGGCGGCGATGCGGGAAGGTGGTTTGTGCCGGGCGGCCGCCATCGTGGTGGGCACAACTCAGGAAATGGTCAACGATCTGTCGTGGCGGTACACCCTCAACGCCGACGCAACACGGGTCGTTCCGAACTACGTCGTGATCGCGGACCCGCCCACGCTCCCGGCCGAGCGCGAACGCAACCTCGTGCTGTATGCGGGACAACTGGCGCCGGTCAAACGGGTTCATCTGTTGATCGAGGCGATCGCGATTGTCAAGGCTTCGATGGGCGAGGGGCCCGTACTGGAGATCATCGGGGCCGGACCCGAGCGGGAGCGGCTGGTGGCGCACGCCAAGACGCTCGAAGCGCCGGTGGTGTTTCGAGAGCGGATCCCGCACCAGGAGTTGGTCCGCCGAATGGCCCGGTGCGCGGTGTATGTGCAGGCGTCCGAAACAGAGGGACACCCCAAGACCGTGATCGAGGCGATGGCGACGGGAGCGCCCGTGATCGTGGCTGATACGCCGGGGTTGGGAGATGTCGTGACGCACGGGGCGACCGGCCTGCGTCTGCCGGCCGAGCCGAGGGTCTTTGCCCACGCGATCGAGAGTTTGCTGGGAGATGAAGATTGGCGGGAGTTGCTGGGGTCGGCCGCGGCGACTGCGGCGAGATCGCAGTACAGCCTCGATCGGGTCGTGGCGATGGAGATCGAGGCGCACCGAGCCGCGCTTGTGCGGGCGGGTGTGGGCGAGGGCGCCCCTGTTGCGGAACGCGCGGCGGCCTGACCGTTGAACACTTCCTGAATAACCGGTGGTTGTGCCGATAAGAGATTCGGAAGGGCCCGCCAGCCCGGCGACGCATCCTTGAACACGAGGAACTCTGAGTGGCCAAAGCAAGAACACGGTCGGCGGTGCGGCCCAACGCCCACCGAAGGAGAGTGACCGGCGGTCCGGACCTCTCGGGCATCCGCATTCTGATTCTCGACTTTGACGGGGTGATGACCGACAACCGCGTCCTGGTGATGGAGGACGGAAAAGAAGGCGTCGTGTGCAACCGGTCGGACGGGTTGGGCGTCGGGATGCTTCGGGACCGCGGTTTCCCGATCGTCGTGATTTCGACGGAGACGAACCCGGTGGTTTCGGCCCGGTGTAAAAAGTTGAAAATCCCGTGTACGCAGGGGCACGAGGACAAACTGGCGGCGCTCAAGGAAGTGCTGGAGGAACGCGGCTTTGCGATGAGCGAAGCCGCGTACGTGGGGAACGATATGAACGACCTGCCGTGCATGCGGGCGGTGGGGTTGCCGATCGCGGTGGCGGATGCCTATCCGGAGATTCTGGCGGTCGCGAAGCTGGTGACGAAGCGGGCGGGAGGATTCGGCGCGGTGCGGGAGATCACGGACATGGTGATGGACTACCTGAGAAGTGCTTAGAGGTGCTGCGAAGTACTTGGGGAAGTTACAGGAAGGCGGAACCTTGAATCACGTGAGTCAGACGGTTCGGACGGGTTTGGGCGTCCGTTGGACACCGGATCTGCTGGACGGCGATCCCGAGGAGCTGGCGAAGGAATGGGAGCGGAGTTTGCACGGGTTTGCAAAGCGGCTCGAACCAGCCAAGCGTGAGCGGTTTCTCGCAGCGCTGGATTCCGCGGTGTACCCGATGCTGGGCGAGGCGGCGGTCGCGGCCGATGCGAACGGGCTGCACCCCAAGCACGCGCTGACCCGGTACCACGACTTTTTCTGCGGGCACATCGGGCCGGGCGAAACCGTCCTCGACCTGGGGTGCGGGGTGGGCGCCTTGGCGAGGTCGATCGTTGATCGACGGGCCGCGCGGGTGACCGGGATGGACTTTTCGACCACGAACCTGGCGAAGGCAGGCGCGTGGTGCGCCGCCTGCGAGCGGCCGCCCGTCTTTCTGGCGGGGGACATCACGAAGGATCGCGCCCCCGGGAACTTTGACTGCCTCGTTCTCTCGAACGTGCTGGAGCACATCGCGGACCGGGTGGGGATGCTCGCGACGTGGCGGCAGTGGTACCGGGCGTCGAAACTGCTGGTCCGCGTGCCCTCGTTCGAGCGTGACTGGCGCGTACCTTGGAAGCAGGGGCTGGGGGTCGAATGGCGGCTGGACCTGACGCACGAGACCGAGCACACCGAAAGCCAGTTGTGCGAAGAGGTGACGGCGGCGGGGTGGAAGACGGTTGAGAAGTTCCAGAGATGGGGTGAGTTATTCCTCGTGGCGAGGGGCTAGTGACCACGGGATCGCGCGGCAAGGAAGGTCCGGCGACGCAGCGGCCGGAAGCGGCTGCCGCGACCGCGCCCCTATTGATCGCCGTTCCCGACGGGCTTTCGCTGGGCGGGGTGGCGTCGTGGGCGTGTGCAACGGCGAACACGCTGGCTGCAGCGGAGCGGGTGGTCGGCGTGATCCGTCATGCCCGGCGGGCGGGCGACACCCCGATCGACATCTCGCTTGATGCCCGGGTCCGGGTCTTTGATGCATCGCATCTGCCGCCGATGGACGAAGCGCTGGGGGCGTGCGGGGTGTATGAAACGTGCTATGCAGATGCGTTGACGGACCTTTCGAGCGCGGCGGGCGGGCTCGCGGTGGCGGCGGTTCCGACGCAGATGGGGGACTGTTTCGGCGTGTTCGCCTCGCTGAAAGCACGAGGGTGCCCCCTGCACTTGGTCGGGTGGCGGCATTCGTTGTCGGCGTACGAGCGGGCGGTGATGCGGCACTATGCACCCTGGCTTTCCGCGTGCGTTGCCATTTCCGGTGAACTCGCGATCGACTGCGCGGAGGCCGCACCGGGGGTCCATGTGACCCGGCTGCCGCACTCGGTGGAACCCGATGAGGCGGAGCGTCGGGACCGCGACGCCGGAGAGCCGCTGCGATTGATCTTTGTGGGACGGCTGGAGCAGACGCTGAAGCGGGCCGGTTTGTTGCCGCGAATCAGCCGGGAACTGGACGCGATGGGGATCGCGCATCGGATGCGGGTGGTGGGGGATGGGGAACTGTCGGTCGAACTGCGGCGCGAGGCCGCGCGGAACCCTTCCATACAGATGATGGGTACGCGGAGCGTTACGGAGGTGCGGGAATTGCTCCGCGGGTCAGACCTCTTTCTACTGCCGTCGCGGACGGAGGGCCTGAGCCTGTCACTGTTGGAGGCGATGGCGAGCGGCTGCGTGCCGGTAGTCACGGACACACTGAGCGGCGTTCGTGAAACGGTGACACCGGAAACAGGTTTTCTCGTGCCGTTTGCGGAAGACCCGGACGAGCAGGCCAGGCGGTTCGCGTGCGCGATCGGGCGGGCCGCGGGCGCAGACCTGAGGGGAATGTCGGGAAGGGCGCGGCGTCACACATTCACGAAACACCACCCTGCGGACTATCTGATGGGGGTGGAGGCATTGCTGGCTTGGTTCGCGGCGACGCCGCTGCCGCACGTGTTCGCTGGATCACGATCGCCTTGGTTTACCTCGAATGAAGGAGGCGGCTCGGGGACTGTGCCTCGGGAAGCGGCGGAGCGCATGAGGGCGGTGTTGAGGCGGCTCGCGGGGCGCAAGGTCTTGATCCACGGGACGGGGCGGCACACGAGAGAAGTCCTGAACGTGATTCAGAGTGAGGGCGGTGGTGTGGTGGGCTATGTGGAAG
>CAZJXA010000023.1:9461-24251 GCA_964549785.1 uncultured Phycisphaeraceae bacterium | reverse complement strand
GGCACGTAGACGCGGTGGCGGACGTGGTACTGGGTGGTGGCGGGGTCGTAGTGGTAGCCGGCGTAGCCCAGGCGGTTGCCGCTGGTGCCTTCGAGGCAAAGGCCTGCGCCCCAGCCCTCGTGGCCCGCGTTCCACGCGGCGAGAAAGAGCGCAGTGTCGTCGGAGTCGTAGTCCATCTCAGGGACGTCGGTGTTGCCCGTGGAGTTGTTCCAGTCGGCGCTGAACAGGCCGGTGTCGGTGCCGTCGATGCTTCCGTCGGCGTCGTAGTCTCCGAGGACGCGGGAACGCACACGGGCCTCGCCGTAGGCGGAGTACCTGATCCACTCGTTCACGCGGCCAGCGCTGTTTGTTATCGCGACCACGTCGTTGCGCCAGTTCTGGACGTCGTAGTGCCTCGTTTCGGGGGTGGGGTCCGCGGCGGCCGTCCAGGCCGTGGTTTCGTCGCGGTCGCGCAGGGCCGCCGGGTCGATGTACCTGCCGCCGCCCGTGTCGTTCAGTCCGGCATTCTGGCGCACGACGACTTCCTTGGGGTTGGTGTCGGTGGCGCGGAAAGGCCGCAGCCACGGGCCGTCATCCTAGCAGAATGGGCGGTGCGATCGCTGGCGGCAGCGCTGGCGTCGGCGCCGCCTCCGAGTGAAGCACGACCGCACACGCGATGGGCAGTCTGGTGCCCGATGGAGTCTGCTGCCAAAGGCGGGACGATCTCGGCCGTTGGAAGCCATCGGTTCTCGTTGAGACTGGACCCTGAGGTGGGGTCAAGACCATTGCCCGCAACGCACCCACTGGCTCTGCCGCAGATTCCCACCGGGAGGTCACCGGGAAGGCGAGGCGGCACACGCGTGCCGCGGTCGATTCGCTCCTTGGATGCGCGGCTGGCCGCGCGAAGAGCATGGATGCAGAGCGAGATGATCTGATTGATGGAAAAAAAAGCGGCCCCGCCATTCTGGCGGGGCCGCTTGCCTCGTGTTTGGAACGCCGCGTGGCGCGCGCCGGTGGACTCAGTTCCTTCGGATGATGCGGTTATTGATACCGAGGGGGTAGTCAAAGCCGGAGACGACCCCGCCCAGGCCCTGCGTGAGATAGTTGTAGAACGCGCGCTGGTACGTCACACCCAGGCGAACGAAGGGGACGTTGTTGAAGGGGTACTGATCGCCACCCTGGACGGCCAGGAAGTCGATGGTGGCGATGTTGATTCCGGGGGCGTTGGGAAGCACCACGCCGTTGGCCACCAGCACACGACCGTCGGCGAGGATGACGTCGCGGACACGCGTGCCCGGTGTGATGACGGTGTAGGGCGGGGCCGTGCCGCCGAGCACCTGGGGGGTGCCGTTGGCATCCCACACCAAGCGGACGCCCGAGAGGTGCGGGAAGCGTCCGTCGGCGCCGGCGACGTTGCTCACCGAGTTCTCGAGGATGACCTTGAAGTGGGCCGCGGAGACGTTGGGGACCAGCGTCAGGATGTTCGCGAACGTGAGCAGGTCGTAGGTGTACAGCTCGCTGATGGGCCCGGCGGCTCGGACGCTGTTGAGGCGAATGCCCCCGCCGTTCTGCAGCCCGATGTCCGGGATCGGCAGGCTGTTCGCCCGCGCGATGCGGTCGGCCTCCCAGAGTAACGAGTCGGCGACGAGGTTGCCGACGTTGGTCTCGCTGACACGGATCCCGAAGTTGTTCCGGGGAGCGGGCACTCCCGGAACGTTGCGACGGCTCTCGAGCGGGACGTTGCTGGTGGCGATGATGTTGACGGCCAGCGCGTCGTTGGCGGCTTGGATGGGATCGACGACGAGCAACTGGACCGTGGGGTCGGGGAGGACGGCGTCGGGGGCCAAGGCGCTCACCCGCTTGATGCCACTGAGCGATGCGTCGGTCGTGACGAGGTTGCCCTGCGCATCAAACCCGAGGGCCAGCCGGCCGAGGTACTTGTAGTCGCCGACGGTCGTCACGACGGGCACCTGTCGCCCCATGAGGTCGGTGGCCACCACGGGGTACGCGAACGATGCCACATCGCCGGGCACCAGAAGGTCGGTCGGAGCCGCGAGCAGCTCGCTGCCGCCGCCGGCGATGACGGCATCGACGCCCGTGAGCTGCGGGACCAGGGCGACCTCGCTGGCAAGGCCCTGCAGGTGGGTGCTGAGGATGATGATGTTGACGCCGCCCGCCGTGAGGGTGTTGATCTCGGACTGGACCGCGGCGGCGACCGGATTGACGATGGTGTTGCGTGGGCTTGAGATGAGCGGGAGGAGCTCGGTGGTGGCGCCGACGATGCCGACCTGACGCCCCTGGACCAAGACGACCTTGCTGCCCGCCAGCTTGCCGGCGGCGACCTGTGCCTGCAGACCCGGCTCGTTGACGAAGCTGAGATTCGCGGAGATGAAGGTGGTGTTGGTGGTGCCGGCGATGAGGTCGCGCAGGACGTCGGGGTTGCCGTCGAAGTCGTGGTTGCCCAGCGTCATGGCGCTGTAGCCGATCTGATCGAAGAGGATGCTGTCGTAGAAGGGAATCCCGTTGTTGATCGAGGCGTTCAGATTGACGCCTGGGAGGATGTTGTCGCCCGAGGAGACCATGACCCAACCCTGCGCCACGGCGTCCGGACGCGGGGTCGAGGCGACCGCTTTGAGCTGGTCGACGAGGGTCTTGAAGCGGGCCGCGCCACCAAAGCCGGCCTGCGTGCCGGTGAGCGGCAGCACCTTGGACTCGCCGTCGTTGTTGTGGATGACGTGGAGCCAGAGGTCGATGGGGTCGCCACGCCCGTCGAAGCCCTTGGGCTTGGGCGAGACGGGCTTCTCAACCGGACCGAGCGCCACGGAGCGGTGAATGGGCTGGGCCGAGGCAGAGAGCGCACCGGTGCTAAGGCTCGCGAGCAGTGAGAGCGCGACGAGCGTCTGCGTGATCTTCATTGGAAGTTCCCTTTATGATGGTGTCTGGTGTCTGTGGTCGTGCGTGGTCGAGTAGACCTGGTCTGACGTGGAGGAGGGCAGCGCGAGGGCCACTAAAAGTCAGCGTCGCCGGCGGCGGCCCGCCAGGACCGTGGCCCCTGCGAGGAGCGCGAGCGTCGAGGGCGACGGGATGAACGCCAGCCCCGAGAAGCCGCCGAGACCGTGCGGGCCCAGGAGCGCGGCGGCGCCGGTGCCGGTGTTGATCGAGTAGAGGCTGCTCCCATCGGTCATGTACCACGCCCCGCCGCCGACGGTCGCCGTCAGCCCGGCCACGGTGGGGGCGTTGGTCCCGGTCAGGCCGATGACCGACGCGGCGCCCGTCGCGGAGTTGAACGCGACCAGCTCGTCGGGGCCGGGGCCGTTGAGCGCGAGCCCGAGGAGCTGGGTTCCGCCGAAGTCGAGGCCCGAGATATCCGCGCCCGGGGCCAGCAGCGAGGGGCCCACCTGCTGCCATGCCGCGCCGTTCCAGGCGTGGAGGTTGTCAAAGATGGATGTGTAGGCCGTCCCGCCGGAGAAGGCCGCGGAGCCTTCGGACACACCGAAGCCGGTGCTGATGGCCAGCGTGGCGGCACCGCTCGCGGTGTTCAGCTCAAACAGGTTGCCCGAGACTGTCAGCGCCATCAGGCGGCCCGAGGCCCCGTCGAAGTCGAGCCCGGCGATCTGCCGAAGGCCGGTGCTGCCCACCAGCGACGCCGCGCCCGTGCCCGCGTCGATGGTGTACAGAGACTGCGTCCCGAAGTTGGAAAACGACGCCACGCCGTACAGCGTGCCCTGGGCGGATGCCAGGCCCGCGCCCGCAGCGCAGACCGCCACCATCAACGTCACTCGAACCATGTTTCTTTCTCCTCAATACGCTCGCGGCAGCTCGAATGGCCGACCGGTCCACGCCGTCCGACCCAGCCTCGACAGGGCTTGCAGCAGAGCCCGCCCCGAGCAGCGAAGAGACTAGCCCGAATGACCCTTCGGGGCCGTTCTGACGGCGCTAAGATTCTGGTATGAATCGATGAAGAACACCTTGAGGCCCGAGGGCGTCCGAGGAGTTCCCCGGCCCTCGGACTTCGGCCGAATCCAAGGCCGCAGAATCCAAAGGCCGCAGAATCCGAAGGCCCGAATGAGGTGTTCAACCTCACCCCTCTAAACCCCCCATACCGCCCAGCGAAGATTGACCTGCCACCGAGCACGCCGAGCAACCGCACTTCCGTCGCGCCCGTCGCGAGCCCGAACCGCCCGCATACAGCTGCCCCTGAAAGAGCGCGAGATTGTTCACCACCGCCCCGCCCACACCGGAACTCCCCGAAGGCCCGCCCGCCACAATTTCACCGTTAAACATCGCCAACATCGCGACCGGCAACGACCCGCCCGACAACACGCCCGCGCCCAACGGCTGCCACTCTCCATCGACCAACTGGGCCACATGCCCCATCGGCACCGGGACGCCGTGCGGATTCGGCAACGAATTGAACCGCCCGCCGATCACCAGGCGCCCCTGATGCACCACCATCGCAGCGACCACATCACTCGAACTGGGATCGGTAACCGTTGGCCCGATTCCGTGCCACCGCTCGCCATCCCACCCCGCCGCCTGGTAGCACCGCACACCATCGACCGACGCCATCAGGCCAGCAACCACGAACCACTCCGGCAACGGCCCGGCCCCATCCGGGCGCAAAAACACGCACGCCGCGACACGTCCTTTGGGGGGAGCGGGTCGCGGCGTGCGCTAGGCCTTCGGTCGGAAACCTGGGGGGCGGGCTGACGAGACGAGATCAGCCGCGCCCGCGAAGGAACCGATCGTGAATAATGCCGGGTGAACGAGGGAGGATCAGCGGCGACGACGCGCACCGAGCAGACCGACGAGGCCCAAGGCCGCGAGGGTCGAGGGGGCGGGGACGATGCTGATGCAGTCGATTTCGGTGACGGTCACGGTTTCGATGTTGGGCTGACGGCTGTTCTGGGTGCGGAAGCCGAACGTGGTGCCGTTGCCGAAGCCGTTCATGCCGACGGCGTCGTCAAAGAACTGACGGAAACCGCTGGAGCGGGTGACGCCGGTGACGGTGTTGGTGACGGTGGCTTCGTAGAAGGCCGTGGGGCCGAAGTTGGTGGTGCCGGGGGCGTAGTAGGTGTAGGTGGCGTTGATGAGATCGCCGTTGCCGACGATGGGGGGTGAGCCCGGGTTCGGGAAGCCGCCTTCGCCGTACAGGAAGAAGTCCATGCCGGAACCGCCGGTGAAGGACGTGCCGTTGCTGATGAGCCACAGACCGCCTTCATCAACGAAGTTGACAAGGGCGCCGTTGGCGTCGCGGCCGGTGCGGGGGCTCTCGAACCAGAAACCCGTCTCGCTGTTGACCGGGGCGCCGATGCCCGTGGTGTGATTGGTGGTCAAGCGGAAACACGCGTCGAGGCGGAAGCTCTGGTTGTTCTGGAGTTGATAGGCGGTGGCCCCGCCGTCGTTGGAGAACGAGGGGAGGTGACGGTTGGCGAAATTGCCGACCGTGCCTTGGGCGAAGGTTTCTTCGACGGTGACGCCGTTGAGATTGCCGATCGCGAACGTCGGCTGGGGCATCATCGTGGGCTGGGCCACGTTGTTGACTTCGAGGGTGGAACCCGGGAAGTCGTTGAAATTGCGAACCCGGACATTGAGCCCGTCGATGCTCGTCACCTGAGCGGCGGTCGAGCCCGCGAGAATCGCCAGCGCGGCCACACCTACGAACGCACGAATACAAACCATGTCTTGCTCCTCCAACAGTTGAGGATCCAAGGGCGCTCCTATACGCCACCCGAATCCGTCTATTCTCTCGCCCTGATCGCACCCGCACAGCGCCGATGTATCAGTTCTGGAAACGTTTACAGTGTCGCCGATAGAGCCCGCGACGTCAAGCCTAATTCAATCTCAATCCGCCATTTTGACGGGAACCCGGTGAAAACCATCAGATTATCGGTCGCGCGGGCTGTTACCGGGTTTCGATTCCCAGGCGGCCCCAGCCGGCTTTCACCCATCGGTGTTCTTGGAAGAGTCTCCACACCAGCCCGGTGCGCGCGTTTTCGATCGCCAGAAGCATCGGCCCTTGGTCGATCGCCAGGTGATCCGACGCAACCCAAGGGCTTCCGCCCGGACCCTTCAGGTTGAATGAATCGGCAAAGCCATAGCCACCCGTGGCCGGATCGTTCCACAACTTGGGGACGGGGCCGGTGGAGGCGAGTTCACGGTAGTGGCGCATCGCTTGGAGGGCCCAGGCGGGCTCAAAGAGGATGGAACTTGCCGCGGCATAGGGCGCGACGGTTCCATCCCCCGGCTCATCGCGGGCCTTCCAGGTGGAATAGTCCCATTCGGGCTTCCAGTGGGCGGGCGGAGCGGGCGTGGGGAAGACGCCGTAGACGCCGTAGCCGGTGGGGACATCGCTGGCGGTGAATCCCCACGCCGCGGGGCCGAGGGTGGGCAACCCGGACGCATTCTCGATGGACCGGGCCCGATGGAGGTTCGTCAGTCGGCGGCTGTTCTCCCACCAGTCGATGCGCGGTCGGTTGGGGACGCCCTGGGCCGCCGGGTCTTCGAGTTCGGCGCGGGCATAATCCATCCATAAGTGGCTGAATTGGGCGGTGAACAGGGCTCCGGAGAAGGGGAAGAAGACGACCTTGCCGCAGGATGGGTCGGTTCCCACGGCGCGGCGAAGGCGGTAGTAGAGATCGGGGTGGACCCGGTGTTCGGCTTGAGGAGCACAGACGGCGAGGAAAGTCACGAGGCGGTGCTCGCACCCGGAGTCGACCCAGCGGTACGGCAGAATCTCGCCGGGGCCGTCGAGTTCGGCGTTGTTCTTCGGTTTCCAGCCGAGTGAGAGGAATCCGGCCTCGAAGGGTTTATCGGTGAGGCTCGGGGCCGTGAAGGCCTGCCAGTTGGCGGCGGCGAAGATGCGATCGCAGGCGGCGGCGATCTCCCCGTCAAAGTAGGACGAGCACGTCAAGAGCCCGCAGAAGAGGATGGCGCTGTCGATGGTGCTCGCGACATGTTCATGGCCCTTGTTGTGCGGGCCTGCGGTGGCGCCATCCAGGAAGTGCTGGAAGATTCCTTGGTGACGGATTCGCGGATCGGCTTCGAGCAGGTTGAGTATCTGGCCGGCGCGGGCCGCCGCCTCGGTTTTCGAGACCCAGCCCCGTTCAACGCCGATGGGCAAGGCGGACAATTGAAAGCCGACGCCGGCGACGCTGACGATGGTGTCGCCGGTGCGGTCGGGCACCATGCCGGTACGGGGGTCGCCGGCGCTCCACATGAAGTTGAAGCACCCTTTACTGACTTCGTCGAGCAGGGCGTCGTCGGCCGGGGTGAACGTGAAAGGCGGA
This sequence comes from uncultured Phycisphaeraceae bacterium, assembly GCA_964549785.1. Lineage (GTDB taxonomy): Bacteria > Planctomycetota > Phycisphaerae > Phycisphaerales > UBA1924 > JBEIUO01. Next base: position 16,983 of record CAZJXA010000023.1, on the reverse strand, counting down.
ACGTTCGCGGCGGCCTCGCGGGTGATGACCAACTCCGGGTCGGGACGTGGGAGCGGCTGGGCGGCGCAGCCCATGAGGAACGCGACAGTGATGAGTGCAGCGGCGGAGATGGCGCATCGTGATATCAAGAAGAACTCGCTTCCTTCAGAGGAGAATACGGCACCGTAAACGTTTTCAGTGTAGCAATGGCGGGGGTGGGGACCGAAACGGGCTTTCCACTGTGTAGGATGCCAGCCTTGTGACCAAACGGGACCCGCTCAACACCAATCGGAATGGCAACGGCCGCTCTCACGCTTCGATTCAGGACGTTGCGCGGGATGCCGAGGTGTCGATCGCGACCGTCAGCCGGGTTCTCAATACGCCGCACTTGGTTTCGGCGGACACGAGTGAACGGGTTCGGATGGTCATCGCCCGCTTGGGGTACGCGCCGAACCCGTTCGCCAAGGGGCTCATCACCAAGGCGAGCCGCGTGCTGGGGTTTGCGTTGCCGGACATCCACGGGGAGTTTTACTCGGAACTGCTGAGGGGTGCGGACGATAAGGCCCGCGAACTGGGCTATCACCTGCTGGTGAGCGCCGAGGCTCGGGCGGATTCGGGGACGGGGGTCAAGGCGCCGAGCGGACGGGCACTGGGCTTCGGGTTTATCGACGGGCTGGCGGTCATGATCACCGAGCCTTCGGCGGCGATCTGGCGGGAGGCCCGCGGCACCCGGATTCCGGTGGTGCTGATGGACTTGGAACTGGACGAGCCGGGCGTCGATTGCATTTTGGCCGACAACGAGCCCGGAACCCGGGAGGCCTGCGAGCACCTTCTCCTTTTGACCGCTCCCAAAGGCATGTGCTTTGTGGGCGGGCCGGAAGAAAACTTCGACACCCGGAAGCGCGCGGAAGTCTTTGCGCGGGTGCTGGGCGGGCACGGGCACACGGTGGGCGGGGCCCAGACGGTCTTCGGAACCTACAGCGCTGAGTGGGGTGAGGCATGGGCCCGGGAGCAAGGACCGGCGGGCCTGAAAGGCCGCGGCGTGCTCGCGGGCAACGATGAGATCGCGTTGGGCATTTTGCAAGCCGCCCAGGCCATGGGGGTGCGGGTTCCCGACGATCTCCGGATTGTGGGCTTTGACGACACGCGGCTGGCTTCCTTGGTTCGACCCCGGCTCTCGGCGGTGCGGGTGCCGCTCACCGAGATCGGGGCGGCGGCGATTGCGGCGTTAGCGAAGCGGATCGAGAACCGGGATGCGCCAGCGACGGTGCTGCGGCTGCCGACGTCGCTCGTGGTGCGGGAGAGCAGTGTCAAGCGGTGAGGCGTGCCGACCGCGGGGCGTCGGCGTGCCGACGGTTCGCCACCCGAGGGGGCGGAACTGGTTGAGGATCGAACCCCCGGCCTCAGCAGCCACGGATGGAAAAAACCACGAACGACGCCAGCACCACCACGGCCGCCACGATCACCCACTTGGGAGCGGTGCCGGCTTCGCGGGCCATGAGGGAGTGGCCGCATTTCCAGCAGATTTCGACGTCGTCGTACATCTCGGCCCCGCACTTGGGGCATGTGCGGGTGACGTCGCTAAAGCGTTCGAGATCGGCGGCGCTGGGGCCTTCGTCGGCTTCGTCGGGAGTGGTGGGGGTTCCTGAGCGGCGGACCATGGGTGAAGATAGTCTCTCCTCTTGCGAGGCGTGCGCCAAACATGTCCACCGTCCAATAACCCCGCGAATCGAGGGAACGATGGGGAGCGGATGAGGAAGGAAGCCGTCGCGATCACGGCTTGACATACATAGAGGTCGCGTCGATCACCAGCGACCCCTTTTCGACGGAAGCGACTGTGCCGGTGATGGTGACGGGGGAGAGTTCTTGGATGCCGCGACGGCCCTTCAGGTGGGCGCGGAGCGGGTTGCCCTTCTCATCGCTCACGCGGATGGTGGCGGAGTTGGCGAGGATGTCGGCCTTGGTTTCGCAGCAATAGTCCCACGGGTACTTGCAGGCATCGTCGGGATTGGCGTTGCAGGGCTTGAGGGCCGCGCCTATCAGCGTGAACAATGCACGGCCGCTGACGAACGGGTCTTTCGAGCCGCCGATGACACCGCTCACGGTCACGCGATCGCCCTTCTTGAGCGTGCCGGCCGCTTTCGATGCGCTGAGGTCGGTCGCGTCCTTCGGGGCTGCCGCCGAGAAGAAGCCGACCGGGAGACCCGGGCCCGAGACGTAGATGCCGGTGGCCCGCACCACTGCGGGCGAATCTCCACCCAAACTGGTGAGCGTTCCGACGACGAAGACCTCGGTGCCGTGCGTCAGGCCGCCCCGCCCGTCGAGTTTCGCGTGCAGCGTGTGGCCGGATTTGTCGGCGACTTCAACGAGCGCCTTCATCGAGCCGGCGACGCCGCAGGTATCCATCAACGTTGCATCGCGCGGGCAGCACGCCGCGGCGGCGGTGTCGTCGAGGACCGTCATGGCCGCGTGATCGCCCGAGAACGCGTCCTTTGCAAAGGGGACGCGGGCCCGGAAGGTGACGGTCTCACCCACCTTGGCGGTCGCGAGGGCCGCCCCCAGTTCGGCGGCTTCCTCGGGCATCGCGGCGAGGGCGACGCCGCCGGGGAGTGCCGGGGCCTTGGACTTTGGCTCCGAAGCCCGCGACGTCTGGGCGAAGACCGCCTGGGGCGACGCGAGCCCGGCGAGCCCGGCGACAACGACGAGTGAATACGAGGCGACGCGGGCGAGGGTGACGGACCGGTTCATACGAGAACTCCTTAAACGGTTACATCGAACGGTTAGATGGACTTGAGGGCAACGGGGATCGGAAGGCTGAGGCAGCGGAGGGCGGGCGGGAGCGAACCAAAGAAACCGAGCAGAAGACCGGCGAAGAGACCCGCGCCGATGACGGGTCCGTCGACCAGCAGGCCGAAAGAGCCCATGGAAAAGCGCACCGCCAGACCGTCGAGCGCAAAGAGCCCGACCGCCGCCGCGACGAGGGACCCCGCGCTGCACGCTAGCAGGGCCTCCAGCACGAGGCTGAAGACAATGCTGGAGCGGCGGAACCCGAGCGACTGGAGCGTCCCCAACTCGCGGACGCGGGATGCAAAGGCCGCGTACATCGTGTTGAGCCCGCCGAACAACCCGCCCAGCCCGATGAGCCCGGCCGTGACCCAAGCGACGATGCGGATCGGTCGGAAGAAGCCCGCGAGTGCCGAGTAGTAATCCGCCTCGGTCATCGCGACGAGTTCCAGGTCAGGCCGCATCTTCGTGAATGCGTCGGCGTCCGCGAACTCCGCTTCATCGGGTTCGAGCGTGACGATCACGCACGAGACGGTGTCGCGGCGGGTGGCCGACTTGAGGTCGGCGAGATCCGCCCAGATTTCGCCCTCCAGCACCGTGCCGGGGGCCGCGAAGCGTCCGACGATGGTCCACGGTCGCCCATCGATCTCGACGCTTTTCCCGGGCTCCAGTTCTGTATTCGAGACCCCCAACGTGACGCCGGCGGCCCGGCCGACGACGATCTCGTCGGCGCCGGACGTGGGGGCGCGCCCGTCCGTAATTCGGGCGCCCGCGTGAACGAGGAAGGAGGTCGGGGTGACACCGCGGATCATCACCTGCCTGGGCTCGCTGCGTGACGGCGTGCGGGCGGGGAGCATGACGTGAATCTGCGGCGCGACGTAGGCGACCCCGGAGCGGGTGCGGATGCCGGGCAGCGCCGCTTCCAGGACCCCGGGGACGGACGACTCGACTTCGCTGCGCTCGATCGACTCTTCGCTGCCCGCGGCCAGAATGATGACGTTGTCGGCGGAACCCGAGACATCGAGCGAAGCGGACATGCCGCGGACGAAGCCCGCCGCGGCGATCACGAGGAGCACCACGAGGGCGCTGCCGAGCACGGACAGCACGAGCCGGGTGGGAGAGCGACCGAGATTGCGGATGGCATAATCGAGCATTTGGTTCAGCCGGCGAGACGATCAGAGGAATGGAAGGACGATCAGATAGCCCGGAAACACTGCGCGATCTCCCTTCGGCTGGCCTGCCACGCGGGGACGAGGCCGGCGAGCACGCCCACCGAGGCCGCCACAGCCAACCCGGTGAGCATCACTCGGGCGTCGGCGGTCACGTTCACACTCATGCCTTCGGCGGAGATGCTGAACCGTCCGAAGTGCACCATCGCCGCCGCGGCCAGCGTGCCGAGCGATCCGCCGACCAAGCCGATCACGATTCCTTCGGCCACGATGAGGCGGGCGATCAGCCCGGAGCGAAAGCCGATGGTCTGTAATACCGCGTGCTCCTTGATGCGGTCTTGGACACCCAGCACGATGGCGTTGGCCACCAGCGCCAGGACGGCGGCGAGGCAACCCCAGCCCAGATAGCGGGTGAAGCCGACCATCTCGACGATGTCCTGCCCCGCCTGGGCGACGAAGGCCTTCTCGGGCTTGGTCGACGTGGGGTCGGCGTCGGTGCGGAAGAGATCGTCGATCGCGGTGGCGACCTCGTGGGCGCGGGGTGGGTCGTCCACGGTCACGGTGAACTGCGTGACGACGCCGGGCCCACCCCCGCCGGCGGCGCGTTGCAGGAAGGCGAGGTGCGTGTACGCGACGTTCTGATCCTGGGGCTCGGGCGAGGCGAAGATCGCGGCGACGCTGACGGTGACGCCCGAAGAGTCGAAGGAATCGCCGACCTTGAAGCCCCGCCGGGCGGCGAGTCGTTCGCCCACCGCCGCGGAATCGGAGCGGGCCGTCCAGATGTCGAGCGAACCGGAAAGGATCGTCCACTTCCCGGAGATGGCGCGGAGGTCGTCACCGGGGACGCCTCGGAACGTGATGACGTCCAGCGAGGCCCGGCAGTTGTTGACGACGATCTTCATGGGCGTCACCGACGCGACGCCCGGCACCTTTGCGATCCGGTCCATATAGAACTCGGGCAGGCGGCTGGTGGCGGGGCAGAAGCGGTTCTGGCGATAGACGACGAGGGTTTGGTCGGCGGCGGAGGTGGTTGTGGCCTTTTGGACGCCGCGCTGGAGTGCCTGAACGGCGATGAAGAGGAACATCGCCACGGTGACCCCCGCGATGGTGAGGAGCGAGCGGGTGCGATGCCGCCAGACCTGCTTGAGCACGATGGGGATGAAACGCCGGGCGATCATGCGGCGGCTCCCGCAGAAAGAGGGACGGCGTGGGGGACGGCGGGGGGGGCTGGTGGCTTGGCTTCGATCAATCGGCCCTTCTCGAGGTGGAGGGTCCGGCCCGCGAACGCAGCGCACTTGGAATCGTGGGTGACGACGAGGAGTGTCTTGCCCAGTTCGCAATTGAGGCGGGTGAGGAGGAGCATGATGGTGTGGGCCGACTCGGCGTCCAGGTCGCCGGTGGGTTCGTCCGCGACCAGGATCGCCGGGTTGGTCACGATGGCGCGGGCGATCGCGACGCGCTGCTCCTGCCCGCCCGAGAGTTGCCGGGGGAAGTGGTCGTGGCGGTCGGCGATGCCGACAAGGTTGAGGGCGGTTTGCACGCGGGCGTGCCGTTCGTTGCGTGTGAGGCGGTGGAGCAGGAGCGGGAGTTCCACGTTTTCGTAGGCGGTCAGCACCGGCACAAGGTTGTAGAGTTGAAAGACGTAGCCGACGTTCGCGCTCCGCCAATCCGCGAGGCGGCCGCGCGACAGCTTGGCGATGTCCACTCCGCCGATTTTGAGCGAGCCCCCGGTGGGGCGATCGATGCCCGCGATGAGGTTGAGCAGCGTGGTCTTGCCGCTCCCGGAGGGGCCCATCAGCGCGAGAAAGTCGCCCTGTTCGACCAACAAGTCGAGTTCGTGGAGGGGGGTGATGGTGTTGTCGCCCTTTTGGTACGCCTTGGTCAGGCGCGTGCACTCGATGATGGTCATGGCGTGCCCTCCGTGTCCGTATCGGGCGCCTGGCCACGGCCCGGTTCGCCATGGCCCGCTTCGCCGATCACCCGCACGCGAATCCCCGGTCGCAGTGAAGGATCGGGATCGGCGATGGCCCGGTCGCCGGCGTTCAAGCCTGACCGGATGGCCGCATCATCGGGGCCGTAGGGCGCGAACGCGACGCGGCGGAGCACGGCGGTATCGCCCCTCGCATCACCGGCGTTGTCGATGGTCCAGACGTCACCGGCCTCGCCCGCGCGGTTGAGGATCAACCGGAGGGGGAGCACGGGCATCAACATCGCTGCCGGTGCGGCGCCATCCGTGGCCCCGACCGAGTCTTCCGCCGGTGAGTTCACACGGGCGTCGGCAGAGGTTACAAACCGAACGCGGCACAGCATCTCGGGCCTGAGGGCCTCCGACGGATCTTCGATCGCGACCTTCACCTGCACCGTGTTCCGCTGGATGTTGGCTTCATGAACCAGCCGGGTCACGGTGCCGTGGAGCGTCTGATCGGGGAGGGCTTCGGTCGAGATTTCCGCGCGCGTGCCGAGGCCGACTTTGCCGGCATCCCCCAGCGGGATATCGCACCGAACCTGCAATCGGCGGGGGTCGTAGAGCCGGGCGACCGCGTTCGAGCCCTGCCCGGGCTCCATCCCGGCCCCCTCGGAGGTGACCCGCGAACCCGGCTCGACCAGCCGTGCAAGCACCACGCCGGCAGCGGGCGATCGGACCTCGGTTCGGCCCAGCCGCAAACGGGCGGTGGCGAGCGCCGCTTGAGCAGACCCGGTCGCGGCAATCGCCGCAACGACCGAGGCCTCGGCCTCGCCCACCGCGCTTTGGGCTCGTTCGAAGGCGGCCTCCAGTCCGGCCAGTCGCAGCTCCATCCGCCGGAGTTCGCCCGCGCTGAAGGCCCCGCTTTCCGCGAGCGGCCGCTTGCGCGTGATGTCGTCCGCCAGTTCCGCAACCAACGCCCGCTCGATCAGGGCCGCCGCGCGGCCCGTGGGGACCGACGCCCGGGCAACCTCCACCATCGCTTCGCGCTCCGAGAGCACGGCGAGCGCCGCTTGCTCGGCGGCGCGGTGCTCCTGCGGGTCGAGCCGGGCCACGATGTCGCCCGCGTCAACGGACTGCCCGTCGAGAATGTTGACCTGGGTCACTACACCGCCGATCAGGGCGGGGATGGTGATGGCGAACGGGTCGGGCTCGATCCATCCCGGTGCCTGCACAAGCAGCGCCCCGGCTAGACCGCGGGGCGCCGGAGAGCCGGCGGCGAAAGCGCCGCCGACCGGCTTCATCACGACCGGCACCACGCGGACATCGATGATTGGCGTCAACAACGCCCGGGCGGCGTAGGCGAGCAATCCAAGTGTGGCCGCCAACAGTGCGGCGGGCACGAGCACACGCGTCCGCCAGCGCCGACCCGGCCGCGGGATATCTGACCCTGCCGGAGGTCGGCTCGCCGCGCCCGCAAATGGGCCAAGCCCGGCCAGTTCGGCGGAAATGATGCCCGCGGGCGATGATGTCCCCATGGGAAAAGAGCCTCTGAAATGAGAATCGGTTGTGGTGGGAGAGCCCGTGTCACGCCCGCAGCTATTGGCGGGGTGGAGAACGACGCACGCTCGGTCAACGGTGACCGGCGGCGAGAGGCCAGACGTCAGGCCAGACGTCAGGCCAGACG
>CAZJXA010000023.1:0-9361 GCA_964549785.1 uncultured Phycisphaeraceae bacterium | reverse complement strand
GGCCAGACGTCAGGCCAGACTTTGGGGCTACACCAGCAGGCGTACGGTGGTCAATCCGCACGACCGGGGGACCGCCGCACGGTCAAACACTCTGCGGGATTCGCCCGTGAACATTGGGACGCCCCAAGCGTCGAGGACCGCGGTCGGCGTAGCGAGGCTTGCCGACGCGAGCAGAAGCGTGCCGAGTTCACGGGCGGGATTCCCCGTGTCGATCCGCGACGGCTCCGCGGGCAAGGTGAGACAGCACGGGGCATCGACGGGGCAAGTCTGCGAAAGTGGTTTGGGAACCGGACGATCCGAATCTTCACTGCACCCGCCGCAACACGCGGCGACGGGGGCCTGGGATTCGCCCGTTGCAACGCAGATGACCCCAGCGTGGGCGCACGCCGCAAGTATGAATTGGGTCGCCAAGAGGACTGCTGCAACAAGTTTCACCAAGGGATTCGCCACGTCAGAGTATATAACGGCTTTCGCGACGGGAGGGTTCAATCTTCTTGGAGTCCGACCGAGAATAACCCAAGCGTGTGGCAATCGGCCTCGCGCCGTGTGTCGTCAAAGGCCTTCCCACCCTCAGCGCATCACCATTCCGACGGTGCGCCCCCCGTCGCTCACCCGCAGAAACGTCGCCCCGAACGCCCGGTCCAGTTCTTCCCCTTCCAGCAGCGTTGCCGTCGAATCCGAGGCGGTCGCCCGCCCGCCCACGATCACCGCCATCCGGTCGGCAAAGCGGGCGGCCAAGGAGAGATCGTGCAGCACCACCACCACCGCATTGCCTGCGGCTGCAAACTCGGCAAGAACCCGCATCGTCGCGGTCGCTTGGGCTGGGTCCATCGCGGCCACTGGTTCATCCGCCAGCAGGGCGACCGGTCGCCCGGAGTTTCCTGAATCGAGTTGGGCCAGCGCTCTCGCAACCGCGACCCGCTGCTGTTGGCCCACGCTGAGGGTCCCGACCGGAGCGTCCGCCAGTTCGGTCAATTGCATAAGGCCAAGCGCCCGGTCGAGGTGGTCCTCGCGGGCGGAGCGGGCCGCCGCGAAGCGTCCGAGGCGGACGACCTCGATCACGGAAAAATCGGGGGCCGTCACGGGGCGTTGCGACACATACGCGAGCACTCTGGCCCGCGCCGCTGCGGGCCTCGCAAAGAGATCGTGCCCTCCCAGGCCAACCGAACCCCGGGACGGCTTCAGCAGGCCCGCGGCGACCCGGAGCAGCGTTGACTTGCCCCCGCCGTTGGGACCGACCACCGCCGTGAGTAGGCCGGAGGCGAAGGTCAGTGTGAGGCCGTGCAGGACATCGGTTTTCCCGTAGCCCGCCGCGACGTCGTTCAGGTTCAGCATGACGCGTTCACGGTAGACTCGGTGCGAACGTAGACCGTTGAACGGTGCCCCTTACGCCTGCCCCCCGCGCCACCGTTGGTTTCCTACTCTTATGCCGAATGCTCACCTATTCCACCATCGCCGTCACGGGCGCCAGCGGGTTCGTCGGTCGCCACATCGTGACGGAACTCCTGAGCCGCGGGTGCCGGGTCCGGGCGCTTGTCCAGAATCGCGAGAAGGCCCGCGCAGCGCTCCCCAAGGCCGGGGGTCTGACACTGGTGACCGGGGATGCCCGAAAAGAAGACGACGTGACGGAACTCCTGAGCGGGGCCGACGCGTGCATTAACCTGATCGGCATCATCCGCGAGAATCGGCTGGAAAAGAAGACCTTCCGCGAACTGCATGTGAACGTCACCCGTCGCCTGGTGCACGCCTGCGAGCGGCTGGGCGTCAAACGGTTTGTCCAGATGTCGGCCTTGGGGGCCGCCGAGACGGGCGAGGCCGAGTATCAGCGGACGAAGTTCGAGGGTGAAGCGATCGTGCGGCAGAGTGGGCTGGCCTGGACGATCTTTCGGCCCTCCCTCATCCACGGCCTCGGCGGCGAGTTCATCGAGCAGGCCGCCAGTTGGGCGAGCGGGCACGTTGCGCCGTGGATTTTCCTCCCGTACTTCCGGAAGATGACCGAGGACAAGCGCGTCCCCCTGGGGTCCATGAACGAGTCGGACCCGCTGGTTCAGCCGGTCGCGGTCCAGGACGTGGCGTGGGCATTCGGGGAGTCTCTGGAGAACTCGGCCAGCGTTGGCGAGGTCTACAACTTGGCCGGGTCGGAAGTACTCTCGTGGCCACAGATGCTGGAATGGGTCCGAGACCACACCGCGGGCTCCAACCACCGGCTCAAGCCCTTCGGCATCCCCGGCAAACTCGCGGCGTTGGGGGCCAAGGCCGCCGACCTCATCGGGCTGGGGGGGCTGCTTCCGCACGATGAAGGGATGGCGCTGATGGGCTCGCAGGACAGCATCGCTGCGCTTGACAAAGCCCGGACGCACCTCAAGTTCGCCCCCAAACCCTTCCGGGCCACCTTCGCCGCCTACGCCCCGCAACTCTGAGATCACTCACCGTGAAATGACTTTGTTCGCCTCTTGCTTGCTGTTTGTCCTTTGCCATTTGCGATTTTCCCTATGCCCTCCCGCTACACCCGCCGCATCCTGACCCACCTCAAACACGAGGACTATTCCCCCCAGAAGGCCGCCGAACTTGCGGACGCCCTCGGCATCACCGACGAGGAGGATGAAACCTTCGCCGCCGCGATCGCCTCGCTCATCTCGAGCAAGCACATCGTGCTCAACGGGAACTCCACCATCTCGCTCCCCTCGATCGGGGCGATGGGCGGCGAGATCACCGGCACGTTCCGCAAAAACCCGCGCGGGTTCGGGTTCTTGACCCCGGCCACGCCGGTCCGCGAAGGTTCGCTCTTCATCAATGCCGAGAACACGGGGGACGCCCTCTCGGGCGACACCGTGCGGGTCCGGATTGTGAAAGACCGCCGCCCCGGGCCGGGCTCGGGCTTTGTCGGCGAGATCATCGAGGTCGTCAAGCGGAAGCGCTCGAGTTTTGCGGGGGAACTTGCCAAGCGGGGCGATCAATGGCTCGTCTACCCGGACGGACGCGAGATCACCGAACCCATCGTGGTGCGGGATGCGGAATCCAAGAACGCCAAAGCCGGCGACAAGGTGATCGTCGAGATCGTCACCTACCCCGAGGGCAACTCGCTCGCGGAGGGCGCGATCACCAAGGTGCTGGGTGATGCGGGCCGCCCCGACGTTGAGACCCAGGCCATCATCGCCGCGTACGACCTCCCCGGCGAACACCCGGAAGAGTGTGTCGAACAGGCCCGCGACGCGGCTCAGGAGTTTGACCGGCAGATCGCCGAGTGGACCAAGATGGGTTCCTCGGCTCTCGACAACCGCCTCGATCTCACGAACGACTACATCATCACCATCGACCCGCCGGACGCCAAGGACTATGACGACGCCATCAGCATCGAGCGGCTGCCCGGGGGCGGGTGGAAACTGGGCGTGCATATCGCCGACGTGGCCCACTTCATCCCGGTGGACAGCACGCTGGACCTTGAAGCCCGGGATCGGGGCAACTCCTGCTACCTGCCGCGGCTGGTGATCCCGATGTTGCCGGAAGTTCTGAGTAACGGCATCTGCTCCTTGCAGGAGGGCGTGCCGCGGTTCTGCAAGTCGTCGTTCATGAACTACGACGCCCAGGGAAACGTGAAGGGCGAGGGCACGGCCAACGTGTTGATCAAGTCTGCGAAGCGGCTGACCTACTTGGAAGCCCAGGCGCTGATCGATGGCGATGTGGACGAAGCCCGCAAGCACGCCAAGACGCCGCCCAAGTACACCGACCAGTTGCTGGCGACGCTGCAGGAGATGAACGCGCTGGCGAAGCAGATTCAGGCCCGCCGCCACCGCCAGGGGATGATCGTTCTCGAACTCCCCGAGGTCGTGCTTAAGTTTGATGAGAACGGCCATGTCGTCGATGCCGAGAAGGAGGACGACGCCTTCACGCACAAACTGATCGAAATGTTCATGGTGGAGGCGAACGAGGTGCTGGCGCGGCTCTTCGAGGGCCTGGGCGTTCCGCTGCTGCGGCGCATCCACCCGGAGCCCGTTCCCGGCGATGTCGATGCGATGCGCAAGGTCGCCATGGTCTCGGGCTTCCGTATCCCCAAGAACCCCACACGCGAAGAACTGCAGGGGCTGCTGGACGCGACGCGCGGAACACCCGCCGCCCGGGCCGTGCACATGGCCGTATTGCGCACGCTGAGCAAGGCCGAGTATTCGCCCGCGCTCATCGGGCACTTCGCGCTCGCGAGCGAGGCGTACGCCCACTTCACGAGCCCGATCCGCCGGTACGCCGATCTCACCGTGCACCGGGCGCTGGCCGAATACCTCCGCCGCACCGAGAACGGCGAACGACGCCCCCGCTCCGACGCTCAGAAGCGCGAGCTCGGCGCCCTGATGCGTGAGACCGAGGCGTGCCCCTCCGAGGAGGACCTCACGCAGATCGGCATCAACGCGACCCAGCGCGAGGTGAACGCCGAACAGGCCGAGCAGGCGCTGCGGACCTTCCTCGTGCTGCAACTCCTTGAAAAGCACATCGGGGAATCGTTCAAGGGGGTTGTCACCGGCGTCAACAACCGCGGCATCTTCGTCCAACTCGACAAGTTTCTGGCCGACGGGTTCGTCAAGAGCGAGGACCTCCCGGGCGACACCACCCGCGACAACCTCACGCCGTTCTGGAAGATCGACCCGCGCTCGGGTGCGCTCGTCGATCAACGCTCCGGACGTTCGTTCAACACCGGCGAGTTTGTGACGGTGAAGATCGCCAACGTTGACCTGGCCAAGCGCCAGATGGATCTGACGATCGACGATGCGGCGAACCGCGCGGCGGGCAAGGCCAAAAAAACCGGCGGGCTGATGTACGGGCAGGCGCTGGGAGGCGGAATGTCGTCGACCGCCGGCGGCTTCGAGAAACGCAAAGGAATGGACGGCGAGGCCCGCCGCAGCCAGAAGAGCAAGAGCCGCGACAAGGGCAAGGGCAACCGCTTCCGCGACAAGTGAAGCTCCCCTTCCGCACCCCGGGCGGCCCGCCGTCAGCGACCGGTTGCGGCGGCCGCTCGGTCGTAGCGGATCCATTCGAGACACAACCCGGTCGGCGGCAGCGTGGGCCCGGCGTTCCGACGATCGTGGCTCGCGAGCGCGGCGCTCACCTGCTGGTCCGTCATTCGCCCCCGGCCGACGGCCACCAGCGTGCCGCCGATGATCCGCACCATGTTGTAGAGGAACCCGGTGCCGGAAACGTCGATGCGGATGCGTTCACCGTGTTCCTGTTCGCCCAGGGGCGTGACCCCGCACGAGAGCACCTTCCGCACGGTTGTCAGCCGGCCGTGATTCGCGGCCGCAAAGGCCGCGAAGTCGTGCTCGCCGACAAGGATCTGGGCGGCGCTATTCATGGCCGCGACATCCAGTTCGTCCCACACCTGATGCACCAGACGACGGTCCCAGAGGGTCCGGAGGCTGTCGCCGCGGGGCGGCGGACGAACCACATGCAGGGTGTACGAGTATGCCTTGCTGGTGCAATCGCGGATCGGATTGAACGCGGCATCCGCGATCTCGACCTTGGTCACCTGAACGTCCTGGGGCAGAGAGCCGTTCAAGGCTCGCAGCAAGCGATCGGTGCCCCGGGTTTCGGGCCAACCCATGCCCGCGGCCCGGGCCGCCTCGTCGCCCGAGCAGGTGAAGGCCGCGACTTGGCCCCTCGCGTGAACCCCCGAATCTGTGCGGCTCGCGCCCACCAGTTGGACGCGCTCTCGCACGACCCGACGCACGGCCTGCTCGACCACGTGTTGAACGGTGCGCAGCGCCAGCCGGGCGCGGTCTTCATCGGCCCGGAGCGGCAGGGCTTCGGCGGCCTCGAAGACCTGGGTGCCCGGGTGCACCGCGAACAACGGCGGCGGGGCGACCTGGTCGGGCGGCCGCGGTTCGGCCGCGACGGGCGCAAAAGGTTCCTGCTTCTGCCACCCGCAGAAATCGGTCCCCTCGTACGCGATGGTGAGTTTGTAACGTGGCAATGGGGTGATGCAGAGCCGCCGAGCCGTCGGAGCGAGCGTCTTCGAACCTTACTTGACTCCCGGGTTCGCCTTCGCCGCTTCACGGATTTTAACGGCTACGTCGGCCAGCAGATCATTGGGGATCGGCACAGTCAGATTGTACTGGGCGATCTTCCACGCCCCCGCGTGCTTCACCAGCACCCCGCTGCCGCGGCAACGTCCGTACTTCTCGTTGTCCAACTTCTCATCGAACCACGCGGTGCTGCCGGCGGTGTGAATGCGGATGTGCCGATCGCTCGCAAGATAGATCCAACCCTTGCCCTGCGAGAAGTACGGCTCGGCGTACGCCCGGAACTCATCGACCGTCCAGCGCTCGGTGTCGTCGGTGCCGAGGAAGACGCCGTCCGGGGCGAAGAGGGCGAAGTAGCGGGGCCCATCGGCTTTGGCGGCGGCGTCGTGGAAGTCATCGAGGACGGCGCCGATGAGGGCGTCCGGAGTCTGTTGGGCCGCGAGCGGGGGGGCTTGGTTGGCGTTGGGGGCGGCGTTGGGACGCAACCCGTCAAGCATGCGGAACATGTCGTCGCCGGTCGCGGAAACCATGTGTCCGTCGCCGGGACGGACTTCGAGCGAAGCGTCTTTGCCCAGCGCCTTCAGGCGATCAAGCGTGGCGCGGCTTTCCGTCACCCAGCGGGTATCGGTTTCACCGACGAGCATCCGCACCGGGCAGTTGATCGCGCTCAAGCGCTCGAAGTCTTCGGCGGTGGGGGCGAAGCCGGGGGCGGCGAGCACGCTCGCAAAGTGGTTCGGTAGGAGCGTCGCGAGCCGGAAGGCCGAACGACCGCCGTTACTGACCCCGGCGAGGTGTACCCGGCCGCCCTCGGGCCGGTGCAGGGCGGTGATGGCGTCGACAAACTCCTGAAAGAGGTCGGGGTTGACATCGACGAATGAATTGTCGCCGAAGGCCGCAGGTGAGACAACGACCCAGCCCTTTGCCGCGCCCGCGGCCCAGTAGCGGCTCATGCCGACGTCCACCATGGCTCGGGATTGATCTCCGGGCGGGAGCGCGATCAGGACCGGAGCGGGAACAGCGTCGTCGTAGCGGGCTGGCACTGAGACGCGGTAAGAGACCTTTTGCCCCGACGAGAGGAGGAGCGTGTCGTAGAGCGGCTTGTCGGTCATCGCGTGGGGGGCCTGAAAGGAAGGTTGCGAGTGCGCTGCGGGCGATCCCACCAGCATCGCCGCGCTGCACACGACCGCCCATCTGAATACTGTCATCACCACTCCTTGGGGAATGTTCGCGGGTCGGCGAACGGGGGCAATCCGGCCGCGCTCCGCTCCGCCTGTTGCTCCTGGAGCGCGGCGTCGAAGTCGGCCCCGGCAATCGTTCGCGTGGAGCCGTCGGCGAGGCCGATCGAAAGGGCATCCCGGGCGGACCAAGCGTGCGGGACCACCACAAATGCCCAGATTCCGGGGGAGAGCACGGTGGGGGGGTCCAGGCCTTTCAGACAGAAGACGTAATCTCCGAGTCGGTGGGCCCCGGCGGGATCGGTGAGGGTGACCGCCGCGGCGGCGGCGATGGCGATCTGGCGGCTCGGCTCCATCTGCATCAGCTCGTCGAAGGGCACACCGCCGAGGCGGTAGAGACGGGTGTCGGGCATGCCGAACGCGCCGCCTTGGGCCGTGCAGAAATGCACGAGGGGGACACCGCCCCGGCTGGAGAGTTCCATCGCGTGCGAGGGGAACCGGCCTTGGGCGGCGACGAAGTTCGAGAGTCCTGCGGCTACCGCCGAGGGGCTGGTGCCGGCGACGGCCGCGGATAGATCGGCGGGGGGGGTTGTCACTACGGGCCCGTTCCTGGCGGCGGCGGCGGTGGCTGTGTTGGCTGCCGCGGCCGCTTTCTGGCTGGCGTTGATCGCCCAGATGAACACCCCGACGCCCATCGCCATGAGCAGCACCGGCAGCCATAAGACCGCGAGCGAGGCACGAAGGGCGCTGACCTTCTGACCGTCGCGCACCATGAAGATGGCCGCGATCGCCCACCAGAGGTATCCGAAGATCGAGAGGTAAAAGCCCAGGCAGGGCACCCCGGAGAGGATGTTGCACCCGGAACTGTAACAGATGGCGTGAACGGTTCGGCCGAAGCCGGCTTGTGTGGGCCCGGAAAGTTTGAGGGTGAGATGAACCGTTCCGGCCCAGATGAGTGCATAGACGAGCCCGCCCAGGAGCACGCCGAACATTGTGCCGAGCATCGCTGCGATCGCGCCGATGCCGCCCCCGCCGCGACCGAAGATCGCTAACCCCGCGAAGAAGAGGATCACGACGCCGACGGAAAGCAGGTTGATGACAACTTGGGTGACGGTGACGTAGTAGAGGGCATCGGTAATGGGACTGGTCACCGGGGTGAGGCGGATCAGCGGCGCCGGCCCGCCCATGCTGCGGCCCAACGTGCCGAAGAGAGCCTTGAAAAAACCGATCTTCTTGCGGGCGAGCCAGGGCATCTCGTCGGCCTGGGTCTGGTCTTCGTGCAATCCCTCGGTGGGGAGCAGGACCATGTCGTCCATGTTCACCGGGTTGTTGCAGGAGACGCAGGTGAAGGACTTGGGAACGAGGTGCCCGTTGGCCGCGGTGCCGTAATAGGGCTGTCCGCAGTGCGGGCAGCGGTATTGAACGCTGTTGAGCGTGAACTCGTAGTCCGAGGGCTTGAAGCCGGTGCCGCACTCCGGACACTGGCGGGCCGCGAGGTTCCAGAGGATGTATTCGCAGGACTTGCAGCGCATGGTGGTGGCACGTTCCGTGGACGCGGGGGTTCGTTATCGGGACGCGACGGTGGGCGGAATGGTACCGGGGCCGACGTTCCAGCCGGCGACTTGGGCACGCACTTTGGGACGCCGGAACCACCAAAGCATCAAGACGGGGAACCACAGACCCCAGAGAACAGTCCAGGTTCCGACGGTCCAGAGAAGCCCGGTGTTGACGGCGTTGAGTGTGGCGGCCGCGGAGGGTGGACCGGCATCATCCCACCAATCGGGGTCAATCTGGGAAGATGCCCGGGTCATTTCGACGGCGATGAGTAAAGCGAAGGCGGTCTGGATGATCTTGGCGACCGCCCAGCGGGCCGCGTGCGCGGGTGCGGACGCGTGTCGGCGGAGCAGGCGGATTGCGGCCAAGGTCAGGTACGCGGAGAGCGCGAGCGAGCCTGAGTAGAAAATGACGAACGGCGCTGTTCCGGGGCCGAATTGCTCCATCACCATCGTGGGGACGCCATCGGCAGACACGAGCGCCGGATCGCCGGCGGCGAGCACCAGCCCCGCGGCGTGGAAAAGGACGCCGCAGACGCCGAAGGTGAGCGCGAGGATGCCGAGCCGGGTGGGCCAGTGCGTGTTGGCCGCCTTGAGCCGGAGCGGGCCGGGCCGTGTGGGGGGCACG
>CAZJXA010000022.1:0-24804 GCA_964549785.1 uncultured Phycisphaeraceae bacterium | reverse complement strand
TCGCCGATGAGCCCGACGAGCGCAAACCCAACGCCCGGCCCGAACTCAATCCCGTGACCTACTTCGCCGCCGATCCGCTCGAAGGCCTCAATCAGCCGCTCGTGACCAGCCGCGAATCCAGTCAAGCCGCCGCCGCTGGCGAACCTCAACGCGTCGCGGTCCTGGCCGCCGCCGACACCCCCGCACGCCTGCTGATCGACGCCCTCGATTCGCTAGGCATCGTCGTCGAGAGCGTTTCGTCCCTGTGGCAGGCCTCCGCCACCGCATGGAACTCCGCCGCGACTTTGCAAACGTCCTCCATTTTGCCCGACGCCGCCCAAATAGACGCTGAACAACCCACCGCCGCCACCATCGTGGCCGATGGCGCCCGCCTGGCTTGGGGTTGGTCACAGGCCGGGCGCCTTGTCTGCGGCGGCTCGATCCGAGTCTCCCCATCGCAACCACCCACCGCCGAGTCCAACGAACTGGCCCCCTTGGGCGGCGGCCCGATCGATGCGACCTCTTCAGCTCTGCCCCCTGCCCCGCCTCTGGGACCGTTTGCCGACGAAGCGGATGTCCCTCGCCTGGTCGCCGAGTGGCTCGCGTGGTCGCTCCAGACCGGGGCCGCTCCCAACCGCATCACCTGTTTGCTGAACGGGTCCGATCGTGATACGGATTCGTCGCTAGCGGCGGCCCGGTTCGGCCGTGCCTTGGGCACCTCTTGGGCCGGTGCCACCGTCGATATCGTCACCTCCGCCGACGCCGTCGGTGCCACCCTCCGCCGCCTCTGTGAAGTTCTTGACTCCACCCCCGCTGTCCGCTCCGCCGCCGACAACGCGGCCCTTCCCACCGGACTCGCTTCGCTCGAACTCCGCCCCGGCCGCTCGCATCGCGCCATGTACATCTGGTCGTCGGTCGCGCTCACCGCGCTCGCCGGGGCCTTGGGCATCCTCTCCTGGCGCACCGCGGCGGCCACCGTGGCCGCCAAAAACGCTTCCGAAGAATGGCGCCGCGGATGGGAAAGCGTCGCCGAGCAATCCTTCCCCGACGCCCTTTCCCCCAAGCCCGGCGTTTCGGCCTCCATGCAGATGTGGGACGAAGTGCGCCGCCTGGAAGACGCCCGTCGCCCCGCCGACCGGGCCGAGCCCGCCCTGCCCGTGATGCAGGAATTGGACTCACTTTCGTACGTGCTCAGCGACCCCGCCTACAGCCTCGATTCCGTCGAGATCGATTCCAAGGGCACCATCCGAGTCATCGCCGTCGCCAACGACATCGCCGCCGCTGAACTGTTGTTCGAGGCCATCAAGTTGGTCGCCGGCACCAACAGCGTCGATTGGACGGCCACCTACCGGGCCCGGACCGACAAAGGCGAAAGCAAAGTCACCGCCACCTTCAACGCCAAGTGGGACCCCGCGCTTCTCACCCCGCCCACCAGGACTCCGCTCTAGCCCATGAGCCGCTTCACCGATCAACCGGCGCTCTCCGACGACGACCGCTCGCGCCACGCGCTCACGGCGTCGCGCTCGGCGCGCCGCAGCCGTCCCCGCCATCTTGTGGTGCTCGCGGCACTGTTAGTCGCGGTCGCCGCGGTCGTCGCGTGGTCCTCTTCACGCTCCCTGGCCAAGGCCGAACGATCGGTGACGTACCAACGGGGAGTCGCCACGCAGGTCGTCGACGCCTCGGCGAAGTTGGCACAGCTCCGCCAGGCAGGGACCATCGAAGGCAGCGGCGAGAACGACGCCATCCCACAACTCCGCAGCCGCGTTGCTCAGGCGGCGGCCGATGCCGGCCTCGCAAATCCCAACGTCCTCCCTTCCTCTGAACGAGCCGAACTGCGGCGCCCCGGCCTCAATTCGATCCAACGAAAATTCGTTTATGACGTCCGCGACCAATCCTTGGGAGCGCTGGTCAGGTGGGTCGAATTGGCCACACGCGACGTCCCGGACCTCGAGGTCTATTCCGTCAAATTGCTCCCCGAAGCCCAGCAATGGCACCTCATCGTCACCTTCAGTCGCTGGGAGCGGGCCGACGCAACTCCCCTGTGATCAGCACCCTTCGCATCTCACCACACCGGACAAAGATCACCTTCATGCGCCCACGAACGACCGTCATCCTCGCCCTCGCCGCGCTCACCCTTCTCCCCGCGTGCGGGAAGAGCACTAAGTCCGACGGTCCGGTCAGCCGTGAGCAGTCGGTTCAGGAAGCCACCCGCCTCTTTAACATGGGGCGGGTGGCGGAAAAAAACCGCAAATGGGCCGACGCCGAGGTCTATTACCGCCAATCCATCTCGGCCTACGACGATCTCGCCGCCGCCTGGAACAACTTGGGCGTGGTGATGGTCCAGCAGCAGAACTATCTCGAAGCGACCAACGCCTTCCGCCGCGTGGCCGATCTCTTGCCCCAGGATCCCACACCGTATGAGAACCTGGGAATCACCTACCAGCGGGCGGGCTACGCCGACGATGCGCTCCGCGCCTACGAGTCCTCGCTCGAACGTGATCCCAACTGGCTGCCTTCGATCCGCGGCTATGCCAGCAGCGTCAAACTCCTGAACCGAGCCAACGACGGTGATCTCGAAGTCCTAAGACGCGGCCTGATGCTCGAAACCGACCAGAAATGGCGCGACCTCTACGACTTCCAGCGGCTCCGCATCGAGCAGGACCTCGCGGACAATGAAGACGACTGACGAAGGGGGCGCGGGCCGGATGACACCCCGCGATCGAGGTCCGCATGATTCGGACGATCTCCGCTCCAAGACTCCGGCACATCGGCAAGCCAACGAAAACGGCCCCGGAACGTGTGCAATCGTTCCGGGGCCGAAAAAATTGTATCGAATCTCGCGGACGTGAACGAACGGTTCAGCAGCCAGCGTCCCAGCGGGCGAAGTACGCGATGACGTCGTCCGAGTCGGTGTCGTCGTCACCGTCAACATCGGCTTCACCCGCTTCCCACTCCCGGAAGAAGCGGACGATGTCGTCGGAATCAACATCGTCATCACCGTCCACATCGGCCGGGCACTTGATGATGATCTCGGAGCGCTGCGGGAGGATCGTCCCGCGGAAATCCCACGATTGCACGATCAATGTGCCGGTGGCTTCGGCATTGATAGTGAGGGTGGCGATGCCCGAGGCGTCGGTGTAGGCGGTCTCGCGAACAGTTCCGTCCGCCGTGGTCGCGGCGACCACGACGCCCGCGGCGGGCTGGCCCGCGGAGGTTTCGACGTAGACGGGCAGCGTCGTAAGGCCAATGTTGATGGAGGGCGGGACAACGTTGTTGGTATCAACCGGGGCGTTGTGCCAGACGGTCATGTCCGGGTCGCCCATAAGGGCATACTGCCAGACGTTCTTGTCCGAGATATCCGAACCGGCCTGGGCGTACTGCGCGGCCGCGAGGTACTGCCCGAGCGTGCAGACGCTGGAGAGCGTGGGCGACGTCTGGTTCTGCATCAGGAAGAAGTACCAGCGGGTCCAGGCGTGGTTGGCCCAGCGGCGGCTGCTCGCGGTCGCGCCATAGTTGGCCACCGAGCCGACGGTGGTGCTCTGCCATTCCTCGGTCCAGGAATCGTCGCCGTGGAAGGCGCCGTTGCCGCACGCGGAGTTGATCATGATGCAGGGACGTTCCGAATCGGTGGGGGCGTAGTTGGGGAAGTCCAGGTCGTCGGCATCCTGGCTCTGCCCGTTAAAGTCCCACGTTGACCACGTGCGGGTGCTGCCGTGACCGCGGTAGAACACAAGGTGGGGTTGCTCAGAGAGTTCGTCCCAGCAGATATGCTCGAAGCCCGGGATCGTGGTGCCATAGATCTCGACAAAGTTGAGGGGGAATAGATCGTCGGCGTTGTTGTCTACCGCCTCGGCCAGCACTTCCGAGAACTCCGCATCCACCTCACGGTGCCCCACGGCCAGCGCCGAGGTGAACCAGGCGTCGTCCGATGGCGGCGTGTTCGTGTAGTCCATGATCTTATCAAACTGGTTCACGGCGTCGGCGGTGCTGTTGTAGCTCAAGCGGCCGATGGCGACGTCGGCGTACATGTCATCGTCGTCGATGCACGCGTAATAGTGGTCGCTCACCGAGTTGTACACCGGGTCGCGAATCTCGGGAACGGTGCCGATATCGCCCAGCAGCAGCACATAGCAGTCGGCCTGCTCGCTGAAGCCGTTGTACCAGTCCTTGATGGCCTGGCGGACGTTCGTCGGGGTGAAGACACCACCGGGGACGTTCGCCGGGGTGCGGAACGCGACCTCGTACCCCTTGTCCCGCTTGAGATCGGCGAACTCCTCCGCGTACTGGATCAGCGACGGGGCGCACACGATGAGGTACCGTCCCTCATACTCAAGCTCGTTGGTCAGCACAAGGTCCGGACCGACGTTGGGCATGCACCCGCCGAGCAGTTCCGCCTGGCGGATCGTGGTCTCGATCGGGGGTCGGGGCTGGCCGGGATGGCTGAACGTGATTTGCATGCCGCGGGCACATTCCATCACGCCGGTCGCCGAGTTGACCTTGAAGGGCAGCGCATTCGCTCCCTGCACGCGGACTCCGCTCATGTTCCCGGCATCGCCCGCGGCTCCCCCGTTGTGTGTCGGGTACACGTTGTTGGTCAGATAGAACGAGCGGTCGAACTCAAACGGCGGGATCGGAGGGCTCGTCGGCCCGGGAACTTCCTCCACGTCCGGCTGAGTGGGCAGCACCCGCTCGAACCCCGGGACGTTGACCGGATCGATCGTGCACGAGCTCACGACGACACCGGGAGCGTCTGTGGGGATTCCGAGGAGGAAACTGAGGGCCGGCAGAGCCGGACGACCGACCTGCCGAAGGCTGGCTTCCGACGACTCGCCGGGCAGCGAGATCTTCTTGAACGTCCCGACGCCGGGCTGCACCACGGTTTCTACGTAAAATCCGGGAATCGCGATATCCAGCACCGTTTGCTGCGCGTCGGAAAGTGCGTCGTTCATCCGAATCGTCGGACGGGCCCCGGGCGCTGCCCCCGGGCTGAGGACCACCCACTGCGGCCCTTGGGCCATCGCCGTCGCCGTCAAGGCCGTTCCGGCCAACCAACACAACTTCTGCGTCCGGGAAACCACCATGCTCCACACTCACTTTCCTGAAAAAATCGGCCTTGCTTCAACACGCGGCACAGAACCGAACACCGGTCGCCGCGGGGGTTTTCAGTCGGGGCCTGCACAGAAAGTGAGTGCTTCGAGCGGGACCGTGTGACACGAATATTCCGAAATTGTCGGCCGACGGGCTCACCGATCGGCGACCATGGCCATGATTCGCCGACCTCAGAAGTACGTATTGGTTCCGCCCGAGCCCTGTGGTACCTTCCCCCGATCGGGAAACCAGTGCCCCGTCGTTCAAGGGGCGGCGAGGGACAAGGGGCGGCGGGGAACACGGGTCAACGACGAAACACGGAGGATCGAGCGTGAAACACACGACCATCGCGTCGGCGCTCGGCTTGGCCATCGCCAGCGGCGCCACGGCACGATGCGTGCATTCTTCGCGAGTTGGGAATCGGGGTGCTGATCGATCAGTGCCCGGTGAGTTCCTTCACCAGTCCGTTGGCGTTGTAGATGATTTGCAGGGCTTCGACGATGCCGCGCGAATCAACCGCCACGGCCCGGTTGACAGCCGGCTCATACACGAAGGCCCCCGCGAGCGACTGGATGTTGCCATCGAAGATGAGCCCGACAACCTCACCCGCGGCGTTAATCACCGGGCTTCCCGAATTTCCGCCGATGATGTCGGCGGTGCACGAGAAGTTGAACGGCGTGTCCTTGGCGATAGTGTCGCGCTTCGCGAGCCACGAAGGCGGCAGGTCGAAATCTTTCTGACCCTTGCGGTCGTCCATCCGCGCGAAGGTTCCTCCCAACGTAGTGAACGATGGAACGGTCGCTCCACCATCCTGCCACCCTTGTATGCGACCGAACGAAAGCCGGAGGCTGAACGTGGCGTCGGGGTAGACGGTGTCGCCATCACGCTTGAACCTCAGGTCCGCGAGCGCGGCGTACGCGGCACGCTCGGCGGGCTCGACCTCCGTCTCGACAATGTTCCGCAGCCGACGCGAGGGGCCGTCGATGGCCAACGCGAGACGGACCATGGGGTCGGTGGAATCCGCGATCTGGTCGGTCGATGCTTCCGCAAGCGATTCACGGGCGGCGACCTCCTTCATCGCGGTGCCGATGACCGCTTCGGTCGCCCGCTCGCGCGGGCCCTTGCCCGCCAGGATCGCCACAATCATGGGGTCGTCGCCGCCGCGCCGGCCCGCCAACAGCGTGAGGGCTTGCGTCAGGCGTTCGATCTCAAGGGAGTCATGCACGGGTTCCGGCGACACAAGGTCGAGTTGCGTCGACGGCCACTGCGCGTCGGAAAACTCAGCCAACTGCTCGCCCGACGGCTTGCTGCGCTCGGCCGCCGCGCGGACCGCCAGGAGCGTGCGCCGCAGCAAGGGTGAGCGACGCGCCACCAAGTCCACGGCGTACCGCAGCGCGAAGACCTCGCGGTGTTTGGACTGGGCCTCGGCAATGGCGGCCAGCGTCGCCCGGTTCGCGGCACCCGCCGCCCGGTCCGTCGTGAGCGCATCCCGCTCGTCCTGCAACACCTTCGAGGCGATCAACCGTGGGTCGAGGAGCCCCGCCAACTGCCCGGTGTACGCCTTGCGCCCGTTCGCCAGCCCCAGCAGATCGTCGATCCCGGTGCGGGCCGATTCCGAATCGCGCCCGCAAAAGCCCTGCATCGCCACCTCCATCCGGCTCATCGCATCAAGGCGGGTCGGATGGTCGACGTCGCGAATGAATCTCAGGTGGTCCGCAGTCAGCGCCCGACGCGTCGTCCCGGGGTGCCCCGCCACGAAGATCGGCTCGTTGTCGGCCGCTCCATTGGCGGACCATTTCAGGAAATGCTCGGCCTGTACCGGGGCGCCCTGCTCATAGATCCGGAAGAAACAGCAATCGAGATTGAAACGCGGAAACTCGAAGTTGTCGGTGTCGCCCCCGAAGTACGCGGCTTTGAGCTCCGGAGCGAACACCAGTCGAACATCGGTGAAAGACTTGTAGCGATAAAGGTGATATTGACCGCCCTGATACAGCGTGACCACCTCGCCCACAAGACCGTCTGCTGATCCCTCGGACTCGATATCGGCGATCGCCTTCTTGCGGGCGGCCTGGGCCGCGGCGGGGCTCGACGAGCCGGTCGCAAGCACCCGGGCGGTGACGTCGGAAACCTCCCACAAAACCCGCACTTCTAAGTCAGGGCACTTGAGTTCGTCGGCCCGGGTCGCGGCCAGAAACCCGGTCTCCAGCAGGTCGCGCTCCTGCGTCGAGAGCTTCACGATCATGTCCACACCCACATGGTGGTTGGTCATCACCAAGCCGTCCGCCGACACGATCGAGCCGCTGCCGCCGTTCTCGAAGCGCACCGCGCTCTTGCGCACATGCTCCAGCCATTTGGGCGTCAGTTCGATGCCCAGCGAACCCTTCACCGCGTCCAGCGGCGGCTTCTCAAACAGCCACATGCCCTCGTCGGCGGGCGCGGGCGCGGTCGCCACCGCGAAGGCCGTGAGAGCAACGCAGCCAAGGAACGCACGAACGGGCGAATGGAGCATCCGCAACGGTATCACCGCCTCCGGGCGCGTCAGACCCGACCCGACGGTCGAGTCCGTCGTTATTGTTCGATCCCCGTCGCCCATTCCTACACTCGCCACCTATGTCACTCATCGTCACCGGCACCATCGGCATCGACACCATCCACGCCCCCACCGGGCAGGCCGAATCCGTCCTCGGCGGGTCCTGCACCTACTTCGCGGCGGCGGCCTCGTTCTTTACGCCTGTCCGCCTGGTCGCCGTCGTGGGCGATGATTTCCCCGATACGTACCGCTCGGTGCTGACCGCCTTCAAGGGCATCGACCTCGCCGGTCTCGAAACCCGCCAAGGTTCCAAGACCTTCCGCTGGGGCGGCAAGTATCTCGCCAACATGAATAGCCGAGAAACGCTGTTTACCGAGTTGGGCGTGCTGGCCGAGGCCCCTCCGAAAGTCCCCGCCGCCTTCGCCGACTCAAAGTACGTCTTCCTCGCCAACATGCACCCCGGCAATCAAGCGGGCATTCTCGAACAATTGCCCAAGCGCACGCTCAGCGTCGCCGACACCATGGACCTGTGGATCAACATCGCCAACGACGATCTGCGGAAACTGATGACCAAGATCGACGGGCTGGTGCTCAATTACGACGAGGCCGAGCTCTTCACGGGCAAGGCCAACAGCGTGACCGCTGGCCGCGAGATTCTCAGAATGGGTCCGCGTTTCGTCGTCGTTAAAAAAGGTGAGCACGGCGCGCTGCTCGTCCATAAAGACGGGATCGCGGCCTTTCCCGCCTACCCCACCGAGAACGTCATCGACCCCACCGGCGCTGGCGACACCTTCGCGGGCGGCATGATGGGTTCGATCGCCTCGACCGGGGCCTCCGGCAGTGACCCCGGCTCCTTCGATTCGATCCGGCGGTCCATGGCCCACGCCACGGTCACCGCGAGTTTCACCATCGAAGAGTTCAGCCTCGGCCGCCTGCAAAAGTTGAGCCGGGCGCAGATCGACGAACGCTACAACGAGTACGCCGCCATGACCCGCCTGACGTAAGGTCTGCGCGCCCGCCGCGCCCGGAGAGCCGCCGATGTCCGGATCAGCTCGAACCCGCATGGCCGTCGCGTGCGGGCTTCTCGGGCTGGGCGGAGTCCTCGCGACCCGGCTGGCGACCGTTGCCGATGGCACCCCGCCGCCGCACCTCATCGGGCCCGCCGCGCCCGAGGCAACGGCTCCCGTGTATACCCCTCGGCAGGCGGTGCGAACGTTCGCCGTGCGGCCGGGTTTCACGATCGAACTGGTCGCGAGCGAACCGACGGTTCGGGCCCCGGTCGCCCTCAACTTCGATGAAGACGGCCGCCTGTGGGTCGTCGAGATGCAGGGCTACATGCCCGATGCCGATGCAACCGGTGAAGGAACACCGACCTCACGCATCGTCGTGCTGGAGGACGTCGATCGCGATGGATCGTTCGAGACGAGCACGGTGTTCTTGGACGGATTGGTCCTGCCACGGTCAGTGGCGCCCTCGTTCGGAGGCGCGCTCGTGGTGGCCCCGCCCGATCTGCTGTACTGCCGCGACACCGATGGCGATGGTCGCGCGGACGAGACCCGGGTGCTGAAAACCGGCCTCGCAGGCATCGAAAACCCGGAGCACGCGCCCAACGCGCTGACGTTCGGCCTCGACGGCTGGTGGCACCTCTCCCAGTGCGACTTTGACTTCCGCTGGTTCGGGCCCGATGACCCCCGACCGATCGAAACACGGCCGACACCGGTGCACGGGCAATGGGGCATGACCCAGGACGACATCGGCCGGTTCTACTACACACCCAATTCCACGCCGCTGCTGATGGACCTGGTTCCCAAGCACCTGGCGGTGCGCGACGGCCAGGTCGGTGCCCTGCCTTCGGTAGGCTTCGTGGTCTGCAAAGACGGCGAAACCTGGCCGATCCGCCCGACCCCGGGGGTCAATCGCGGCTATCTCGCGAACGTTCTGCGGGCCGATGGAACGCTGGCGTCGGTCACCGCCGCGTGCGGGCCGGTGATGAATCGTCACCTCAGCATGGGCGTTGAGTACCGGTGCGACGTCTTCATCTGTGAGCCCGCCGGGAACCTCGTCAAGCACCTCGATGTGGAATGGTCGATCGACATCCCGCGGGTCACGAATCCGGCCGGTGCGGGCGAGTTTCTCGCCAGCACCGATGAGCGTTTCCGGCCGGTGTGGGCGACCATCGGACCCGACGGCTTCCTCTACATCGCGGATATGTACCGCGGGTTGATCCAGCACAAAACCTATCTGACCCCCTATCTGCGGGAACAGGTCGAGCACCGGCGGCTGGAAACCCCGCTCGAATGCGGCCGCATCTGGCGGATTCGTCCGACGTCGGCCGCGTTGGGCCGTCTGGCCAATGGCAGGCCCGTGGGCCGAATGTCGGATCTGCCCGCCCAATCGCTGGCGACGGCGGCGTCCTACGGCGGCACGGAGTCGGACCACGCGATTCGCATCCTGGTCGAACGGCGCGACTCGGAGGCCGTCGCATCGCTGCGAGGGTGGCTGCGGAACGCCCGCCATCCCGTGAACCGGTTTCGACTGATGCGGGCGATCGAAGCGTGCGGCGGAGGCCTCGAAGACCTCTTCGCGGACTCGAACGAGCCCGACATGCTGATCCATCGGCTCGCGTTTCTGCGGTCGGGAGCGTCCGAGAGCGACCTTTTGGACGCCGCTGCCCTTGAGGCCGGCAGCACCCGCTCCGACGCCTGGTCGCGGGTCTTCGCCGCGCTCGCGCTCACGGGCATGCCGCGACCCGAGCGCCCAGCGATTCTGGCGGCCCTCGCCCGCGATATTCCCGCCAATCCGCACCTCACCGCGTCGATCATGTTCGCGGCGCAAGGCGCGGAACTCGACTTGTTCGAGAAATTGACGGACAGCCCCGAGCCGCCGACGGAGGTTCTGACCGCCGTGATGGTGCGCATTGTCAAGTCGGGTACCCCCATCGAACGCTCCGCCCTCATCGCCGCATCGGCCGGCAACGAGACCCTTGTGGCCCGGACATTTCTTTCCATCACCGGCCGCGATGCGGGCAATCCCGCCCAGTTGCCCGTGGCCTTTGAACCGTCGGAGTGGGTTCGTTTCGCGATAGCGGGCGGGGCCGAGGCGGCCTCGGTCGTCGCCGCGATCGGGCAACTCTCGTGGCCCGGAAAACCCTCCGTGAAGGTCGCGCCGCCACGCCGCGAACCCACCGGTGCAGAGCGGGCCCAGATCGCCGCCGGGGCTCCCCTCTTCGCGGCCGCGTGCGCTTCGTGTCACCTGGCCTCGGGCCACGGCGCCCCGGGTCAGGTGGCTCCGCTGCGGGGCTCGCCCACGGTGCTGGGCGACCCGCGCGTGCTCGCCCGCGTTCTCATCCACGGGCTTGAGGGTGAGATGGTGGCCGACGGAGTGACCTACCAAGGAAGCATGCCCGCGGCGGTCTCCCTCGATGATTCCCAGCTCGCCGCGATCATGTCGTACATCCGGACGGGCTTCGGCAACGATGCCGAGCCGGTCGCCCCGGCCGTGGTGGCGGGCGAGCGCGCCGCGACCGCGGCCCGCCGAACACCGATGACGACCGCCGAGATCGGCCGAGCACCGAACAAGGAGAGTCCATGAAACGAGCGAGGCGCAGCGGATCGGGTGGCGTGTGGAGAACGGTCGGCGGTCGGGCCGCGACCGCCGCGCTGGCTCTCGCCGTGGTCGGCCTTGCAGGGTGTCAACAGCAATCGCGGATCGGGGACCACGCCGCCACCGCCCCGATCAACCTCTTTGATGGACAGTCGCTCGACGGCTGGGTGCAGCGCGGGGGCGATGCGGTGTACCGCGCTAAAGATGGAGCAATCGTCGGCGAGACCCGCCCGAACACCCCGAACACGTTTCTCTGTACCACGCGTGAGTTCGCCGATTTCAGGCTCGAACTTGAGTTCATGGTCGATGATGAACTCAACAGCGGGGTCCAGTTCCGCAGCGGTGTCCGTCCCGAGGCCGGGCGCGACCGGGTCTATGGCTACCAGGCCGAAATAGATCCTTCGCCCCGGGCCTTCAGCGCTGGGGTCTATGAGGAGGCCGGCCGGGGCTGGCTGCAAGACCTCAGTGCCAACCCGGCGGCCCAAGCCGCCTTCCGCCCGCTCGCGTGGAACACCATGGTGGTCGAATGCCGTGGTTCTCGGCTGCAAACGTCGCTGAACGGCGTACCCGCGACAGACCTCAACGATTCCAACTCCGCATCCGGCTTCATCGCCCTGCAGGTGCACGACGTCGGAACCCGTCAGTCACCGCTGCGGGTGCGGTGGCGGAACATCCGGCTCTTTCCGTAACCCCAGAACTGGCAGTCCAGAACCGGCCGCCCGCAACGCGGGGCCCGCGGGCCCCAATCACTCCCACAGGTCTTTCACATCGTCCGACATCTGGTTGCGGATGCTGTTGTCTTCCAGAATCTCGTCCGTGCTCGCCAGCAGTTCCAGGCGCTTGAAGACGAGCGTCTCGACGCCATCGTCGGCCCAGGCGAAGATCAAAAACTCGTCCGTGCTGCTTTTGACGGTCTCGACCAGGTGCCGCAGGTTCTTGATATCGGTCCCGTTGACGCTCTTGAGCACCGGGAAATAGCCGACGTCATACCCCTTGCTGACCGCGGAAGTGAACATGCGGTACGGCCCGATCACGAGTTGCTCGCCCTCGAACTTGGGTTCGTCCGACATGCGCTGAAGGATCGGGCTGCCGCGGGACGCCAGCAGCCGGGCGTCGATGCCGCGGTGTTCCTCGTAGACAGGCGTAAAGGACATCGGGCCCAGAACGAAGTACGACGGATACCCGCCGTCGAGGCTCTTCATGACGCGGTTGCGTCGGGCCACGACCGGAACCTGCACGTTCATCTTCTCGCCATCGCGGATGATCGAGAGCTCCACCTTGCCGTCCTCCGCGAGTTTGGGCACAAAGTAGTTGAAACTGAGCCGCACGTTGTTGCGGACCGTGACCATGCCGGCGTCGTCCACATCGTGTTCGCCGATGGCATCGATCACGTCCCACTTCTTCAATGGGTAGTCCGCGTCCTCGCTCTCGGGCTTGGTGACGACGATCCCGTTCCAGCCTTTCTGCATCTTCAGTTTCGCCTTCAGCGCATCGTTCTCCATGGTCTGCAGGCTGATGAAGAGTTGCGGGCGGCGGTCGTACGTGCCGTCGGCGATGTCCGTGAGGAACGCCCGCACTTCCTCAACCGGGACGAGATAGCCGATGTTCTGGGCGGTGTCGATTCCGCTGAAGACAATGCCCACCAACTTGCCGTCGGGCGAAACAACGGGGCCGCCGCTGTTGCCGTGGTTGAGCGCGGCGTCCACCTGGATCCGCAGCCCTTCGGTGTCGCTGTCGAAGGCGGTGTACTCAATCCGCGAAACGATGCCCTTGGTCACGCTCATGGCGTCGCCGCCCAGCGGATAGCCGTACGACACCACCGCGTCGCCGATATCCGGAAGGACGTCCGAAATCGGCAGCGGCGGGTGTGTCTCGAAGAACGAAGTGTCCTGCAGTTCAATCACCGCGAGATCAATCCCCTCGCCGGTCGCGACCACCTTGGCCTCCAGTTTGTCAGAGGAGCCGTCGGGCTGGACGAGGATGCGGCTGGCGTAGCGCACGACGTGGTAGTTCGTGAGAATCCGGTTCCCCTCGATCACCACGCCCGAGCCGGAACTCTCCTCGGCCTTCTGCTTGTTCCAAGGGGCCGCCAGGTCCGGATCACGGCTGGTCGTGAAGATTTTGACGACGCTCTTCCGAACCTCGGGGCTCGCCACCGGCTCGGGCCCGTCCATCGGGACCGGGGTGCCCCGCTGGACGGGCGGTCGCGGCGGCTGGGTTGGCGGCATTTCCGGCTGCGCCATGGAACCGCCGGCCGCGCAGAAAATCCCGCTCAAGGTCACAATCAAGGTCAGTCGACGCGTCATGCGAAATAGTCCTTCTTTGGTATGGTGCGCAAGTGTAGGGATTGCGATTTGCCATTGGCCGTTTGCTCTTTACGATGCGGTCATGCCCATCCTCGTATTTCAGCACAGCGACATCGGCGGCCCGGGACGTTTGGCCGCAACCTTCCGCGATCACGGCTTCAAACTCGATATCCGTCGTCCCGGCAGCCCGGGGGTCGGCAACGCCGTTCCGACGACTTTGGACGACGTGCAAGGGCTCCTGATCCTTGGTGGGCCGATGAACGTCACCGAGATCGCGCAACTCCCGTGGATGCAGCGAGAAGCCGAATTGATCCGCTTAGCGCACGGAGCCGGGTTGCCCGTGATCGGTGTGTGCCTGGGTGCCCAGTTGATCGCGCACGCCCTCGGAGGCGTGGTCGGCCCCAAGGACGGCCCGCCCGACCTCGGGCTCTATCCCACCTCGATCACCATCGCCGGCCAGACCGAAACAATGATGGGCGGCGTGCCCTGGACCCACCCGCAGTTGTATTCCTGCGGCCAGGAAATCAAACAGACCCCGCCGGGGGCAACGGTGCTGGCCACCACTGCCACAAGCAAGGTCGCGTGCTTCAAGGTCGGCCTGCGAACCTACGGCTTCCTCTTCCACCTTGAGTGTGACCGCCCGATGGCCGAGGCCTTGCTGAGAGAATCCGGCGACTTCGCCGGTCGGGCCAACAAATCCGCGACCGGTCTCGCGGGCGAACTCGATCAGCATTACGCAACTTTCGCCCGCGTGGCCGACCGCTTGGCATTGAATCTCGCGGCGTTCTGCTTTCCACTCTCTCGACAGATGAGGGCCTGAGGAAGTCACCGGAAGAAGACGTCACCCTCAGGCGGAAGGAGTCGATACCCAATGCCTCGGATGACGATCAACGTTCCGCCGGATTACTCGCTGGTGCGGGATTGCTGCTCGTATGGCTATTTCCTGCTGGCGCCCAACCGGTGGGATGTCGGCTCACAGGCCTTGTCGCGGGTGCTCACCCTGCCGACGCGGTCGGTCTTTGTCGTGGTGTGTCAGCCGGGTGGCCGCGGGTCGCCTCTGCGGGTGGTGGTGTGGCCCGACGAGGTCGCGTCGAGCGCGGCGGAGCGAGCTGCGATCAAGGAAGCACTGACCCGGATGCTCCGGCTGGACGAGAGCGTCGGAACCCTGCGGGCGTTCCACGCGCTCGACCCGCGCTGGAAGGAGTCCGGGCGTGGTCGGTTGTTCCGCTCGCCCAGCATGTTCGAGGACGTCATCAAAACCGTCACGAATTGCAACGTCACTTGGCACGGCACCGTGCAGATGAATCGCCACATCTGCGAAGCGCTGGGGCCTCGTGTGAGGTTCACGGTCCGCGGCATCGAACGAACCGAATACGGGTTCCCATCCGCGAAGAAGGTTGCCGGCACCCGTGTCCAGACGTTGCGGGCCCGCTGCCGCGTGGGCTACCGCGATGCACGGATTGTGGAACTCGGGAAACGGTTCGCCAAGCCCGCCTCCAAGGGCGGATTCGACCAAGCGATGGCGGCCGATCCGGTCACGCCCGACGATGTCGTCCGCGAAACCCTCCTCGACTTGCCCGGGATCGGCCCCTACGCCGCGGCCAACATCCTGCAGTTGCTCGGGCGTTTTGGTCACCTGCCGCTGGATACCGAGAGCGTGCGGCACGGCACCACGGTTCTCAAGTTCCGGGGGAGTTCGAAGGCCATCATGGAACGCGTGCGGAGGCACTTTGCGCCATTCGGCGAGCACGCGTTCCGGAGTTACTGGTTCGAACTGTGGGAGTTTTATGAGAGCAAGCTCGGTCCGGCTCACCTTTGGGAGCGGGATTCGACGGGCAAGATGTTCACGGCGGCCCTGCTGAACAAGGAGTGATCCGAGCCGCTTGGTCTTGAAGGAAAGCTCATGAAGGCGAACGACCTGGATGACAGTCCGTTCAGAGACCTCCCCGATCGGATAGAGACCCGATCCGGCGATCGGGTCAGCCTTGCCGGTGTGGCCCGGACGCACCGCTGGCTTCAACAAGGTCTGTGCATCGGCCTGATGGCGACAGCGACATCCGTTCTCGCGGCGCTCGGGCTGGGCGCGATCGGGCGCAACTCGCCCCGGGCGACCGTGACCGAGATGGGCATGTTTCTGGCGGCCGCGTGTTGGATGTCGATCGTGGTCGTAGCGGTGGCGTGCTGGTTCGTCTGCGCGATTTCGGCCTTGAGTCTCGCGACGCGGTTGCGGGGCGTAGCAGGCTGGCTGTTCTTATTTCCGCTGGCGTTGGTTCTTCCGTGGTTGATGTTGTTCTTTGCCAAACAATCCCTTCTGATTGCCTTGCTGGTGCCGCCGCTGATGGGCTGGGGAAGCGGGCTCTGGATGGGAGCGATCGTCGGCGGTATGTTGCGGGTGCATGGATACTCCCCAGGGTGGCTCGGCGTTTCGGTCGGCGAGATCGGTCGGGCGGTTGACCGCCATGTGTGTGCCTGTGGATACGACCTCGCCGGGATTGCCGGTCCCCAGTGCCCTGAATGCGGGGCCGCGATACCGGAGGTCCTCCGATGAACTTGGACGTGTGGCGTTGGTTGGCGACTGATCCAGGCGAAGTGCTCGCCGAGGCGGCCGCCAAGGCGGAACACCCCAGCGTCGCCGACATGATGCGGCTCCGCAAGATGGCCTCGGGCGACATGGTGGCCGCCGCGCTCGACCTCGCAAAGGCCAGACGCAAGGCTGTGTTCAAATTTGGCGAGCGCGCTGCAACGCTTGTGGCCGACCCCGTCGGCGTCGAGATGGCGAGCTCCGCCGCGGCCGGCGCTTGGAAGGCCGCACGGTTCAAATCGGCCTTTCCCCGTGGACGTGTGCTCGACTTGTGCTGCGGCATCGGCGGGGATGCGATGGCCCTGGTCGCGGCGGGCCTCGACGTCTTGCCGGTGGATGCCGACCCCGTGCGGGCTTGGATGGCCGGGATGAACGCCCGATGCCCGACCGAGTGCCGGGACGCGGCCGAAGTTGCCGCGCGCACCCCCGGCGCGTTCCACCTGGATCCCGCGCGCCGCGACGGCTCCGGGGCTCGAGCCTGGACCCTCGATGAACTCGTGCCCGGTCCAGAAGTCATCCGCGGCATCATCGATGCCTGCGTGCACGGCGCGATCAAACTCGCACCGGGCATCGACTTCGCGGCGGTCGCGGCCCGGTTTGGGACCGGCGAAGTCGAGATCATCAGCGAAGCGGGGCGGCTCACCCAGGCCGTGCTCTGGTGCGGCGTGCTTTCCCGCGCCGATGGCCTGAGGACCGCAACCCTGCTGTCGCCCCGCCCGACCAGTCTGACCATGAGCGGACCTGCCGATACGGACGTGCCGATCGCCGAAATCGACGCCTATCTCGCCGAGCCCGACGACAGCGTCGAAAGGGCGGAACTGCTCGGTCAACTGTGCGCCGCCACGGGGGCCGCGATGATCCATCCGCGATTGGGCCTGCTCACTAAAGCCCAACCGATCGAAAGCCCATGGGTCCGGGGTTTCCGTGTTCTCGAAATATTCCCTTGGAATGAACGCCGCTCCAGAGACGTGCTCAAGCGTCACAATGCCGGGCACGTCGAGGTCAAGACCCGTGGCAAGGCCGTAAACCCCGACGAACTCCAACCCGCGCTGTCATCAAAGGCGGGAGAGCCGACGGTGCTGTTTGTGCTGCGTTTCGGACGGGAGCTCCGGGCGATTGTGGCCCGGCGAGTGCCGGGTGGGGGCGTGACCGTGGGCATGATGCCGTGACGTTCCCGCGGCATCGTGCGAACCACCTGCGTGACACCAGCACAGGCCAGAGAGCCTGCGCCGCCCAAGGCAAGTCTCGTGCCCCTACTTTCCGATGGTCGACATCAGGAAGTCGCTCATGCGCTTCGTGAAGTAGATGCGGTTGTCGAGTTTCGCGAAGCCGTGGCCCTCATCGGGCGCGATGAAGAGTTGCGGGCTGAGGCCCTTGTCCTTAAGCGCGACCGCCAGCTGCATGGCCTCCTCGACCGGCACCCGGGGGTCGTTGAAGCCGTGCGCGATGAACATCGGCACTTTCAGTTTATCGATGCGGTTCATGCTCGATACGCTGTCGAGGAACTCGGGATCGCTGAGGGGGCCGTACTCAACCTCGCGCAGTTTGCGGCGGTACCCGCTGGTCTTCTCCAGGAACGTACGCACGTTCGTGATGCCCACGACGTTGACCCCCGCTCCGAACATGCGTTCCGGACGGTCGCCCGCATCCACCCGTTCCTGATCTTCAATCAGGCACGCCACACTCATAAAACCGCCGTAACTCCCGCCGTTGGTGGCGATCTTCCCAGCCGTTGCGTACCCGTTGGCAACCAGCCATTCGGCAGCGAGCACGCCGTCCCGCACGCTGTCCCAGCGCTTCTTGTAATCGTCCTTCATGTGGAACTCGCGGCCGTAGCCGGTGCTGCCGCGGACGTTGGGCTGCAAAATCCCGAAGCCGGCGTCGAGCAGGTATTGCGAGGTGGCGTTGAACGACGGGCGGAACTGCCCCTCCGGACCGCCATGGTAATTGACGATGAACGGGATGGCCCCGCCCTTGGTGAACCCTTTCGGCGTCCACAGAAACGCCGGGATCTCCAGACCGTCGAAGGACTGAAACTTCACGAGTTCCGGAAGCGGGAAGCCGGAGAGGTCGAGGCCCTGCGTTTCGGCAAAGGTGATCTGGGTAACGACGGGGTTAGGCTGGGAGAGGTCGGCGGTGAAAGCCAGCCCGGGCGTGCGGGCGTTGCTGAGCGACCACACCACGCGCTCCCCTTCCAACTGGTTGAAGCTCACCACGCCCCGCTCGATCGCGGGGAGCGCAACTTCCGTGAGGCCGGGCAGCCGATACACGTGGACCACGCCGTATCCGTCCTCGTTGGTGCTGACCGCGAGCAGTGACTTCTGGCGATTGACGAACGCGCCCTCGACTTCCGCGGTTTCCAGCGCCGAGATCGGCTTGCTGTAGCGGCGGGCAGGTTCATCGATGCTCTGATCGAGCGCCCACAACTTCATCCGGCCGTCTTCGATGTCGCACCTCAGGAACGCGATCTGCTCGTCCGGCGAAAACCCCACCCAGTCCACGCTCGTCGTGACCCCGGCCGGGCGGGGCGGGGTGAGGTCGGTGAGCGCGCCCGTTGAGGTGTTCAGTTCATAGATCGAGGAATCCGAGACGCTGCGGTACTCACCGACGAGCACGCGGGTGCCGTCGTTGGAGATGTCCGCGGCGCTCCAAGCACCGGGCCTCCCGAGAAGTTTGGTCGCCGTCTTGCTCGCGAGGTCGTAGCGATAAAGATAGAAATCGGTGGGCGATTCGTCGTTGCCGGTGAACAGGAAGCCGGAGGAATCGTCGAGCCAGAGGTTGACGGAATACTGCACTTTGGGGTTGGCGCACGCGGGGGTGATGGCTCCCGTCGCCACATCCAGCACCGAAATCTGGCTGTTCTCGTTGCCGCCCACGGCGTGCGACAGCAGAATGGTCTTGCCGTCGGGCGATAGCGAGTATCCGCCCAAGCCGTCCGCGAACGTGGTCAGTTGGGTGCGTCCGGCCTCAGGCGTCGCCGCCGGGCCGTCAATCCGGAACAACTGGAAGATGCCATCGGGCCAGTCGCGCACATAGAGCGTTCCGTCGGGAGCAAGGGCGGGAGCACCCGGAACCCGGATCTTCAGGAACCGTTCCAGCGTCGAAAGCCCATCATCGGAAGGCTGCGGCGGCACCCCTGCGCTCGGCCGCGCTGCAGCCGGCGTTGCAGGCTGTGCAGGGGCGGTCTGCGGTAGGATGGGGTTTCTCGGTGAGAGAACCTTGCGGACGGGCGTCGAGGCGGGACTGGGTGTCGGGGGCTGCCCCTGCCCCTCCGCCAACCCGACGACCGCACAAAGGACGCCGACGACGATCGAAGTTGCTCTCATAAAAACCCTCGCTGAGGACCACCTCGTGATCCGTAAGTTCCGCCGAAATTCTACCGAGTCCCGATGACGTCCAATGCCCCATCCAAGACCCGATCGGCCTCGGCCGCCGTCGGGGCTTCCGCGATAAGCCTCATAATTGGCTCGGTGTTGCTGGCCCGGACATGCAGCCAACTCCGCTTTGCACCAAAGTCCACCCACGCCCCGTCCGTCGTGTCGACGCGCTCTGATGCATAGGCGGCCGCGATCCGTCGCACCGCGTCCGTCGCTTGGTCTTTCGAGGCCAGATCCACCTTGCGCTTCTGGATCGCGTACGAAGGAATGCCGGCCACAAGTTCACTCAGTTTCCGCTTCCGGCCGCGGCCGCCCCCGTTGGGCGAAAGCAGCCAGAGGATCAGCCCCATGCCCGCGATCGAATCCCGCACGTAGCAGACGCGGGGCCAGATGATCCCGCCGTTCCCTTCCCCGCCAAGAACCGCCCGTTCGCGCTTCATGGCTTCGACCACGTTGGCTTCGCCCACCGCCGTCCGCACGACTCTCGCGCCGTACTTCGCCGCAACGTCGTCCAGCATCCGGCTGGTGGAAAGATTGGTCACCAGGGTCAGCGCATCCGCAGGGTCGCCAGTCAGCGTCTTGCGGGCCTCTAAAATCGCCATGGCGCACAGCGCGAGCGTGTACTCCTCGCCGATGTAGTGCCCTTTCTCATCGACCAAGGCAAGCCGGTCGGCGTCGGGGTCCTGGGCGAATCCGACGTCGCATTCGGCCTCACGCACGCTGTCGCACAGGCCGCCGACGACGGACAGGTTCTCACGAGTCGGTTCCGGAGGGTGCGGGAAGATCCCGGTATCCTCCGATCCCAGATGCAGGAACTCCTCGATGCCGAAGGACTCCAGCGCCAAGGCGCTGCCCGTCACACCCGCCGCGTTCACGCTATCGACCGCGACAGACAGCCCCGCTCCGATCGCCGAAGAATCACCGAACCCGCCTTCCTCCAGCGCCGCCAGCACCCGATCAACGTGAATGTTGCACGCGTCGTCCTCGAGCGTCACCGGACGAATCTCGTTCCACGCGGCCCCTCCCGACCCCGCCAAAAAACTCCCGGCCTTAAACCGCTCGATGATCGCGTTCGCGTCCGTGCTTGCCGGCGCGCTGGCCCCGGAGCCGAACAGTCCCCCGCCGGCGGGGCCGGCCGCGTACAGACACTTGAGCCCGTTCCATTGCTGCGGGTTATGGCTCGCCGTAAGCATCAGCCCGGCAGAAACCTCGCCCGGATAGCGGGCCGCGACGTCGTCCACCACAACCGCGGCGGTCGGCGTCATCGCAACCCCGATATCAACCACCGACACGCCCGCACCCATCAGCCCGGCCGTCGCGGCGTGGTGGATCATCCCGCAACCGGCCCGCCCGTCACGCGCCAGCACGACGTTCACGGGCTTGCCACCCGCCCGCTCCTTGACGAACCCGCCGAACGCCATGGCGAAGCGGGCCGCCACGTCGGGCGTGAGGGTGTCGCCGACCACTCCGCGGCAGCCAGAAACGGAAAGCATGAGACTCATCGGAAGGATGGTAGCGAAAGCCGAGGGAACGCAGCGCCACCCCCCTCCCCCCACCAAGTCGGCGGGTCAGGCCGGGGGCGAATAGGTCGCCGCGCAACCCGGGCTTTCGGTCACGCGAACCGAGATGACCCGGGCGTGGGGCGCAAGGGCGTCGTCGAGCCGGGCGTGGAGTTCATC
Organism: uncultured Phycisphaeraceae bacterium; assembly: GCA_964549785.1. Taxonomy (GTDB): domain Bacteria; phylum Planctomycetota; class Phycisphaerae; order Phycisphaerales; family UBA1924; genus JBEIUO01. Next base: position 3,661 of record CAZJXA010000022.1, on the reverse strand, counting down.
GAAGATGTGCTTGGCAACCAACTCCGCCGAAGCGTTGCGCTCCGAGAACGCGGCGAGGTCGTTGAGGTTGCGGCTGTTCAATTCCCCGGTGATGTCCCCGAGCACGTCCTTGACGGTGTGGAAATCACACAGAAGCCCGTCGTCGTCAAGTTGCTCGCCGCCGATGGTGGCGAGGACGTTCCAATCGTGTCCGTGCAGCGTTTCGCGCACGCCGTTGATGCTGAGGGCATGGGCCGCAGAAAAAACCGTATGGATGGTCAGCAGATACATCGGTGTACAACGCCTGTGCACGCGGGACTATTTTGGGGGGGCGGGGGTGCAGGATCAACGCGGAGATTCGTCAACGATTGTACCGTTTCGAGCGCAAGCGGCACGGCAACGGGGTCACGCCTTGCGCAACCTCTCCGCCCACTTGTTCCACATATCCCGCCGCGTCAGGTCGTAACTCAGCGGCGTGAGCGTGATACACCCGCGCACCAGTTCATCGACGTCGGTGCCCCGCTCGGTCGCGTGAAAGTCGAGCCCGTGGCCCGCGGCCCAGTAGTAGACGTCCCCGCCGGGGCTGGTCCGTCGCTCGTACTTGTCGACAAGGCCGTGAACGTTCATCGGGCAGATTTTGATGGGCGGCATCGCATCATCGATCGATCGGCCATCGCCCTCGCACAGCGGAATGTTGATGCTCAGGCATTCGTGCGGGCTGGGTAACCCGTCCTTCAGCAGCACGTTGATCGCGCGCCGGGCCCACGCCGCGGCGACATCGAATCGCGAGGGCGATCGGCCCCGTTGCAGACTCACCGCGATCGACGGGACGCCCAAAAAGGCGGCTTCAAGAGCGGCCGCCACCGTGCCGGAGTAGATCACGTTGATGCCGCAGTTCGCCCCGTCGTTCAGCCCCGAGATCGCGAGGTCGGGCTTCGCCCGTTCGCCGTATCGCTCCGGCCAGAGGTTGGCGATGGCGAGTTTGACACAATCCGCCGGCCGACCGTCGACGCTCAGACCTTCCATCGTGTTGTCCGGGCATTCAATCGAGTGTTTGCCGACCATCAACGGAATGTGGAACGTCACGCCGTGTCCGGTGGCGGATTGCACCGTCAGCGGTGCCACGGTAAACACGCTCTCGGCAAGCGGGCCGCCGCACGTTCCCGATGGATCGACAAGCGCCCGATGCATCGCGGCGATCCCGGGGGCTCGGATGCCGTCGTCGTTCGTGAGGAGAATCTGCATGAACGAGGCTAGGCCCCGAACGAGCGGACTACGCCGCCGCCCTGACCATCCGGCTACGGAGGCCCAAGACGTACCCCGTCGCGTTTTTGTCACAGCGGACGACGATGCCCACCTGACGCGGCCAGGTGCCCGTCTCCGGCATCAGCGAAAAACTCGCTCCCGGTTCCACAGAGCACTGGGTGCTGACACCCATCCCGCCATGGCTCGAATCAATCAGCGTCACCCGCGCCAACTTCCCCGCGGCCGATGAATCCGTGAAAACGGCGAGCGCAGCCCCGGCCAAGTCGCGCCGAGCCTGCCGCCGGCGGTCAAACCTCAGCGGGTGAGCCCCGCTGGCGGCGGGCGAACCTTCAAGCGACGACACGTCCTGGTCTGCGGCGAAAAGCATGGCGGACTCCGTTCCAAAGATCAGCGGGATCGCGACGGAACCTCGATCGGCGGCCGTCGCCGCGAAGGAGGCGGGCTCCGGATAGCCGCGCGGGGCCGAGGCACGACTCACCTATCGGGCGTGCATGAGCGATCCTTCATCTCTGGTCACGAACATTATCGAATAACCCCTCATCAGCCTCCCATGCGCCGCGCCAGCAGAAACGCCATCTCCAGCGCTTGCTGATAGTTCAGCCGCGGGTCGCAGGGGCTGGCATAGTTCAGCGTGAGGTCGCTTTCCGTGATTCCTGCCGCCCCGCCCACGCACTCCGTCACGTCGTCGCCCGTGAGTTCAAAGTGAACGCCCCCCAGCGGCACGCCCGCCCGCTGATGGACGTCATACGTCGTCTCCAGTTCCGTAAGGATCGCGTTGAAATTGCGGGTCTTGATCCCGGTCGCCGTCGTGCTCCCATTGCCGTGCATGGGGTCGCACACCCACAACACGCGTACCCCCGCCCGCTGAACCGTCTCGATCAGCGGGGGCAACGCCGCCGCCACGTGTTCCGCCCCCATCCGAGTGATGAAGACCAGTTTGCCCGGTTCCGCCGCGGGGTTGAGGATTCGGGCGAGTTCAATCGCGGCTTCCGGAGCAACCTTGGGCCCGAGTTTGACGCCGATGGGATTGCGTATCCCCCGGAAATACTCGATGTGCGCCCCCACAAGGGCCCGCGTGCGCTCCCCCACCCAGGGGAGGTGGGTCGAGAGGTTGTACCACCCTTCCCGCCGCGGCACGGTGCGGGTCTGCGCGGCCTCATAGTGAAGGTTTAGCCCCTCGTGGCTGGTGAAAAACTCGACCCGGGTCAGGTTCTCGACCGCCGATTCGCCAAGAGCCTCCATAAAACGCAGGCCGTCCGCCAAGTTCCGCGTCATGCGTTCATACTCGGCCCGCAGGTGCGGCGCAAGCCCCGCCTTGCCAAAGAACGTCAGATCCCAATACTCGGGATGGTGAAGGTCGGCAAAGCCGCCCTCCACGAGAGACCGTATGAAATTGAGGGTGAGCGCGGCGTGGGTATACCCCCGCACCATCAGCCACGGGTCGGGCCTGCGGTCGTCGGCCGTGAACTCCGCGCGGTTCACGAGATCGCCGAAGTAACTCGGCAGCGTGATCTCCCCGCGCGTTTCCGTCGGGCTCGACCGCGGCTTGGCGTACTGCCCCGCGAACCGGCCGATCCGGGTCACCGGCTTCTTCCCGGCGTGCACAAGAACCAACGACATCTGCAGCAGAATCTTCAGTTTGTTGGCGATGCGGTCGGCCGTGCAATCCGCGATCGTCTCGGCGCAGTCGCCGCCCTGCAGGATAAATCGCTTCCCCGCCTGGGCCTCGGCGATCTCGCCCTTGAGCTTCTCGATCTCAAACGACGTGACGAGCGGGGGAAGTTTCCGCAGGTGCGTCTCGGCCGCCGCAACCGCGGCACCATCGGGATACCCGAAGGGCTGCGCCGAAGGGCGGCTCTGCCACGAGGCGGGGTTCCAGGTCACATCGGTGTTGGTGTTAGGCATGGGTTGCAAAGGGACTGTAGTTTCGGGCGACCGACCCCCCATCTGACCCTTTGCAAACGCTTCATGTGCTCCGATCCGACTCAGCCGCCGGAATATCCCATTCAGACTGAATCCATCCCCTTGGCGAGCCGATCGAACATCCATCGGCGGCGGAACCCCGCACGCCCACGGCCGACACGGACGGTCGCCCATCGGACGACGGATCGTCCAACCCGCGGCATCGGACGCCAAGGCTGATCAAGATGCAGGGGGCACGGAGGCCCCACTTATTTAAAGACAAGGAGTCACGACCCATGGCAACTCGCACCCCCACTACGACGCGTCGCACCGCCCGCAAGACCACCGCCCGCAAGACGAGGGCTGGCAAGACCACCGCCCGCAAGGCGACGGCTCGCAAGACGACCGCCCGCAAGACGACCGCTCGCAAGACGACCGCCCGCAAGACCAGCACCTTGACCGCATCGCCTTGGTGGACCGGCGCGGCGTCTTGAGCCGCGCGGCGACCCGCGCG
>CAZJXA010000021.1:0-24870 GCA_964549785.1 uncultured Phycisphaeraceae bacterium | reverse complement strand
CGCCGCCGGCGGCGCGATCGGACAGTTGAACGGATGGTTCTTGCCCCAGGTCCATAATCGCCTGGCGCTCATGGGTGCAGGGTTTGACACCTGGCGTGCCTACATCGAACCGCGCCTGGACATGGCGCGCATGCGGCATCCCCTCACCGGCGGACCCATGACGCCGGCCGACTTGCAGCAGTCGCTGCGCTACATCTTCGACAACATCACGTCAGACGGCTGGCTCGAACGGCAGGCGACGGCGACCAGGCGTGGTCTGGGTGCTATCTCGAATCAACGCGCTGAGGCCCGCTTTCTGCACTTCCGCAACGCCGACACTTGGCTCGAATATAATCGCGAGTTCGGAGGCGGGGCTAACCCGTTCGCCGCGATGATGGATCACATTAGGGGCATGTCTGAAGATATTGCGGCAATGGAGATCCTTGGCCCGAACCCATCGTCGACACTGCTGTACGTGCAGAACTTCGTGATGCGTCAAGCATCCCTGCGAGCCGCACACCTGCCGGCGCACTTTCCTGCTGTCTCGGAGTATCTGGGCCGGCCGTTTGAAAAGGGGCGCTCGTGGCTGGCGTCGAAGGACCCTGAAGATTACGCCAGGTCGATGATCAAGCTATCGACCGACATGTGGGACATGTACCGAGGATCCGCGAGCGCTGTGAACGAGCGCATCGCTGACGTTTTTGGTGCAGTCCGGAACATGAACGTCGCCTCCAAGCTGGGTGGTGCTGCGCTGTCGGCCGTGACGGACGTCGGGTTCCAGCAGATAGCGCGGGCCTTTGCCGGCCTTCCTGTTCTGCGTACCTACGATCAGATCCTGCAGTCGTTCGCGACGGGCACCAAGCGCGAGCTCGTCGCCGGCGGGATGATCCTGGACACGGCAACCCGCATGCTGCACGCCGAAGCGCGGTGGGCGGGCACGATGCAGGGGCCGGAATGGACGCAGTTCCTCGCCGACCGCACCATTGCCTGGTCTGGCTTGCAGGCCTGGACGCAGAGCGGCAAGCATGCTTTCGGATTGGCGTTCATGGGCGAGCTCGCCAGCCGAACGGCGCAGGACTTCACTCAGCTGCCGCTTCGGCTCCGTCGAACCATGCAGCGGTACGGACTAACGGCCACCGATTGGGACGCCATGCGCCTTGACGGAACTGGCCAGCCTCGCGCCGTCGAGCTGCTGCAGCCAAGTGAGCTCGGTCGTGATCTTGCTGCTGCTGGCCGTGGCGGAGAAAACATCGCTGAGCGCTACCTCGAGATGATCCTGCAGGAGCGGGAATATTCGACACCTGAGGGCACGCTGCGTGCGAAGGCCAACGCCTACGGAGGACTAGAAAGGGGCGAGGTGAAGGATGAAGTGTTTCGCTCATTCGGCCAGTTCAAGATGTTCGGCTTGTCCGTCGCCATGCTGCAGTCGCAGCGGATCGCGACTGAAATGGTGCAGAACGGGTTCTGGCGCGGCGCCGGTTATGCCGTCGGCCTGCTGATCACAACGACTCTCTACGGAGCGCTCGCAATGCAGCTGAAGGAAATGGCAAAAGGCAAAGATCCCCGACCGATGAACAACATGAAGTTCATAGGTGGCGCCATTCTGCAGGGTGGTGGCCTGGGCATCTACGGCGACTTCCTCGCGGCTGAGCAGAACAGGATGGGGGGCGGTTTGGCGCGCACCGTCGTCGGTCCGACGGGCGACTTGGTTGCCGGCCTGCTGAGCCTGACGAGCGGCAACGTCGCCGAGTATCTGCAAGGTGAGAAAACGAATACGGGGCGCGAACTGATCCGCTTTCTCGGCCAGAACACCCCAGGCGGGTCGCTCTGGTATTTGAGGTCAGCCTACGAGCGCGTCGTGCTGCAGCAACTGCAGCGTATGGTCGATCCGGAAGCGAGCGCCGCGTTCCGCCGGCAGATGCAAAAACAGAAGAAGGACTATGGCAACGGCTTCTGGTGGGATCCTGGCGCGACCGCGCCGAAGCGGGGGCCGAGGCTGGCGAACTGATGAGTGACTGTGCAGCTTAGCCCTTTGTCAGGATTACGACGGCGCGCTCGGGGTATTTCTTCCAAGCACCCGTCGCAGCATCAATGATGCCGAAGTCGAGCAGGAAGAAGCTGACAACGGTCGCGGCCGCCATCGCCGAAGACAGTGTTTCGGTCTTCGAAATGTGTCCGGGCGCTGTGCAATAGAAAACGAGATCGAATTGCGACTTGCTGATGGGGATGGCTCGCCGTTCCGGCGTCGACACGCCCAGGCGTTCGCCCTGGCGGCTCACTTCACACACGCCATTGGGCGGCACCACGTCGACGATGATGGTTTGGTTCACGCCCTCGACGATGGTGGCGCAACCGGATAGAGCGAGCGCAGCGCTCGCGAAAAGCCATTTCATCAAAGCACCCCTAGCGAAAAAGCAGCCGAGCTTGGCATCGCGTCGGTGGGTTGCCTAGTGAGATTTCACTTCTCTCCCGTGTTTGCCATGAGCGGACTAGTCTGCGATAACCCGTACGGGCCTCGAAAACCCTCAAGTCGGAACCGGCACACGCCCAGGGTCCATGCGCGCATGTCCAGGGCGAAAGCCTAAAGGCGTATGGGCGCGGATCACCGACTCGCGTTTTCGAGCCCTGGGTGCCGACCGATGCTTCGAAAACGTTGCGCGGCAACCCGACAGTAACTCTTACGCGTCGGTGACATTATGAATGAACTCATCCCCTTCGCTTTTGAAGAACATCTCGTGCGCGTGGTGCGGCGAGACGGCGAACCATGGTTCGTCGGCAAGGACATCTGCGAGTGTCTAAGCCTCAAAAACTATTCGACGAGCCTCGATTCGCTCGATGGCGATGAAAAGGGTCTCCATAGTATGGAGACCCTTGCCGGCCGTGGCGGGGAACAGGCGGTGATCATCGTCTCTGAACCCGGCGTCTATCGCCTTGTGTTTCGTTCACGAAAGCCTGAAGCCGAGCGCTTCAAGCGCTGGTTGGCTCACGAGGTGCTGCCGCAACTGCGCAAAACCGGCCGCTTCGACATGAACAGGGCCGCCAACGACACTCAGCCGAGCCTGACACCCGACACAACTAAGCCGATGACGTATCGCGAGCGGCTGATGACGGTGGCCGAGGCGCGCGCGATCGCCGGCTCGGCTGTTGCCAGGGTGGTCTGGCGCCAGCTTGGCCTGCCGCCGATGCCGCCACCGCCGCTGACGGCGCTCGACAGCGCCCGGCAGTGCCTGCGCCAGCTGCTCGAGACGCCGGCCGATGGCGAGGGCAACCTGATCCGCGACCTGGTCGAAGCCGCCATGAACGAGTGCGACGCCGCGGCGGGCGACCTGGCCGAGTTCGGCATGCGGGTCTTTCCGGAGCGCAACGCATTCCTGGTGGCCAACGCGCACACGGCGCTGGCGAACATCTTCAAAGGTACCGAATGGCGGTTCGGTCACGGCCGCGTGCTGCGCCGGCTGCCGGGTGTCGTTCCGTTCCAGGGCCGCATTCAAGGCCAGCAGGGGCGTGGTGCGCTGATCCCTGGTGATTTCCTCGACGACATTCAAGTCGAAATGAGGATCGCGCAGCAACGCACTGAATATGTTGCTTAAGTGTTACTGCGCTCTACTTGTATTGTTCAGACTTCGGACCTATAAACGAAGCGGGCCGCTTCGGTGCTCTAACACCTCGGCGGCCCTTGATCTCCTCAACTGCGGTAACAGCTAGGAAACCCAATGACCAGCTACACCAAGCCCCGGATCGGGGCAATATCGCTCGGCTTGCTTTTTGCCGGGATCACGGCCCGCGTCCTGCTCGACGACGTCGCCGCCGGCCAGCCGATCACCCTCTCGCACATCATGTCCGTTGGCGCTCTGATCGCGACGATCGCCGCCGGGCACTTCTTCTGGATCGAGCTCAAGGCGATGCGGATCGCAGCGCTCGGTCTCGGCCTGATCTTCATCGCTGGGACCGCCTATGTCGTGGTCACGTCGACCATGCGCAACGCCGAAACCCAGCAGGCCAAGAATGCCGGTATCCGCAACCTGAACCTGCAGCGGCAAGCCATGAGCCGCGAGCTCGTCCAGGCCGAAGCCGATCTCGAGGCGGCCAAGTCGGCCCTCGAGCTCGCCAAGGGCCAGGCGGCGGTCGAATGCGGCAGCGGCAAGGGCAAGAAGTGCGACGGTCGCATCACCACGCGAGACGATGCCGAACGCGCCCGCGATCGCGCCGACAGTCACGTCGCCCTGATCCGAGCCAAGATTGCGCTGCTGGGGCCTGAGCGAACCGAGAACGGCGGCTATCAGCATTTCGCGAAGCTGTGGGCGGTGTTCGTCGGCGGCCCGGAAGCCAGGGCCGTCGAGGTCCTGGTGCTCGTCATGCCCGCGCTCGTGACACTGATCGTCGAGCTGACGACGGTCGTGTTCTTCGGCATGGGCTTCGTGCACGAGATCCGGCCGGCGCCGGCATCGCGCCGCTCGGTCCCGGCGCCTGACCTGCCGCCGCCGACCCGGGACGAGCTGACCGAACGCGAGCGGATGGTCAACGAATACGTCCGCGCCTACACGTCCCGCCACGGCCACCCGCCGCGCACCCGCGACGTGGTGTCCGCGTGCAATCTGCCGAAGGCCTCGGCCAGCCGATACCGGGCGCGCGCCCTGGCTCGCTAAAAAGTCTATCGCCCGTCAACGCGCCTATTGTCGGCCTCAACGAAGGGGGCCGATGATGGGCGCGATTTCATTTTCGAACCGGTCGAGAAGCTACGACCTGACGGCTGGTCAGACGGGCCCGCACGATTTCCCCTATCCGCTGTTCGCCGCTGCCGATCTCACCGTCACGCGAATTCGCGGGGGTGGCCGCACGACGCTGGTGCTGAACACGGATTATAGCCTGCTGCTGCTCAGCGCATCGGCTCAGGTCACGCTGCTCGGCACCGTGGCCGAGGGTGACCGTCTGCTGCTCGAGGGCAATCTGTTGCCATCGCGTAGCTCGTCTTATGTCAGTTTCGGTGATTTCAACCCGCCGACGTTCAATGCCGATTTCGACCGGCTGGTGCTGATGGTCCAGGAGCTGCGCCGCGAAGTGCAGCGGGCCGTGCGCCGCGCCGGCGACGACGCCAGCGCAGGCAATGTGCTGATCCCGCAAGAGACGAACATGCTGCTGGCGCTCGGCGCCGACGGTGGCATCGTCGCGATCGACGTCGACGAAGTGCTGGGCCTGATGGGCGAGCTCGGCGTGATCCAGATCGACCAGGGCGGAACCGGCGCCACAACCGCCGAAGCGGCACGCACAAACCTCGGTCTCGGCGACCTCGCGATCCGCAACCAGGTGCAGGCCGGGGACATTGCAACGGCTGCCGTCGAGACGGCGGACCTGCAGACTGGTGCTGTGACACTGGCCAAGTTGGCAACCGGCACCGTGACGCTGGTCGTGGAGACGATGCTGCTTACGGTGCCGCCAGGCGCACCGGCCGACGGCCTGGCCTGGATCATCCCGGCCGGTGCGACCGGCGTTTGGGCTGGCAAATCCGATCAGGTCGCGATGCGCGTCGCTGGCGCCTGGTCCTACGTGACGCCGGCGAAAGGCTGGCGCGCCGTTGCGCTGGCTGAGCGGCGCAGCGTGGCCTATGACGGCGCCAATTGGGTTTCGGTCGGAGGCGGGGCATCGTCCTTAGCTGGCCGCATTGCGTCGCACATCTCACCTGGGCGGTTCAATTCTGGCTTAGCGCGCGCGGCCGTGTTCGACAGCAAAACCGTGATGGCGTGGGGTGACGGCGCGAACAACAAAAACATGATCTTTGGGACACGCGACGCGCTGATCCCTGAAATCATCCCGTTCGAAAATCAACCAACCGCGATCCAGAAACTCGTCAGCTCGAATGGCCGGCACTACGTTATCGACGATCTCGGTTGGGTGCACTCGGCCGGCGATGGTGCTGCGAACCTGCTCGGTCACGGCAACACGACGTCGTTGTTCCGCTTCAAGCGGATCGCCTATTTCTTCGACGCCGGTATCAAGATCCGCGAGATCGTCGCGTCACGCGGCAGCCAGTCCGACACCAATGTCGTGTTCTTCATCACTGACGATAACAAGCTTTACTCGATCGGCAGCAATAGCCACGGCCAGCGCGGCGACGGCGTCACCATCGGCACGTCGACGACAACGATCACGCCGGTTCTCGACAATGCGACTGGTACGGCATTGCTCAACGTCGACACGCTATCGGTCGGCGGCTATCCGCACACCGTTGCGGCGCGCCTGACGACGGGCGAGTTCGCGCGATGGGGTATGAACTCGACCGGGCAGCTTGGCGACGGCACGACGACGAGTGCGAACCGTGCCAAGATCAACGCGTCGCTGACGGGTATCGCCGAAGTTCTCGCGATGAGTGGCAGCGACAACGGGGTTTCGGTTTTCACCGGCACGATCATTGTTCGGACCAACGCAGGTGCCCTTCATGGCGCCGGCCATAACGGCAACGGGCAGCTGGCGCAGGGCGCGAGTGACACGACGAACCGCAGTTCGTTTGTCGCCATTCCGCACACCGAGGGATTTACGAAAATCGTTGGCGGCGGTTACGGTGGGGTCGTCGGCGGTATCACCGTGACCGGCAAGGCAGTCTTTTGGGGACACAACAACGCCGGTCAGATCGGCGACGGCACCTTAGTGTCGAAAGGCGTGATTACTCAGCCGGCCGGTGCGTTTCAGGGGCTGGTGACCGATATTCGCATCGGTGGCTGCGCACAAAATGAGACCACATATATCCGCGCGGGAAATGTGATCTGGGCGAGTGGCTACAACGCCAACCACAACTGCTGCGACGGCGCATCCACGACAACCCTGCAGACGCACGCGATCATGGTTGGCCTCGACCCGGTTGGCGTCATCGCCGAGTTTTCTATTTGCGGAACCGTTCTGCAGTACGGGCCAGTCATTCGTTATGCTGATGGACGTATTTTCACTGGTGGCGCTGGCGCGCAGGGTGAACTCGGCTGGCAAGTCAACTCGCCGGCGGCGAGCCCCGTTCTCAACGAAGTTTTGATCAAAGGCCAGCGCGGCACGCAAGGCGAGCCTGGCGCCAACGGCAATCCAGGTCCTTCTGGCGCGGCCGGACCGAATGTCGGCCTCGATTACTTGTGGAACACGGCCGTTGCTGGCGATCCGACGGCCGGCAAGCTGCTGATCAACAACGCGACGCCGGCGTCGGCGACGGCGCTGCACATCTCGGAGACGAACCGGCTCGGGGCCTCGCAGGCGACGGCGATCGCAACCTGGGACGACAGCACGAACACGGCGCATCGCGGCACCCTGCGAATAGTCGACATCGCCGCGCCCGGAACGAACTTCCTCGAGTTTGCGATCACCGGGGCCATGACCGACGCCGGCGGCTATGACACGTTCCCCATTCAGCTCGTCGGCGGTGCCGGCACGCTGACGAACAACATGCAGGTTTCGATCGCCTTCTATCGCACCGGCAACAAAGGCACGGATGGCGCCGGCACCGGCGACGTGGTCGGCCCGGCCTCGTCCGTCGACTTGCGGATTGCGGTGTTCAATGGTTTGACCGGCAAGCTGCTGGCCGACGGGGGCGAGACCATCGCGGGGCTGACCGCGAGCATTCTCTCGTCGGTTCGGAACGGCGTCTCGGCCGCGTTCGACACGCTGGCCGAAGTCGCGGCGGATCTCAGTTTGAAACTCGTCAAGTCGGCGAACTTGTCCGATGTGACGGTGCCGGCGACCGCCTTCGACAACATTAAGCAGGCCGCCTCGACAACCTACGTCGGCGCGACTGAGCTCGCGACGGGGGCGGAGTTCCGCTCGGCTGCGGCCGGCAACTTGGCGCTGTCGCCAGCCGAGGCCTGGGCGGCGGGCGCGACCGTGGCTCTGACGGACGGTGCGACGATCACACCCGACTTTGCTGCTGGCCTGAACTTCAGCGTGACACTGGCTGGCGATCGCACGCTGGCGAACCCGACCAACGCGACGAAAGTCGGGCAGAGCGGTTTCATTCGCATTGCGCAGGATGGCACGGGAACACGCACCCTGAGCTATGGATCTAACTGGAAATTCGCCGGCGGCACCGCGCCCGTGCTGACGACGACGGCGAGCAAGGTCGACGTGCTGTTCTACCAGGTGACGGCGTCGAATGAGATCGTCGCAAACCTCGTCAAGGCGGTGGTGTGATGCTACCCGGCCTCGTCGGGATCGTTGGATTTGCAGGCGCGGCGGCGGCCGGCGGACCGCCGACCCTGTCTTATCAGACGGCTGCTGCGAGCGGGTCAGACCTCGCCACTTACAGCTTTGCGTCGACTGCAATTGGCACCGATACGGGATCGTCGCGGACGGTGATCGTCGGTGTGTACGCGACCGAGAGTTCAGCTCGAACGATATCGGCGTTCACGGTTGGCGGGGTGGCCGGCACCCTAATTCACAAGCGAGATCACACCGCGGGGGGGCAGGCGTCCACGATCGCGTTCTATGCCTTTACGGGCGTGACCGGCACGACGGCGACGGTCGCGATCACCTGGTCAGGGACCATGACGCGGTGCGCAATCGCCGTATGGGCAGCCTACAATCTCAGTTCAATTACTGCCGTTGCAACAGCGGGCAGCGGGAGCACGACAGCGCCGGCGCTGAACGTCAACGTCAATGCCGACGGCATGGTGCTGGCGATTGGACATTCAAACGTCAGTTCGACCTATGCCTGGACGGGCGTCACCGAGCGAACCGACACCATCACCGAAACTGTGGGGTTCAGCGCAGCGGATGCAAGCTCGCTAGCTGCTGAGACACCGCGCACGGTTTCGGCGTCAATCTCATCGGGCGGTCCGACGATCGCCAACGCGATTTCCATCTCACTGCGCTGACGAGAGGGCAAACGATGACGACACAACCGCGCTGGCTGCAGATCCTCGACGCCGAAATGGGCGTCGCGGAAGTCCTCGGCCCTGGCTCGAACCCGCGGATCATGGAGTATTTTGCGGCGGCCGGCGCCAGCTGGGTGAAAGACGACGTGACGCCCTGGTGCGGTGCGGCCGTGGCATTCGCCGCCAAGTCCGCCGGGTATCCGTTGCCGGCCGAACCGCTGCGCGCCAGGTCGTGGGCGTTGTGGGGTACGCCGTGCGCCCTGGTCGAGGGCGCGATCGTCGTCATCGATCGGCCGCCAAACCCGGCCGAAGGGCACGTCGGGACGCTGGTCGCCCGTCGCGACGGTCGGATCTATTTGCTGTCCGGCAACCAGGGCGACACGGTTTCGATCGCGAGTTTCGATGAGCGCCGCATCGTGCCCGGCGGGGTGCGGTGGCCGCCAGGTGCGCCGCCACCTGTCGACCCGACCGCCGCCCCGGATCAGAACACGCAATCGCCGGGCCAAGCGAAGCCCACGGCGGCGACATCGAACAAAGTCGGTGTCACCCTACAGGAAAAAACGAACGCGGCTGTAGCGGCCTTCAAAAGCTCAAAAACGGTACTCGGCGGGCTGCTCGCCCTGCTCGGCACATTTCTGCAGTGGCTCAGTGATGGCGTCCAGTTCCTGTTCGAAGGCGCGGCCGAGCTGATCAAGCTTAAGCCGATCGAGCCGTTGCTGCTCGCCTTCGGCGCCAATGCGAAGTCGATCGGCTTCGGCCTGGCCGTGTTCGGCCTGGCAACGGTGTTTGGCCGCCGGCTGATCACCGATGCGAAACCCGTGCCGCCGGCGGAGAAAGGGCAACCCCAATGATCAAGGCGATTTTCGGCAGTTTGAACGGTGCCATCCTGGCCGCGATCCTCGGCCTGGTGACGACAGTTTTCATGTGGGACAGCGGCAAGAAAGCCGAGCAGCGCGGCGCGGCGACCGCCGTTGCCACCATCAACACGCAAACGAAAGGATTGACCGATGCAGCTCTTAAAGCTCGCGCTGGTGCTCTGCGGCCTGGGGCTGCTGAGCGGTTGCGCACAAAGCACCATTGTCGCGACTGCTGAGCCAGCGTGCGCCGCACTGGCGCACGTCTGCATCAGCCGCGAGGACAAGCTGACTGAGGGCACGGCGGTCATGATCGAGGGCAACAACCTCGGCCGCGCCGCTCTATGCAAACCGCCGAAGGGGGTCGACCCGTGCGCGGGCGTGCGCTCTGCCCCGGCCAAACCCGCAGCCAAGGACCCTAAGACGTCATGAGCCAGCACGACATGGAACAGCGGATCGCCACCGTCGAAACCAATGTCGCGGTGCTGCAGCGCGACGTCACCCGGATGGATATCAACATCGTAGGGATCGACGCCGGCGTGAAAAAACTCCTCGAGCGCGAAGCGGGTCGGCCTGAACCGATGTCATACTCCAAAGTCGGGGCCACGGTGATCTCGATGGTGATCATCGTGGGTGCGCTGTGGGGCTTTGTGACATGGCTGGTTGATCACTCGCCGACGGTCCAGGCGCATGAGCGGCGGCTGACCAAGATCGACGACAAGGAAGACGGCCGGCTGCCGCGAATCGAAAACCGTCTTCGTCTGATCGAAGGCTGGCAGCCGAAGGTCGTCAGGCACTAAAAAGTCGGACGTCCGACTTTTCAAACCCGCTGCCGTTCGCCGGTTGTTCCGGCGACGGTGTTTCTTAAGTTCTTGATGTGATTGCTGTTTTTGTGGTGAGCGGGGAGGGGATCGAACCCTCGACCATCTGATTAAAAGTCAGAGCGAACCGAGCAAATTCAACGCCTTAATAGTCGGACGATGGGCGTTTAGCGGGGCTATTTTGGCGAGAAGTCGGACGATCTACGCGGCTCAATTGCTCCGCAGATATCGCAAACCTCGCCGGGGCTCAAATGACACTCGCCGCATGGAGTGCCGCCATCTTTTCTGCCAGGCTTCGGAAAGTCCGCATCGGCCGGCGGCGCATCCTCTGTCGTAAGCTTAAGTGCTGGCGCGAGCTGCAGATAAGCGGTGAGCATCGCCACCACGTCACCGCTTTGCATCGCTGCCACTGCAACGTCTCGTTTGACGCGCAGGAGTTTCATGACCATGTGAGTGCCGTCGCCAGCGCCAGGACAGACAGCATTTAGCTCGTTTCCTTGCGCGTTCATGCTTCCGATCAATTCGCTGACTTTGGCAATTGCGTCGGGTAGTTCTTCCGCAAGTGACTTCGACGTGCTCATATCGCGATCCCTTCGTCTGCGAGCCAAACCTTCAATCGATCGATGCCAGCGTCGGCCATACGGTCGTCGAGCGCCAGATAGTGCTGCAGGACCGAATGGATGGTTTGCAGCGTGTGACCTGTGATTGCCCGGATCTCGGCGATGGTGCAGCCGGCGAGCGCCAGCCGCGTTACGGCCGTGTCGCGAAGATCCAGGAACAAGCGGCCGGCGATCTGTGGGCCGGCCTCGGCGGCGGCAGCGTCGCGCACCTGCACAAAGGCCTTGTTGTAGCGCGAGCCGGTGTAGTCCCGGCCCTGGTCGTCGAGAACAACCTGGCGCGCGTGGAGCTCGACAACGGCGCCGGCGGCGCGCCTGGCGCGGATCTCGTCCAGGCGCTGCTCGAGCGCCGGCGTCAGCGGCACGGACACGCGGGCGCCGGTCTTCCCCTGGCGAAACATGACCCGGCCGTTCGTCGTTGCTGCGTGCTCGAGCGCGAGCACGTCGCCCTGGCGCTGGCCAGTGTGCAGGGCGATGATCACCGCGTCGGCGATCGCGTGCTGGCCGAGCCGATCGGCGGCGCCGACGAACGCGGCGATTTCGGCCGGCGTCCAGACGACGACGCGAGGCGCGACCGTTTCCAAACCGAGTTTCATCGCAGGATTGTCAGCGCGCCAGCCGATCCGCGTGGCGTGGCTCAGCATCACCCGTGCAACGGCCAGCACGCCGTTCGCCATGGCGTGGCCGCGCTCGCCGTGCAGCTCCTGCCACCAGCGATAAAGATGCGCCTTTTCGATCGCAGCGACCGGTGCATCACCGAACTCGGCGAGAAATAGGCTGGCTTTCGAAAGGTAGTCGCGTTGCGTGTTGGCGCCGCGCTTCGTGAACTTCACGCTCTTCTGCCAGTCGTCGCTGAGGTGACGCACTGTGCGAGCGACGACTTTGCGAGGTACGGGCGGGCGCCGGCGACCGGTCAGTCGCCAGGCGTGGATCTCCGCATTGAGCGCGTTGGCGGCGGCGATCGCCGCCTCGAGGCCGAGCCAGCGCCCGGCCTCGTCCTTGAGATCACGGCCCTTGATCCCCTTGGCGCGCAGCGTGGGGCCTGGTTCCCAACGCGGCCGACCATCGCGGAATTTCAGGTATTTGACCGTGATCGTTGCCATGGCGGTTTTCTCCCGGTGATCCAACGCTGGCGACAATGAAGGATTCGCCCGTTTTTCAAACAGGGGCGTCAGTCCGGCCGGTAGATGCGCTTGAAGCCGTCCCACATCTGCGCGTGGATGGTGCCTCGCATTGTCGGCGGCAGGTCATTGCCGGCGATCGAAGATGGGTAGACGGGGTCGATCATGGCCAATTCGATCACTGGCTCATTGAACCGAGCCTTAACCCTATAAATCTGGCCGTCACTATCGACGAAAACATCGCCGGGCCTAGCGTCTTGGATGCTGTCTTCCATTGTCAATCCTCGTATCTATAGGCGTGGCGGTCCTGCAGGATCTGCGCGATCTGCATCAGAACGCGTTCCTGCGCGGCTTTCGGGAGCGGCACGAGAAGTCGATAAACCTCATATTGCGCCTCGAGCTCGAGCTCGCCTTCGTCGATTTTCGGGCGTACGACGCGCAATATTCGCGGAAATTTAAGCAGGGTATTCGCCATTTCTAAATCACCGTGTTGAAACGATTATTCAGGTGGTCCCGCCATTCCTGGGTGTTGTCCCGCACCGTTTGCTGTTCGGGGCGAGCGGCCTCGAGGGCGGCGCGATAGGCTGCCGCTGCCGGCTTTAGTGGCTCGGCCAGATCTCGATCGAGCCACGCATAGAATGCCGGCGCCGACCAGGCCAGGGCGCCGACGCCGTGCAGCGGCGCCGGCATGCCTTCGATCTGGACGAGCTCGCGCCAGTTGTTGTGTACCCAATCGACTTTGCGGCCGAGCTCCGCCGCCACGTCCTCGACGTTCAGTGCGCGCGTTGGCATCGTCAATTTCCTTTCTCGACGGGGTATGTCGGCGCTTCGGCGTCAGACGCGACCTGGACGAACGGCGGCAGCTTTAGAATTTGGCGCAGCAGCAAACCGCCTTTCGCGACGTGCGCGGCAAGATGAGGCGGCATGACATTCAAGATCGACGGCCGGTACCATTCGTGCGTTGCCTGAAAGGTTCCGGGGACGACATTGTAAAGGGCGCTGTAGGCTAGTGTCCGGCAACCTGGCGTTGCCTGGCACTGGATCGTGAACGGCGTTGTGCCGTCGTCTTTGTCGACCGTGCAAATTGCCTTCATGCACGTCGGGCAGGTGTAGAGGTTTTGCCGGCCGACCAGCGACCCGCGTTTCGCTTCAGCCATTGCGACGCCCTCCGATCAGTTTCAGCGTGGGGTGATCGGCGTCGTCGGTGACGTCGCCGGCGTTGAAATCTTCGGCGTCCAGGTGCCGGGCAATCGCGATGCCGGCTGCGATGCCGATGTTGAAAGCGACGATGACGAGCGCCACCGTCACGAGATACGCCTCGACGGGCCAGTTGGTGATCATGCGCTGGCCGCCTCGCTCGCCTGCTCGACCTCAGTGACGTCAGCGGTGGCCAGCCCGCCCTTGAAACTGAATTCGAAGCCAGCGCGTTGCAGCTCGGCAAGGATGTGACGTGCGGCGTGCCGCTTGGTAAACGTGGTGCGGGCGGCGGCGTCGAAGGCGTTAGCGAGGATCGTCTCGAGGAACACCTGGCGCGCCAGGTTGCTTGCGAACGCTGCACAAAAGTCCTGCGCTGCGACTTTGCGGGTGAACTCGCTACGCGAGAGCACGTCCCGCCGGCGGATGAGTGAAACTTCGGCGACGAACACCCTACCGTCGAAGGCGATGCGGTACGCCCGAACGCCGTCGGTGGCGTAGTCGGTGTTCCTGGCCACGCGCGACCAGGTCAAGTTCTGCTGTGTTTGCATGTCGATCTCCCGGAATGGGAAAGGCGCCAGTGACCAAGGCTGGATCGCTGACGCCTCACCTTCGTTACCCCGCTTCGTGCTTCGGCAAACGGACCGAAGCGAAGTAAAAGTAATTTACCTCGACTCTCGTCGTCAATCAAAAAAGTAAATCTGTTCTGCGTTTAGGTGTGGCAGAAGTTCGTCAGTCGTTCCGGACGACGAGACGAATGTGGCTGAGGGGGCGACCTTTTAGGCGGCGCGGCTGCCGTCGTTTCCCCGCCGCGCGTCGGTGCCTGAAAGCGCATCGGGCAAAAAATAGTTGGCGTCCCGCTGCAGCAATTTGCAGATGCGGGCGACGGTCACGAGATCGGGAAGCGACTTGCCGCGTTCCCAGTACCGATAGGTCGGAGGCTCGACGCCGAGCGCGTCAGCGAACTCTTTAGCCGTGCGGAAACCGGCGTCGATGCGCGCGGCTTTCAGCTGCTGCCCGAAGATGCGCATGATGCGAGTGTGAAACCTTTCCATGGGGCGGCATTTTGCAACCGCCGGGGCACACCAACACGTAAATGACACTGCACGTAGCTCAACGGTTGACCAGATTTGCCGAAGCACGTAAAGCAAATTTGTGTCTAGCGTCCTTCCGGTGTTGCGCCTAGACCGCGACACCTAACCTCCCGGCCCCGATCAGTGTGCAGCATATCGGGGCCGGACTTTTCGTCCGTAAGGCCCTGTCGGCCGCGTTGTGTGGCGTAGTCCGTCCACCCCGTAACCGATGCGAGGCCGCATGTACGATGATCAATTGCCCGCGCGTGCCGATCCCTTTGACCTGGTCGAGCTCGACCTAGCCGTCGCCGATAAGCTCTCCTGCATCGCCGAAATCGCGCCGGCTGACGATGTGCCGATCGATGCTCTCGCGCCACGCCGCTGCGTGGCCAAAATGCCAGATGGAAAACTCGCCCTAATAGACGTCGCGGCCAGATCCGCGACCATGATCGGCCCCGATGTCGACTTCGGAACGGCCGGCGAGATTGCGACACGCGTGCTCGCCGGCGACCAGCGGGCCGTCACAAACCCGTTGACGGTCCACACGCTGGCGCTGGCCTACATCGGCGCACTCGTGGCCGCTGAGCGGCGACGCCAGGCGCGGGGAGGCAGCCATGTCGCCCAAACTTAGACGCCGCGTGAAACGCGCCGGTCGCCTCGCAGCGGCATCGGCATTCGAGGCGGCCCTTGCCGTCGTCACTCGTGACCAGGTGCCTGCCGACATGCGCAGCGCCGGCCGGCGGCCGTCGAACGCGATCTCGCGCGCTCGGCAGACGTCGATCTATCTCGCGATCGTCAGTTTCGACGTCGAGCAGAACGCGATCGCTCGTGCGCTCGGCCTTGATCCCATGGCGGTCAATCGCGCGCTGCGGCGCGTCGAGGACCGGCGCGATGATGCGCGGTTCGACCGATCCCTCAATCGCCTCGAGCAGGAGCTGGCGGCATGCTGACCACAGATAATCTGAAAAACGCGTCCATTCCGGTCCAAGCCGTGATGGCGTGCTGGGTCGTCGAGGCGTCAATGAACACGATGTTCGGGTGGCGCCAGGGCGGCGGATGGGTGAACCCCGGATCAAGCTTGGGGTATGCCGCTGCGTTTCTGGCGATCGCCGTTCTCGGCGCGTACCTGCCGACGAAATTGCGAGACGTACGCGGCTGGGACATCAGCGCCTGGTTCATGCGAATCGCGCTGATGGTGCCGATCATCGCCTGCTTTGCACTTTCGCAGCTGTCAGGCTGGCGCATCATGGGCGTGACAATGGCGGACACCGCTGTCGCGCGCGAGGATCAGGCGATGCAGGGGTCGGTCACCCGCGACCGGCTCCATGCTGATCGTGCCGCGCTCGCCGCACTCGGTTCGCAACCCGACCCGGCGCAGACGAAACAGCGCATCGAACAGGAGCTCGCCGCCTACATCGGCAAGGCGAGGCAAACGATCGGCGAGGCCACGAACAACTGCGCCGATCCTGGATGGGCGCCGACGGCGTGCAAACGTGTCGGCGAGCTGCGCGTGAAGCTCGCCGACGCCGAGCGCGCCAAGCAACTCGCCGAGGCGATCGAACGCCAAGCTGGCGGCCTCGATGGTGTGGCCAAGGTCGCCGGCGGCAACCCCGACATGGCGATCGTTGCGCGGATCGTCACCGGCCTCGGCGTAAAGACGACGATCGAAGACGTGCAGTTCTGGCTGCCGGTCTTCATCGTCGGGCTGTTGGGATTTTGGGCGACGTTCGGGTTCGCGCTGGTCGCGCCGGCGTTGCAAATGCCGACGGTCGAGATCCAAGCGCCGCCGCCTTCGCAGCGACGGCTCGCGAGTGATGTGCCGCGTTATGCTCAGCTGGCGTCGCAGGGCGGCGGCGAAGGGCCGGCGTCGTCAGGGCGTGATCACCAGGCGTCGAGCAGTCATCACACCATCAACGTTTCAGTTGCGGGACAAGCTGCTACCCCAATCGGCGGCCCCGCAGTGTCGGCGTCTCACAACCCCGTGAGCGCCGGCCCGGTGGCGCCGCCAGATGTGCAGCTGGCGGCGCCCACTAATCCCGTTGCTGCGGCGCCGTTCGTCCAAGGGCCCGCCACACCGGAAGCGCCCAAGGTGCCGGTGCAGCGAGACGCCGTAAAGGCCCTTGTGGATCAGCTGTTAGTTTTCCACGCGGCATGCACCGTTCGTTCACCGGAACAGCTGGTCGACGGCGACCGGCTTTTCGAGCGCTATCAATCATGGGCTGACGGCCGCGCCATGCACCGCGAGGCGTTCCTGTCCATGTTCGGCACAGTCTGCGGCGTCGAGCGCGTCGACATGGGCGGCGTCGTTCATTTCCGAGGCCTCGAGATCCGGGGGCGGCAGGCGCTGCTGGCGGTAGGCTGATGGGCGCGTTCAAGTACGCCGCCGGCGACAGTGCCCGCGCCGGCAAGGTCGAAGTCGTCGGCCAGATCGTCGGCGAGACTGAAAAGGCGATCCTGTTGAGTGACGGAACGCGGCGCGAGTGGCTGCCGCGTTCCAAGGTGCTGATCGAAAAGAACCGCGACGGCACCGTGACTGTTCTGATGGCGGAGTGGCTGGCAAAGGAAAAGGAATTTTTCTGATGCAGTCCCGACCCTCCGAGATCCCCGAACTCAAGGCGTTGCTGCAGTCGCGCGTCGAAAGCCTTGCGCGGGATCTCGCACCGGACGGCTCGCGATCCGGCAAATACTGGATCGCGAAAAACCCGACCCGCCAGGACAAGATCGCTGGCTCATTCTGGATCGCGCTTTCCGGCGTGCCGGGCTCGTGGCGTGATGAGGCGACCGGCGAAAAGGGGGATGTTCTCGGCCTGATCTGCTATTGCCAGGGCCTCCTGCTGAAAGACGCGATCCAGTGGGCAAAGGGCTGGCTCGGCCTCATCAACGTCAGTCCTGACGAACTGCGCCGCCAGGGCAACGTCGCGCGCCAGGCCGTGGCGCCGCACGATGAGGCGGCCGAGCTCGCCGCGCTCAACGAGAAGCGCCGCAGCGCCTTCGGCTACTGGCTCAAGTGCGAAGCGAAAATTCTCGACACGCCTGTCGATACGTACCTTCGAACGCGAGGCATCGATCTGCGCCACCTGGCTGCGATGCCCGGCGCCCTGCGTTTCGATCCGGCCTGCAGGCATGCGGAAAGTGGCCAGGTCTGGCCGACGATCGTGTCGGCGATGACGGACCAGGGGCCGGTCACTGCCATACACCGAACATTTCTGATGCCGGACGGATCAGGCAAGGCGCCCGTCACGCCGGCGCGCAAGATCTGGCCGACGTTCAAGGGCGCCGTGATCCGGCTCGCCAAGGGCGCCAGCAAAAAAACGCCTGAGCAGGCAGCGAAAGCCGGCCTGATCGAGCCGTTGGTGATTTGTGAAGGCGTCGAGGACGGGCTGTCGATCGCACTCGCCTGTCCGGAGTTGCGCGTTTGGGCTGCCGGCACGCTTGGAAATCTCGCGTCGATCCAGCTGCCGAGCTGCTGCAACGAAGTGATCGTTGCGGCCGATAACGATTGGGGAAAACCACAAGCGGAACAGCAGTTGAAGCGGGCAATCGACGCGCTGGCCGTGCAGGGCCGGCCCGTCAAAATCGCGCGCAGTTCGGTCGGCAAGGACGCGAACGACGCGCTGCGCAACTAGGGGGCACCAATGCCGTTCGTCGAGCAGATTTTCTTGGGGCTGAGCATGCTGATGATCATCGTCGTTTCCATTCCGTTTTTGGTCGGTCTCGCCATCGAGATCACTGATTTTCTCGAGGCGCGCCGGGGCTGGTGGCGCGCCAAGCGACGCGAGATCAACCGTTTACTGAAAGGGGCAAAGCCATGAACTTGACGCCGAAGGGCATCAAAGAGACCGCGTGCGCTGCTGCGCAGACGGCCTATTTCGCCACTGATCCGGCTGTGATCCAAAATTGGCATGAAGAGATCCCCGGCGGCGTCAAGCCGAGTTTGCTGGACATGTCATGTTACGCGGCCATGGGGGCCCCGCCTGAGGTGACGTATCGGTGGGCAGTGGGCGCGGCACACGACGACAACCCGTGGGATCAGGCGTCGCGGCGCCTGGTGGCGGCGCTGACGGCGTTTTGTGTGACAGCAAAGGCGCTCGCCGACCTGGCGACGGCGTGGCACGACGCCGACCAGGTCGCGCCGCCCGCACCCGTTCCGCTACCGGATCGCGGGCTGTTCAAGCGAGCCGGTCGCCGCCAGGCGAACCTGCGATCGCGCATACACTTATCGACGCCACCCTTGGCGTCGATTCCATTACCTCAACAAGAAAACAACTCACCGGCGCCCGTGGCGCCGGTTCCGGTCATTGACTATCCGCTCGCGCCGCAGCTGATCGCCAAGCCGGACGGTCCCGACCTGGTCGCGCAGCTGGAAGCCGCGTGGGATCAAGACGACGGCCGACCGAAGAAAAAGAGCAACGGGCAGCGCTAGGGCAATCCAACAGGGGGCCGCTGGCGTTGGGGCGCCGGCGGAATTCATCGGGGTGACATCAAAACCGAACCTATCGGCCGTCCGCGCGCTTATCGCGGACGCCAAGCCGATCCCGACTGTGAAACACCGCTTCAAAGGTGATCCAGAACCGGGCGGGCCACGCGAGGGCGTGAACGCTGGCCAGTGGCGACCCGATCAGCTGGGCCTGCCACCGGATTGCCCTGTGCTGCCGCTGGGCGTCGACGGCAGCGCGAACTGGTTCCTCGACCCGATCGGGCAGCTCTACTGCTACACCAAGCCATACGGCCAGGCTGATACGCTCGAGCTGTTCCGCGGGCGCCACCTGTACCTGTATTGGGCTTGGCCGAAGTGGGGGCGCGGCAAGGGCGATGACGGCAAGCCGGCCTGCGACGGGTGGCGCAATGAAAAGGCGCGCGAAACGCTGATCGCGGCATGCACCGCAAAGGGGCCGTGGAACGCTGTCGAGCGCGTTCGCGGGCGTGGAAGCTGGACAGATCCGGACGGTGGCCTGGTGGTGCACACGGGCGAAAACGTGCTGATCGGCGGCCGTCGGCAGCCACCCGGCGAGATCAACGGTTCGGTCTATCCAACGCGGCCCGCGATCCCCGACCCCTGGCCCACACCCGTCGAAGATAAAGACAACCCCGCAAAGCTGCTTCGGCCGCTGCTGCAATCCTGGAATTGGGCTCGACCCTACGTCGACCCGCAACTGCTCTTAGGCTGGATCGGTGCGGCGCTGCTTTCGGGCGCCCTGCCGTGGCGGCCGGCGGTGTTCATTACCGGCGACAAGGGCACCGGCAAGTCGACGCTGCAGGAATTGATCAAAGGGCTTTTAGGCGATTGGCTGATCCAGGCGGTCGATACCAGTGCCGCCGGCCTCTATCAGCGCGTTGGTCACGACTGCCTTCCGATCGCGGTGGACGAGCTCGAGGGCGAAGCTGACGTGAAGAAGCAGAAGGCGGTATTAAAGCTCGCGCGCATCGCCGCGTCAGGCGGCCTGATGTTGAGGGGCGGCGACAAGCACCAGGGCGTCGAGTTTCGGGCGCGATCGTGCTTCCTGTTCAGTTCGATCAATACGCCGCCGCTCGAGCCGCAGGACCTGAGCCGCATGGCGCTTCTGCGCCTCGCTCGCTTGCCACCATCCCAACCCGCACCCGACCTTCCTCCGAACAGTCTCAGCGTCGTCGGCCGCTGCATTCTCCGAAGACTGATGGATGAGTGGCCACGCTTCGACGAAACGTGGTCAGCGTTTCGCGAAGAGCTCGGCGCCGGCGGCATGGATGCGCGCGGCCAGGACACGTTTGGCACGCTCCTGGCGATCGCCGACATGATCGAAAACGAGGGGTGGAACGAGGATCGGCTGAAGACGCCAGGTGATGGCGACATGTTTTGGTGGCGGGATCTCATGGCGGCCGACACGATGGCCGAATTCGAAGACGCGACCGAAAACTGGCTCGGCTGTCTCAATCACCTGCTGTCGGTTCCTGTTGAAGCGTGGCGCAATGGCAACAAAACGACGGTCGGCCAGGTCCTCGAGGCGTGGTTCGGACGCGAAACCGAGTGGACCGATATCGTCAAAGTTCGCGGCCTCCTGTCGCAGGCAGGCCTGATGCTGAGGATCGACGGCAAGCAGCAGTGGCTCGCTGTTCCCAACCAATCTCCGTCCGTCAGGCGCATGTTTGAAGGCTCGAAATGGGCCGGCGAAACGGGGGCTTCAGTGTGGTCTGGCGCGCTGCGACAGGCGCCACGCGGCACGGTGTACGAGACGGGGCAAACGCGGGTGAACGGAGTAAAGAGTAAATGCACACTGATCAATCTCGACGGATTATACGGCGAGGGTGGCGTGATGAGCACAGCTGAATAAATCGACGGGCCGAAAAGTCTATCGCCCGCCACCCCGACCTACTCTGTTCGGGCACGGTCCCGTCGTGATTTGGGTGGCGTTGGCGTTCCGGCGGTCGGGTGCGGGGTGGAACAGTGGATCAGTTGCCCATCGGTTGCCAGTGCCACCGTTCCACCGTTCCCTGCAGGCGTTCCCTGCTAACATACTGAGAAACATGCACATTTGCGAAGTTAGGAACGGTGGAACGGTGGAACGGGGGTCGCGCGCGTACGTGATCGCGCGCGTGCGCACCTGCGCGAGTGATGACTACACGCGCGCATGTGTACACGAGCAATTACACCGTTCCCCCGTTCCTCCGTTCCCGAGATATGTATTTAGTAGCGCGCTCAATAACTTAGCTGGGAACGGTGCCGGGAACGGTGCCTTTTCGACCGTTCCCTGCCGTTCCCTGGCGGCAGTTAACAACGGGGCGTTTATTGATGGCTGACGAAAAGCAGGGCCTGACGGCCGCGCTCGCTCAGCTGGGGCTCGTCGACCCGCGACCGGATCAGGCCGAGCAGGTCGAGCTCTTCGACGAACCGGCGGCCGACGCGCCGCTGCCGATGCCGCCGGCGGCGCTGCCGTCGGCCAAGGGCGGCCGGCCGAAGGGCTCGCGCAACAAGCGCACGGACGAATGGGTCGCCTTTCTGCAGGGCCGCTACCGGTCGCCGCTGGTCTTCCTGCTCGAAAGCTACAGCCGCACGCCGGCAGAGCTCGCGCGGCAGCTCGGCCTCTACAAGTACCACGAGGGCAAGCTGGTCATTGATCCAGTGACCGGCGAGCCTGTCCTGGCGACGGGCGAGGCCTTCAAGGTCCAGGTCGACGCCGCGATCGCGGCGCTGCCGTACCTGCACCAGAAGCTGCCGATGGCGATCACCGTCGAGGAAAAGGCGCGCGGCCTGCTGCTGCTGAACCTGGTCGCCGAGGGCGCGGAAAACGCGACCGTGATCGACTTCGGAAACGACGAACAAAATCAACAACTTGTCGAGCACGATCCGCGAAAGTCGGACGAGCAACAGTCGGACGAGGACAAGCAATGACCGTGAACACGGGCGTTTTGCGGGTTTCGCGCACTGATCATAAATCAGATGGCCACAAGCCAGGGCGCTGCCCTCGCCGGCCAGGCGCGCCAGGCGCGCGAGGGGGGGTGGCTTTCGCCGGCGAGGCCGCCGGCCACCCCGGCCCCCCTAAATCGCGCCGCGCCTCTCAGTTCGGGGGGTGGCGCCGCACCGTTTCGAGCCGCTGGCTTTTCGGCTTTTCTTTTTCCAGGCCTTCCGGGTACGGCAGAAGTTGGAAAAAAAAGCCGGCGGATGATTTGCAACGCTGCCCGGGGGTTGGGGGAAGGTGTTCGCCATGAACGCGAAATTGATGGAATCGCACCGTTCACGGGCTGCGCGTGTCGCTCTTCCGTGGCGTGAATACATGACGAGCGAGGAAGCCGCAAGCCTCGCGTCGATCGAGGCCGAAGTCGCTGAAATCGAGAAGCGTCGCGGTGAGCTGAGCTATCAGCGCTGCCGGATCGTGAACCGATGCGGCAAGCGCGCGATCGCAAACGCGAGGGGCGAATGAGCAGTCCGCTCGTCAGGTTCAAAAACTTCACGCCGCCGGGGCCGGTGGCGTCTGCCTTCCTGCAGGACCGCCAGCACATGGTTCGCGCGCTGCTGGGTCCCGTCGGCGGCGGCAAGTCGGTGACGTGCATCTTCGACACGCTGTCGAACGCCAGCCTGATGCCGATCTGCACCGACGGGATCATCCGGTTTCGGATTGCCATCATCGGCATGACCTATGGCCAGATCGAACGAAATCTCTATCCGACGTGGAAAGGCTGGCTGCCCGAAGACGGTGGCGGCTGGACCGAAAGCGAATGGATCGGTGGCGGCGGCCGGTTCGCGACGCACCGGATCACGTTTGACGTGCTGCGCCAGGGCCGGCGCGTGCCGGTCGAATTCGAGGCGATCTTCGCGGCGATCGGCGAGAACGCGATCGAGGCGTTCATGCGCGGGTTCGAACCGACCGCGTTCTGGCTTTACGAAATGGATCAGCTCGCCGAAGAGGTCCTGACGCAAGCGATCTTCCGCCTCGGCCGCTATCCTGCGCAGCACATGCTGAAGCCCGGCACCGATTACCGCGCCTACGTCGTCGGGGATCTCAATGCGCCCGACATCGACAGCTGGTTCTATAACAAGTTCGAAATCGACCTGCCGCCGAACCACAAGCTCTACAAGCAGCCGTCCGGCCGTTCTCCAATGGCAGAGAACATCAAGAACCTGAAGCCCGGCTACTACGCGCAACAGGTCGCGACGTTGTCGGGGCAGAAGAACGGCCGCCACCTGGTCAAACGAATGGTCGACGCACAGTACGCGCCCTCGCTCGACGGGCTGCCGGTGTACGCCGACGAATACAACGACGACGTTCACCTCTCGCCGGTGCCGCTCGAGGTGCTGCCGAAAGTCCCGATGCAGATCGGTTTCGACCAGGGCCTGACACGGCCGGCGGCGATCATCGGCCAGCGGGCGCCGAACGGTCAGTTCCGGTGCTATCGCGAGGTGGTACCGGGGCGCATGAACGCGAGCCGGTTCGCCGAGCGCGTCAAGCTGGCGCTGCTCGAGGTGGCGCCCGACAACGAGGTCGAGATTGGCTGGGCCGATCCGGCCGGCTTTGACGGGGCCGACAAGGAAGCGAATGATTTTGCCTGGGCCGAGACGGTCTCCGCCGTGCTCGGCATGCCGATCCTGCCGGCCCCGTCGAATGAGGTAGGCCTGCGACTGCAGGCGGTGACGGACGAGCTCACGTACATGATCGCGCCGAACGTGCCCGCGATCATCATCGATCGGACGGGTTGCCCGATGCTGCGCAAGGGGTTCGCGTCGCACTACCGCTACGCAAACCAGCGGATCGGCAACACGGTGACGACGTCCGACCGGCCCGAAAAGGGCGATTATTCGAACCCGCACGACGCCCTGCAGTATTGGCTGCTCGGCCACAAGGGGCGGCACGGCGTCGTGCACAATCCAGCTGAGGGGCGGCGGAAACGCGGAACGAGTGGCAGTGCGTCGGACGGCGGCAGCGTCAAGCTGAACGTGAACACGAACCTCTTTTAATCGGGAACTAGTCACATGTCAGATCAAGCCACAACCAACACCGGCTACAATCCCAATTCTGAGCCGATGCTGCAGTTTTTCGAGTTCGCGCACCTGCCGGATTTTCTGCAGGCGGTAAGCAAGCCATTTCACGACCTAGCAGCTTCGATGGTTGCAGATCTGCCGCGCAATCCCGAACGGTCGGCAGGGCTGCGCAAGTTGCTCGAGGCCAAAGACTGCGCGGTGCGCGCTCGCCTCTACAAATAAACAACTGATCGCGTGCTGCGTTTCCAACCTAAAAGGAAATCGAAAATGGTCACCGCAAAGTTCAAGCTGATCAGCGTCACCGACTTCGGATCGTGGCGCCAGGTGAAGCTGCAGCCGGTCTATTCGTCCGATCCGAAAAGCGAAAACTATAGCTGGTCGCAGTATACCCCGTCGGGTGAGATCACGCTGTCGATCTCGAACCCCGCCGCTTACAATCAGTTCTCTGAGATCGGCGCCGAATTCCTGATCGACATGTGGCCTACGCTGCAGGCCGTGCCCGCCACGGCAGCGGCCTGAACCATGCCGCTCGAGCCTGCCACCCTGGCCGACCTGGCGGACGTGCTGACCGCGCGAAAGTCTACCGTGCCGCGCGCGGTCTATCGTTCGCTGCTCGTCCAGGTGGTGGGCGGCCAGCCGTGGGTGTTTCGCACCTCGGCGGGGCCGATCGCAATCGGGGGATTGTTCGCGTGGGATGACGGTCGACCGGCGGAGGCCTGGTTTCTATCAAGGCCAGGCGTAGGGCCAGCCCTCGCCGGCGTCGTTCTTGGCGTTCGCCGGATGCTCGAGGCGCAGGCCTCGACGCATCCGGCCGGCGTCATCTCCCGCGTCATGCCCGGCAACGTGCCAGGCGAGCGCCTGGCGGTCGCTCTCGGGTTCAGCGCGACCGGACAGGTCGAAGGCGGTTTGCAGATTTG
>CAZJXA010000020.1:0-24879 GCA_964549785.1 uncultured Phycisphaeraceae bacterium | reverse complement strand
GTGGCCAGCGGGGCGAAGAGCCGACCCTCGATGCCCGGCAGGAAGAACGTGGGCAAGAAGACCAGGTTGACGATGACCGTCCCGAGGATGATCGGGTTGCGGATTTCGCTTGAGGCGTCGAAGACGACCTGCACGACCGCCTTCGGGTTTGTCGCGCGACGATTCTCGCCCAGACGGCGGTATACGTTCTCGACATCGACCACCGCGTCGTCCACCAGTTCGCCGATAGCCACCGCCAGCCCGCCCAGCGTCATGGTGTTCACACTCATCCCGAGCCAGTGGAAGACCAGGAATGTGGTGATGATCGACAGCGGGAGGGCCGTGAGCGTGACGATGGTCGTCCGCACGTTCATCAGAAACAGGATGAGAACGAGCACCACGAGAACCGCGCCGATGACGAGGGCCTCGACCACGTTGTGGATGGATGAGTTGATGAAGTGCTCTTGACGGAACACATCGGAGTTGATGTCAATGCCGGGTGGAAGGGTCGGCCCGAGCTGGGCGAGCGTCGTGTCCAGCGATCTGGTGAGTGTGAGCGTGTCCGCTCCTGGCTGCTTCTGGATCGCCATGATGACCGCGGGCGAGGCGTTGTCCGACGCATCGCCCCGCTTGATGGTCGGGCCGCTCTCGGTTACGGTCGCCACATCGCGGATCAGCACCGTTCGCGGCGGGGACCCGTGGTCGCCCGGTTTGGTCGTGACGAGTGACGACGCGATGTCCTCGGCGGTCTGCACGCGGCCGAGGTTCCGGACGACCAGTTCCTGCGACCCGCTGACGATGAACCCTCCGCCCGTGTTCTGGTTCGCCGCGGTGAGAGCCTTTTCCACGTCCTCGAGGGTCAGTTCAAAGAGGCGCAGTTTGTCGGGGTCGGCCTGAACACGGAACTGCTTGAGGTCGCCGCCTTGGGCTGTGACCTGGGCGATGCCGGGGATCGACAGGATCGCGGGTCGGAGCGTGAACTCCGCGACCGTCCGGACTTCCATCGGAGACAGCGTCTTGCTGCTGACGCTGATGAGCGCGATCTCGCCCATGATGCTCGTCGCGGGCGTCATCGCCGGCACGATCCCGGGAGGCAGTTTTTCCGCGATCGTGCCGAGCCTCTCGGTCACGACCTGACGGTTGTACTTGAGGTCCGTGCCCCACTGGAACTCGACAAAGACGATCGAGAGGCCCAGCGATGAGACGCTGCGGACCCGCTCTACGCCCGGAGAGCCGTTGACGGCGGTCTCGATGTTGTACGTGACCTGGGCCTCGACCTCTTCGGGGGCAAGGCCGGGCGCCTCGGTCATGATGGTCACGACGGGACGATTGAGATCGGGCAGCACGTCCGTGGGCGTGTTGAACGTCACATAGAGGCCGTAGACCGACACCAGCAGGGCCGCGATGATAACGAGCACGCGGTTGTGAAGCGAGGCCTTGATGATCCAGTTGAGCAAGCGCGATTCCTTCCTAGTCCGCTGCAGCGGGAGCGATCAGTGGGCGTGGCCGTCGTCGTTCCT
The DNA here is from genome assembly GCA_964549785.1 of uncultured Phycisphaeraceae bacterium. Taxonomy (GTDB): domain Bacteria; phylum Planctomycetota; class Phycisphaerae; order Phycisphaerales; family UBA1924; genus JBEIUO01. The sequence continues at coordinate 23,380 of CAZJXA010000020.1, read as the reverse complement.
GGCGGGCCCCGTGGTCGGGGTGGGCTCCGGAGCGCCCGGCACAAAGCCCCGAATCTGAGAGATGCTGAACGCGCCGCTCACCGCGATCACGTCGCCCGGCACCAGGCCCTGCGTGATCTCGACGATTTGGTCGTCGCGAACGGCGGTGGCCACGTCGCGCTTTTTAAAGACCTCGTTCTCGCCCTTGCCTTCCTTGATGAACACGTACTGGAGCGGGCCCTCCTTCACAATCGCGGAGACCGGCACGACCACCGCGGCCTCGTTGGTGCTGAGCACCACCGAGAGGTCAACAAACTGCCCCTGGCGAAACGCGCCGGACGGGTTGTCCACCTCAACGACCAGGTGCGCGGTGCGCTTGGTCGCGTCGATCACGGGGCTGATGAACTGGACGGTGCCCTCGACGATTGCGTCACCGGTCGCACCGATGCCGCGGCGCACACGCACCTTGGCGCCGGGGGCGGAGGCGACACGATCGATCAGCCCCTCCGGCAGTTCGCCCGCGACCTGCACAGCGCTGAAGTTACCGACGGTGAGAATGGCCGTGCCGGCGCCCACGCCCTCGCCGGACATTGCAGCGCGACTGACCACGACGCCATCTATCGGCGAAGTGAACCGGACGAGTCCCCCCCGCCCCGACGGGCGTGCCGGGTCGGCGCTCGACTCAGCGTCGGCTCCGTCGGTGGAGGATGGGAGCGTGCCGCGAAGCACCTGGGCCGATGCACGGGTGGTCTCCGCTTGGCGCCGCGCCGAATCGACATCGGCACTTGCTTGGGACAGCGCTACCGCGCGAAGACCCGCATCGGCCCGGAGTTTGATCGCTTCGGACTTGCGCTGGGCCAGCACGTTCGCCGACACGGCCTCCCCGGCGGAAGTTAGCCGCTGCACCTCGCCCTCGGCGAGTTCGGCGCTCTTGATGAGCGCCGGAACCTCGATCTCAAGCGAAGCGACCTGCGACTCGGCCCTCGTCACGTCGGACAAGAGCCGTTCGTTCTCGGATTCCAACCGCTTCAAGTCGTACAGGAGCCGAGCAACCTCTGGCGAATCGATCTCAGCGAGAACCATGCCTTTGGTCACGCGGTCACCGGGCTGCACCGCGACCGAGCGAACGACCCCGGCGTACGTTGGCGCGATGGCAAAGATCGAGTCCGGTCGGGCACGCACGATGCCGGTCAACCGAACCACCTCTTCCACCTGGCCGAAGTCCACCTCGGCGCTCCTGAGGTCGATCGCCATCGCGGTCGCTTTGGAGATTTTCTTGGGAGCGTTCGGGTCGAACGTCGACCCGGCGGACTTGTTGTGCCCTTCGTGGGCGTAGACAGGAATCAGGATCGCCACAGCCGCGAGCGCCAGTGCGCCCGCGGCTATGGCCACGCGTGAACATGCCATGAGGAACCTCCGGTTGGGAAGTCAATTCGGTTCGGTCGGATTTGGAGTGCAAACACCGTGTCAGAACAGACTGATGCCAACGACCGCTTGTCCGCCACGCCCAAATGCAGCGAGGGGAACGAGCGGAAGGCACCAGTCCGGATGGTGTTGCTACACGATGAGCGCGCAGTGCAAGTACAGAAGCGTGGTGGGCGGTCGAGCAGACACCCGCGAATCCCTTCCAAGGGTGTGGAACGGGTTTGAAACGCCCAACCCAACGAGGGTGGGGAACGAAACAACCGCTACCAAGACGGGCGTCGGGAAGTCAACGGTTGTCTTGGCGACCGTCGTCAAGGTGTTCTGCTTGCCACAGGAGCAGTCGTTCTCATCATGACCGGGTCCGCAGGGCGACGATCCGGGCTCGCCGCCAACCGTCGAATCCGCTGCATGCTCGGCGTGATGGTCGGCGTCGTGTTCGTGAGCGGAGCCGGCCGCATGGCAATGGACCGCTGTGTCTGCCGCCGCTGGGTGCGTCGCCGCTTCGCACGGCGTGCACACACTCAGCAACGAATGGAAGTTGCAGCAACAGAACGGCAACGCTACCGCCAAGAGCAGAGTGACGATGAGCCGGAATGGACCGCAGCTGAGGCGCATACCTGGGCGAAGTGTATGGGCGTCGCGCGGGGTAGGCCATGGTCGACCCAAGTCGGGCATTGAGACCGCGCTCCGCCGGAAAGTCTGGCGTTTGGTCGCTTCGCTCGCGGCGCAGGGCGCCCAGGGGCCGAGGCCGACACTCACGTTACCAACGAAGGCCGGGCTGCCTTCCGTGGACATTCACCGCCGACGCCCGTGTCGCTGCTTCACCCGTTCCCGGGCAGCCTGTCACGGATCCGGCTCTTCAACTTCTTCCACGCGAGCCGCGCCAGCGTCGTCCCGCCTAGTTCATCGGCGAGCGCGATCTTGGTGCCCACCGAGATCGGCGAAACCAGCGGCCACGTCGTCGTGTTGGCGGAGCCCGCCGCCGCCTCAATCCCCCGATCCTCGGCCCGTGCGGCACGATCGGCCTGGAACGCCGCGATCCACGACAGTCGCTCGGCGAAGTGGCCCCCGTGACGCATAATAAGCGCCTTGAGATGCTGCGGGTGGGCAACAGCGACCGCGTCGGGTTCGGCGTCGAGCATCGCCCGGTCGAGAAGCAGGCCCGGGCCGAACACACGGACGCAATCCCACACGAGGCCGATCAACCCGAGGCCGCCCAGTGATGGGTCAAAGATCTCGGCGAGCAGGGAGTCCGGGGCGCTCCGCACCGCGATCCGCGGCAGGCGCTCGCCTTTGACGAACGGGTAGAGTTCCGGGATGAGGTCGAGATCGTCAGCCTCGGCGCGGCCGCCGATGCGCCGCCAAGTCCCTGCGAACCCGACATCGGTGCGACGCTCCAGCGGACGGGCCACGGTTTCAAGCCACGTGGGCTCCGGCCGGTCAGAGTGATTGAGAACAACCAAGACGTCGGCGGTGAGGGCATCGGACGGTTCGACCGCGTTCCCATCGGCGTCGCGGATGTGCCACGCCCGCCCCAGCCACCACAAGGTTTCCTCACCGTCGGGCGCGGCGGGCCGCAGGACAAGCGTGGCGTCGGCCGTTCGCGTCTGACCCGCGAGGGCGTCGAGCGCTGGAGGACGCCCGTCGGCCTCGGCGAGAACGACCACGAGCGACCGCAGCGTCCGCTCGCTTGATGCCGCGTCGAGTGCGCGGGCCGCGAACGGGGCAGCGTAAAAATCACCGATCGGGTGTTCGGCCACGGGATAGGGAAGGGTGATGCGGTCGCGGAGTTCGCGGTCGTCCGTCATCCGGAGCATCTGCGCGAACAGGCCCTTGGTGGTTCCGTTGTACACCAGGCAGTTGCGGTCATGGGTAAAAAAATCGCTGAACGCCGGCAGGTCGTTGACGACCACCGGCACACCCGCGTCGTACACCTCATGCAGCGCGTAGCAGAAACTCTCGATCCGGTTGGGGAAGACACCGAACAGCGTGTGCTCCAGGATGTCCGCGATCTGGGCGTGCGGAACCTGCCCCCGGAAACGGAAACGGGATCGGAATCGCTCGGGGATGAGCGTGCGGAGATACTCGCCGTAGGTGGCGCACGCCGGGGTCTCGCTAGAGTCGTAGCCGATGAGTTCCACCGTGAACGCGAGATGCGGCCGGGCCTTCATCAGCATCACGGCGGCGTGAACGAGTTGATCGACGCCCTTGAGATGGAAGAGGCGGCCGATGAACGTGATACTGAACGGACCGGCCGTGTCCGGGCGCGCGGCGACCCGGGCGAACGGCTGCTTCGGCGGCGAAGAGACCACCACCCGCTCGGGTTCCACGCGGTACAGGTCCTTGAAATATCGGTCGAAATACGCCTTCGTGGGCGTCAGCACCGTTTCGCTCAGCCACAGCGAGCGTTGCTCGAGCGCGAATTGCCGGAACTGCCCTTCGTCGCGGCACAGCCCCGCACCGAACCGCTCAAGAACTTCGATCGAGCCGTGCAGGCGAGTGAAGAGCACCGGCGCGGCGGGCGAACCGGGGTGCGGCGCACCCTCGTCCGACGCGACGGGCGGGGCGAAGAGCCGATCGACGCACGCGTAATAGCCGGGTCCGCAATACTCAAAGAACTCGACGCCGGAAAACCGTTCGCGCCGCGTGAGAGCCGCGAGAGCGTGTGCAAAGCGCGACGATTTCCATTGGAACACGCACGGAATCTGCGCCTGCGTGAACGGGTAGTCGTGGCAAAGATCATCGACCCGCCAGGCTTCCAGACGCTCCGGGACAACGAATCCGAGCCGATCCTTTTCGACAAATGTCGCGAAATAGTCGGCCGGGAGGTCGAGCAGCAGGCCGACGCGGTGGCCTTGCGACAGCAGCACGTCGGCGGCGTGGTGGAGCAAGACACCGCACCCACCGGCGTTGGTCGGATGAATTTCGTACGAAACGAAGAGCGTGCGGCTGGTCGTCATGCGAGCAGCGCGGCGTCGTGCGTGTTCGCGGGCTGCCAGGGCGAGACGCCACGTTCCAGCGTGCCGCCGTCGTCAATGAATTTCTCGACACTGCGGCGGGCCAGAGCGTTGTAGCCCGGCGCGTACCGCGCATATTCCGCGATAATCTCCTCCCGCTCCGCGAAGGCCCGCTCGATGAACCGGGCGATCACATCCGCGCGATCCGGTTGCGGAACCACCAGCCGCTCGCTCAAGAAGGCGTTGTCCTCAAACAGGTGCGAAACCGGCCCTACCAGACAAGGGACGCCCAGTTGCAGGCTTTCGAGAGGCAGCATCGGACAGCACTCACTGAACGTCACATACAACGATAGATGGGTGCGCCGGATCGCCGCCATGAGCCGGTCGTGCGGCAGCGGCGCCGGGTGCAACTCACCGGCGGGAATCCCGAACGCTTCCACCACCTCGCGCGCGCGGGCGTCGAGCCCGGCCCCGTGCAACCAGACATTCCCGGCCATCTTGACGGCCGCCAGCATCGCGTGCGGAATCTTGCGATACACCGCTCCCGAAATCCACATACCCGCGTGAATGTGCCCGTCGTCGCTCAGAACGGGCGGAGCCTGAACGTCGCCGGGAACGTAATTGAGGACCAGCGCCGACGGAACCCCGAGCGCGCGGAACAGATCCTCCATCCCGGCTTTCACCGTGCAGATCGACCGCACAACCCCGGATTTCGCGGCCTCGATCCACATTTTCGTGATGTGCCACACGTAGTCCTCTGAAAACTGCACATACGAGCCGTGCCAGAGCATGTCCACCGTCGTGGACGGGCGTAGTTGCCGCAGCCGGCGCGCGATCCGCAGGTGCGACTCGTCGCCCCCAGAAAAAACCACGCGGGCCACGTTGGCTTCCGCAAGCAGAGAGGCGTGGAGTTCGATGTCGTCATCGGTGAGCGTGAAGGGATCTTCCGACACGGAATTGGGCACGGGGTAGCAGTGCTCGAAGAGGATTCGCGTCGAACTCGTGACCCCCAGCCACTTGGGGCAATGCACCGCGATGACCCGCCGATCAGACTTCGCCACCTGGGCTAGAAAGTCGCGATGGGCGGGGGTGAAACCGGGAGTCGCGCGTTGCAGCGTCGGGCCCGAAGGGTCGTCGCGGCGACCGTCGGCCTGCGGCCCAGGGACCGCGCCTTGTGGCGGATGCTCCGCGCCGGGCAGCGGCTTGATCTCGATCCCGGGGGTGAGGGGACCCGGGCCGATCGACGGCGGGACCATCGGGGAGCGACCGGGGTATACAAGCAAATGTCCGCTCGTGGGCGCGGAGAGGTCGATCGTTTCCGTCCGGCCCGCGAACGAAATTTCCACGGTCCCGCTCCACGGGTGCGACATGAACCGCAGTTCCGGGTCGGCCGACGTCACGACCGAAGCTTCGCCGCGGAGCGTCATGAAGCAGCGGCCGTACGAGCAATCGTCGATCGTCCGGGGGTGCCAGCCGGGAGCAAAGTCAACGAAGTCCCACGGGGTGGCGGGCTCGTCGGGCCGCCCGGTTACCGCCAACAGCCAGACCTCGGTGCCTTGCGACTCCTTCCCCGGCTCACCGGTCGCGCGGACGCGAAGGGTGTTGGGCGTCGGGCCTTTCGTCAGGCGCTTGGCGGCCTGGAGCACGCCGTTGCGCCGCAGTTTTTGGGCGAGCTGGTACGAGTGCGAGCGCTTGATGTACTCCAACTCGAACGCCTGTTCCGCCACCTGTCGCACAAGCCCGTTCGACGTGGAAGCGTCGACGTTCATGTCCGCCGATGCGGGCAGGCTCTTGGGATACGACGCAAACCGTGAGAACAGCCCGGACTTGAGGTCGTTGGGGTCGTTCCGTGACAGCACGAACGCGCCATAGGGCCGCCCTTGAAAATCCTGAAGCAGCGCGTGGTTCACCAGCCCGAAGGGGCGGAAGTCCTCCACTTCCCATTGCGACAGGTGCCGTTCATAGACGTTGCCGTACGCCTCTCCCTGCTCGAACTCTTCACCGATAGGGATATTGATGAGCACATACTCGGACCGTTCGAGACTGATCGAGAGCAGTTCGTGGGCCTTCTCTTTCGTGAAGTGCTCCAGGACGTCGCCGTAGATCGTGACGCTCCACGGGCCCGGGAGCGTCGGGATAATTTCCGCGGCGTCCCCGATGTGTATCTTGTTGTAAAAACTGTGGTGGTAGTCCGTGATGCTGCGGGGAAACCCTTCAACGCCTTCCAGATGCACCCGCCACTCATCCTTGAAGATGCGTGAGAACCACACGTCGCAGAACTCCCGGGTGATGATCCCCCAGCGACCGAATCCCACGCCGATATCCAGCACCCTCGAGGGCGCGATCTTCATCAACGCATCGATGCAGAACGGGATTTGCTGCCAATTACTCGTGCCCACACTCGCTCCTCCGGTTGCAACCCTTCCGCGCCGCACTTCCGATCGTCACGGACGTCGGACGTGCGCCCTCACGCCATCCACAAACGCGGCGTGCCGCTCCTTCGCCCACACCAGTTCCACCTTCGCCGCCTCCGCGTCCGCACGCAGGCGGTCCATCGCCAGGCTCCACGCCCGGGCCCGCGTCTGAGAGTCGAGGGCTTCGGCGGTCCGTTCGCGTTCGCGGGCCGACCGCGCCGCCAACTGCTCGTGCTCGAGCGCCCTGATGCGGGCCGCAAGCCCGGCGGCGGCCTCCGCCAGTTCCGATCGCTCACGCTCCGATTCCGCTTTCGCGGTCCGGATTCCCGTCGCGGCGGCCTCTTCCGCGGCCAGAATCCGCTCCGATGCGTGTCGCTCGGCGGCTTCCAAGGCGGCCCGCGCCGCCGCGAGCTCAGTGGTGAGAGAATCACGCTCGGCGGCGGCCGCGGCGGCAAGCGATTCCATGCGGGCCGCGTGAGCGGACTCCGCCGAAGCGTGCCCGGCGCGGAGCGCGGCTTCGGCCGCGACGCATTGGGCGATCGTGGCTTGGGCGATGCGGAGCGACTCTCCCGTCGTCTCGAGGCCGGCGGAACTCATCCGGAGGCTGTCGAGCGACAGACGAAGGTCCGACTCGAGAACGGTCGAGCGATCCAGCCATATCTGGCTCTTCGACTCCGCATCACGTTTGGCGTTGTCGGTTACCGAGAAACCCCGGTCGATGTCGATCTCCATCTTCTGATAGAGTTCGAGCAACTCCGGCTTCCACCGGAACTTTGGTGTGCCGCCGACCACCGTCCGCCATGCCGCGTGCGCGGAGTAACCCCGGCCGAGCGACTCGCACGTACGCCCCATTGCCCGGTAGAGCGATGGCAGGTCGTGGTTCCAGCAGCCGCTATGGACGGTGCCGTCCACCGTGAAATCGGGGCTGGGCTCGATATGTAGAACGTGGCCCCGCGCGATCCGCACGAGTTCGGTGAGCGTTCCCGTGATGTCCTCCGGCCGCACGTGCACGAGCACTTCGGCGGAGTACACCAGATCAAATGAACCGTTGGCATACGGCAGCGGCCCCACGGGTTGGCCGACTGTGACGCGGTCGCGCAAGAAATCGGAATCCGCCCAGCGGCGGCATCCTTCGATCATCGAAGCCGACTGATCGAAACCGTGCACCTCGACGTTGGCCAGCCGGCTCAGGTTTTGAAGATGCCGACCGACGCCGCAACCAAACTCCAGCACCCGCAGCGGGGTTTTGCGGCCCTCGGCGTGCCGGAGCACATATTCCGTCAGCATGATCTCCTGGATGTGGTACAACACCATCCACGTCTTGCGGCGGGAATATTCATCCGCCCACGTCCCGCCGTTCTCCCGCCAGTACTGATAATTCTCCGCGATCTCGGCTGGCGGCCCCGATTGGCCCTGGGCCCGCGGCTCGCCGGCTTGCTCCGCCGAGGCGCCCGGTATGGCCGACTTACTCTCAATCATGGATTCCGCGGGGCTCATGCCACGGTCTCCCATTCGATGGTCGTCGGGCAATGGAACTTGTAGTGAACCGGACGTTCCGGGTCGCCCATCACCGCGAACGCCACGACACCGTCCACCTGATCGAAAAGCACGACGTCCGAGTAGTCGCGCTGCGAGACCCGCGTGACCGCCAGCGACACCCCGTAATTCCCGACGCGGAACTGGGTCGCGAACCGGAAGCGGACCCGGAAACGTCGCCCGGCCTTGACCCCGATCATCACCTTTTCGTCGAAGGTGGTGGTGCCCGTCAGGTCGATGCCCGTCATGTCGCGGATGAGGAAACTCACCGAGACATTGGGCGAGTCCACGTGCGGAACAAACGTCGCCTCGAGCGTGATCGATTCGCCGAAGCGGAAGGCCCGTCGGGGCTCGCCGGATTCGTCGCGGATTTCAACCCCCTCGATCTGCACATGCCCGGTGCCGTACCGCGCGGCACCCTTCACCGCCGTTGCGAACGCCACCGGCTTCGTGAGGTCTTTCTGCTCTTCCAACGCGTCCTTGTTCGTCTGCTCGCGGATGTACCCCAGATACAGATTCACGGCCTGGTCGGCGGGGCCGAAATAGGCGGGCTGGCCGTCCACCAGAAAGAGCGCCTTCTGGCACAAACTGCGCACCGCATCCGGCGAATGACTGACAAAGAGCATCGTGAGTCCGCGGTCACGCATCTGCCGAAGCCGGGCCACGCACTTGTGCTGGAACCCGATATCGCCGACCGCGAGAATCTCGTCGACGATCAGGAGGTCCGGCTCGACCGAAAAGGAGACCGCGAACGCGAGCCGCGCGGCCATGCCGCTCGAATAGGTCTTCAACGGTTGATCGATAAAGGTACCGATATCGGCGAAGGACTCGATGTCCGCGAAGCGTCCGTCCATCTCCTTGCGACCGATGCCCAGGATCGCGCCGCCCAGATACACGTTCTCACGCCCCGTAAATTCCGGATTGAAGCCGCTACCCAACTGCAACATCGCCGCCACCCGGCCCCGCACCTCAACCGAACCTTCGGTCGGCGCCATTGTTCCCGCGATCACCTGGAGGAGCGTGCTTTTCCCGGCCCCGTTGCGACCCAAAATCCCGACCGCCTCACCGGGATAGATCTCAAAACTCACCTTGCGGCACGCCCAAAACTCTTTGAAATACGTCTTGTGCCACCGGAAGAACGCCTGCTTCAGCCGGTCGGCGGGTTTCGGATAGACGTGGTACGACTTACCGACGTCGCGCAGCCGGATCACCGGGTCGCCCCGCTGGGCTCCGCCCCCGCCACCGCGTGCCGGCGCGTGCTCGATCATCGTGTCCGGCATGATCGCGGCGTCAGAGGACATCGGCGAACCCCCGCTTGCTCTTCATGAACCAGGCGTAGCCCAGCTGCATGGTGATCAGCCCGATGGCCATCCCGATCGCCCAACCCCGCCAGTCGGGCATCTGCCCCCACAAGATGCACCGCCGCGCGTTCTCGACGATCACGGCGAGCGGGTTGAAATCGATCAGCCACGAGAGTTGCGGCATCTTGCCGAGCAACTCCTCCTTCTTCCAGAATATCGGTGTCAGAAAGAACAGAAACTGCGAAACCACGATCACCGCCACGTTCGACACGTCCCGCACGAAGACCGTCAGCGACGCAAGAAACCACGATACACCCAAGCTCATCGCCAGAAGCGGCAGTAACACAACCGGCGTCAACAGGGCCGAGGCGTTCAGCGTCGAGTGGAATATGGCCACCCCCACCGTCACCAGCACGAGCTCGATCGCGGTGTACATCAGGCTCGCACCCAGGTTGGCGACCGGAAGTATCTGAAGCGGAAAGACCACCTTCGTCACGTACTGCGGATTCTCCAGCACCACCCCGCAAGCCCGCATCACGCTCGCCGAGAAAAGCCCGAAAACGGCCATCCCGCAGAACAGCCAGACCGCGTATTGAGGACGGGTCTCATTCCCAGACCGGGCCGAAAAGATGTACGTGAAAATGAACGTGTACACCAGCAGCATCAGGAGCGGAAAAATAAGCGCCCACAAAACACCCAGGTAGGTGCCTCGGAACCTCGTCAGAAAGTACCGGACCGCGAACTGCCGCGAAAGATCACGATGCCGCCAAAGGTCTGACCACATCACCACCGGGTTGAGCAGTGACGAAACCGTGAGTGGTTGGGATGTGCGAAGGGCAACTTCTGGCGTCACGCCGGCGGCTCACTTTGAAACAACGACCGTTCGACCCCCATGCCACGAATCCCGCACAGCGCGGCTCCCGGCACCGACAAAAAACTCCCCACACCGGACAAGCGCGGCGGCAAGGAAGGGATATTAGACGCCGGCCCCACCGCGAACCAACCGACCGACCGCGTGGGCCAGCGGCTGCGAGACCGGCGTATACGCCATCCGGACGTTCACCCGTCGATCCGAGGCCCTTGATACTTCACATGTGGTGATCGACACCGTGGTCGCGTCTGATCTTGCCATCATCACGCTGATCTCGCGTTGTTCCAACCACACATGACCGTGAAATGCATCCTGACTGGCGGGCGTGGGATCCGCTGACACCAAGTCCGAAAACAACGGAATCCGTGCCGCAACCCGCGAATCGCCCAATCCGGAACTCACCAGGCAAACCGGAGGCGTGACCAAGGGCTTCAGGACTAGTTCCGTGCGATCCCAGATCGCCTCGAGACAGCGCACACCACCCTCTTCCAAGGCGGTCGCGGCGATCCGAAACGGGGCGAACCGTTCCAACGGCATCTGTCCCAGCCGCTCCCCGATTTCCGCGAGCGAGTCGGCATCGATCAACTTTGGAATGAGTTTGCCCCGCGAAACGAGCGTTCCGCTGGGAGGAATCGGGATCGGCGGTTCCGGGTTGCGGTTCAAAACCGCCAAACCCAGTCCCGAGTTGGCAACGGCGACCCACGTACCACCGCCTTCCGGGTCGGTGGGCCAGATGCCGCGGAGCGTCGCCGAAAGTTCACGCCAGCGAGGCGGTTGGGCCTCGGCCCGAGCGCGGCTCTCATCGCGGCTGGAAACCATCCGATAGCCGGTACGGTCATTCTCGGAGAACGGGATGATGGAGAGGGTGCACATGGCGCTTCCTTGCGGACTTTAATTTCTAGCCGGGCCTAACGCGCCGCCCCGGCCTCGTGGGCCACGGTGGACGGTGCTTTCCCGAACGCCTTGTCAACGGAAACGCCAAATTCACGGGCGATCGCGGCGATCATCGCCTGGTGATGAACCGCGTGATGAGTCGCGAACGCCAGTTCGCGCGCGAATGTCGAAGCGACGTCCACCTGCCCGCCGTCGGCCGACACCATGATGCGGATCCGCAGCGGCAGATCGGCCTCGGCGCTGCGGAACGTCGCGAGCCGCGCGAGCATCAACCCCAATTGCTCAACCGCCACCTCGGGCCGGCTTTCCATCGGCACGTTCCGTTCCCGACGGTCGTAGTCAACCACTTCACCCGAGTCGGCCGCCGCCACAATCGCCTGAAAATGGTCCAGCACGTGGCGGAGGTGTTTGCCGATCGTTCCGCCCGCCAGCGTCCGAGAATCCGATGCGTAAACGGTTACCGGCAGAATCGCGGTGATCTGACGACACTGCTCCAGCAGGGCTGTGGCCGCGGCGACGACGAGGTGGCAGTTCATGGACGGTGCGATGGCGGCGGTTGAGGCGGGCGTCATAAGTGCGGGTCTCTGTCGGAGCGTGTTTCAGACGTGTTCGGGCACTGGATTCGGGCGACGTGACGGGGCCGCGGCCACCACCGCATCGACGATTTCACGATGATTGGCGCAGCGGGGGCACTTGTGTTGCCCGCCAAGTTTTCCGACGGATTCCATCCATCGATGAAACGTCCCGGGCGGGAGCGGAGTGACCGTGGGAGGGGACATTCCCAGCCCGTCGGTGCGTTTGACCGTGTAGTCGGCGTTCTGTCGTTTCAAGGATTCATCAAAGGCTATCGCAAAACGCCGGATCGCTTCGGCGTCCGACGGCCCGGCGAACTCAACCGCAAGTTCCAATCCAGCGCGGCGATTGTGGTCGGGGTACACCGGGGCGGCCGTAAACTCGCCCAAGATCAGCGACGCGGCCCGCGCGGCCTCCGCCGCCGCATTCTCGATGTGCTCGACGATCAGGTTCTCGCCGAAGGCATTGATGAAGTGCCGGTGCCGTCCGACGATCCGCAGGCGACACGGCCCGTCGCCGCCGCCGCCGCCCGAGGAAATGAGTTTGTCCGGCACGGTGTCAAATTCCACCACGTCGCCCAGGATGTAACGCCAAAGCCCGGCACAGGTGGAGACAACCACCACGTATTTCTGACCCTTCTCGACTTCTTCACACGAGAACGCGCGGGCGGTGGGCGAATCGATCTCCTCCAACGGAACAAACTCAAAGAAGTTCCCGATGTCGGTCAGCAGCCGCAGCCCCGGATCACCCTTCGTGTCCTGGAGCGCCACGAAACCTTCCGAGGCCGGGTACAACTCAAGACGGGTGTCCACTCCGGCCCCGTCGGGCGAGCCGCTGAAGACGGTGCGGATGCGGGCGTCGAACGGAGTGTAGTTGACGCCGCCATGCACGAAGACCGAAAGATTCGGCCAAACGTCCAGTATCGTTTCGCACGTCCGCCCGCGGGCACGGGCCAGTTCGAGCACTTTTTCGAAGAGCACCAACCCCCAGGAACACATGCCGCTCACCATCCGCACGTCTTCACCAATGCAGCGCTCGGCCATCGCCTGGATTTTGGTCGGCCAATGGCTGAGGAGCGCGATCTCCGGCCCGGGCAAGTAAATCGTGCTTATCGGCCAGCGGATCAGCGGCGTAACGATCCCCGAAAGGTCGCCCGTCTGCACTCCCCGCTCGCTCCTCTCCAGTTTCGTTGATCCGCCCAGGAAGAGGCTCCTGCCCCCCAATAGCCGCGGCAGCGAAACCCCGAACCGGTGGAGATGGGCAAAGATGTCGAGCGACGCCCGGAAATTAGACCTCAGCATCGCATCGCTGACCGGGATGTACTTGTCACCCGCCGTCGTGCCGCTCGTCTGGGCGAAATTCTTCACGAGCCCGGGCCACAAGACGTCCGGCTCCGCCCCCTCACGCATCCTCGCGACCAGATCCTTGAAGCCGTACGAATCCGCGATCGGCACGGCCGAGCGGTACGAGGTCAGCAACTCGGCGTTCGGAAGGTCATGCAGTTTCTCGAAACCCGCCGCCCGACCAAAGACGGTGCCCCGCGCTTCGTGCAACAACTGGCGCAGTTGCGACCGCTGCATCCCGGCGGAGTTCCGTTGCCAGTGGCGGGTGTCTGAAACCCGGCGAATCCGGCCCGCGAGCCAAGCCCGCATCCCCAAGCCAACCAGGCTGGTGGCCGACCACCGCGCTGACCGTTCATCACGCCGGGAGGTCACGCACAAACTCCTGGAGCGTCAACGAAAACTCATCCGGGGACTCGATCATGGGCGCATGGCCGCAGCGCTCAAACCACACGAGTTTCGCCCCCTTGATCTTGCGTTCGAGTTCGAGCGCAGCTTCCGGCGGCGTCACAATGTCCTGCCGCCCCCAGATCAGCAGGGTCGGAGCGGTGATCCGATGAATGTCGTCTCCCAGGTGGTTTCTACGGGCCGAGCGCGAGAGTTTTACCATGCCGCGGGCGTGCCCGCGATGGCTCAGCTCGGAGTGCGCCCGATCAACATCGGCCGGGTTCATCTTGGAGCGGTCAAAGAACAGTTCGCCGATCTTGTTCACCAACCATTCGCGGCTGGGACGGATTTGCACCTCACGCACCATGCTCCGTTCGATGAGGCCGCTTGAACCGGCGAGCACCAACGCCCGCACGAGGTCCGGCCGCTCCAGCGCGATCTTGAGAGCCACATGCCCCCCGAACGAGTTCCCCACAACCACCGCCGGATGGCGGAAGTGATCGGCGAGGAAGTGGATCGTGAGTTCGGTGGCGCCTTGGATCGAGCAGTCCTCACCCTTGAGCCCCAGCAACGGCAGCTGCAGCATCGTGGAACGGAAGGTCTGGTCGCCTTGGCGCACCACCCGGTCCCAGTGATCATTCAGGCCGACAAGGCCGTGCAGGAACACCACCGGAGGGCCCACTCCGCTCTCGATGGTGTCGGCGACAACATCCACTTTCTCGAAGCCGCGCAGCACGACTTGGGCGGTGCGCCGATCCGTGGTCGCCGGCAGGTCGTCGATGGTGGGTGAGGGAGAAGTCATGCGAACGGTCAGAAAAGACAATAGGGGAGGCGTCGCCCCCTTTGGCACGTGTTTTCCAAAAACGAAAGCCCCCGCCGTGGGCGGGGACAGATCGATAAACCAAGGCAAGTGGGCGCGGAGGGATTCGAACCCCCGTAGAAATTAATCAACAGATTTACAGTCTGCCCCGTTTGACCACTCCGGCACGCGCCCAAGGCACCGATCGGCGGTAGCCGACCGGTGGGAGCAAGGATACGCCGGGCGGTCCCGGGTGGCAATGTCTCCACTTGTCGATGTTCGGTTCCGACATTGCACGATCGAGCCCGCTCCGCCTTTGTCCCAGTCACAAAAATCATTCGCCCCTCACCATGAGTTCATCCGCGGCGCTCACCGTCAGGGCACCATGAACACAGAAACCCGCGGAGATTCCGCCCGCCTCGCCGAACTCATTAAAGACATCCGCGTCGCGATGTTTACTACCTTTCCCGGCGACGGGCCGAAAGGCGGCACGCATACCCGACCGATGTACACGCAAACCGTCGACCCGAAGAACTTTGACGGTGACCTCTGGTTCATGACCCACAAGGCGTCGGTCAAGATTCAGGAACTTGCTGGTAATCCTTCGGTAATGGTCACCTACTGCGACCCCGGCAAGGAGCAGTATGTCGTGATCCAGGGCGAGGGACGGTCGGAAGTCAATCCCGCGAAGGCGCAGGAACTCTGGAACATCCACGCCAAAGGGTGGTGGCCGGGCGGACCCGACGATCCGGAATTGAAGTTGATTTGCGTGACCGTCCACTCCGCAGAGTACTGGGACGGTCCTTCGCAGGCTACCTACATGCTGAGCCTGCTCAAGGCCGTCGCAACCGGGGAAAAGATCCAACTGAAGGGCGAGCACGGGAAAGTGGGAGCGGACCCGGCGCGAGCAGGGAGATAGTACGAAACCCGCGGCGATCACTCACCCCGGCCGGATCCCTTGCTGGAACTGCTGTAGCCGCTCGTTCTCGGCCTTCAGAACCGCCATCAGGATGTGCCTGGGGATTCGCCACTGATTTTCCCCTTGCGTCACGTTCGCGCAGTGATCGATGAGGCATCGATACAGCAACTTGAACGCATCCCGCGGCTGCTTCATCCGGTCCAGGGCATCGATCAACTCCGGCCGCGCGACATCCTCGGCGAACAGGTCAATCAACTGCCGTTCCGGAGAGCCGGCCTTCAGGCACGCCCGCAGCCGCGCCTCGCACAGGTCGTACAGGCTCGCACCCGTCCACGAGAGCCGTTCGATCAGCCCCTGCTTGTCGAGCCGGGCCTCCTGAAAGAACGCGCTCGATTCACGGAAGACCGCGTGCCGCAATTCCACGGGAAGCAGCAACTTGACACCCACGCCTTCCATCTGCAGGAACTTGTTGCTCAGCATCGGCCACACGACCGCCTTCATCCGCTCGGGGTCGCCGCCCACCAGAGTCGGTTCGTCGATGCGGTCCACGATCACGAAAATACCCGCGTACCCCAGAGGCCGCAGAATCCGCAGCAACCGTGACAACATCGCAAAGCGGGGCTCGTCCGAATCGGTCACCGGCAGCACCGACGTCTCCCGCACCGCCGGCGTCAACACCCGGATCGACTTGGCGTACGACACATCGCCGCGCGAGACCACTCGCAACTGCTGCTTCACCCGATGCGACGTCCGCAACAACGCCAACTTGTCCCACACGCCGACCTTCAACGCCCCGATCGCGAACAGCGCCGCCGCCACCACCAGGGACCAGTCCAAAGCGTTCAAGACCCAGGGGGCCACCGTCGG
Organism: uncultured Phycisphaeraceae bacterium; assembly: GCA_964549785.1. Lineage (GTDB taxonomy): Bacteria > Planctomycetota > Phycisphaerae > Phycisphaerales > UBA1924 > JBEIUO01. Next base: position 7,118 of record CAZJXA010000020.1, on the reverse strand, counting down.
CGGAGCAAACCATTTCCTCCACGCCAGCGTCCCCAGGATCAGCGCGGGAATCAGCACCAGCAGCACACTCACCAGCAACCGTCGCCCATCAAACCCCAGCCGCAACCGCCGCCGCAGCGGCGCGGTTCGCATCGGTGCCAGGTCCGGCCGGTCATAGAGCGCCTGCAATAACAGCAAACTCTCGCGCTGGGCCCGATCAATCCCCCGCACGGTCTTGCCAGGATTCACGCCCAGATCGAGCGAGTTTCTCCCCGATCCCTCCTGCAACACCGAATCCACCAGCCGCGGCACCGCGAGCGACAAAATCGCATCGATGTGGTCCACCAGTCGGATTTTCTGAAGGGCATCGGCGGCGTTCTTCCCACCCAAGCGGTCGTAGATCCGCCCCAGGACGCCGTTCAGGTCGTCGTAGATCAGAACCAGAATCTTGGCGCCCGCGTGCTTGGCGTTGTGCTCGTCGATCCGTCGCACCAGTTGGAGCCGGATCGCGGTCTTGCCGCTCCCTTTCTCGCCGAAGACCACCGCCGGCCCGGGCCGCAACGGATCACCCAAAATCTTCTCAAAGTCCGAGTGGTGAACCCCGCTCACCAGCGGGTCGGCCCCATTACCCCCGCCGCTCATCCGCGCGAACACATCGTCGGCGCGGGCCTCCTCACCTCGAAAGGGGTTTTCAGCCAGCGACCAGTGGTTGAGCAAATCGGTGAGGGTCAATGAACCAGCAGTCTAGAGCGGATACCCCGTGCGTGTCGTACCCGTTGTTTTCTCTGCGACCTGTGCGCCCGGACAATTCCAACCCTGACTTGGCCAACAGGCCGTCCGCTCCGGTCGTCCCCAAAGTGGTTGCACTCGGCCACGAACGGGGCGCCCGCCGCGGCCCAAGGCTTCAATGAGAACCCACACTCCTCATCGAACCAAGTCTCGTATGCGCGCAACGTCCGGAGCAGTTCAACCTCGACGTCCCTTTGGCCCGGGCCTGCGGCCTGCGAAACCGGGGCGATCGTCAGTGATCGACCCGCCGACCCAGGTTGGGAGCGATCATCCCGAGCATCTTCGCCAACGTCTTGGGGTCTTTGGCTTCCAGGTTCAGTCTCAGCAGCGGCTCGGTGTTGCTCTTTCGGATATTGCACCACCAACCGCCGTGCTGACCCGATTGCGTCCAGCAGTCGATCGTGATCCCGTCCAGTTCGTCGACGGTCGCCTTGTAGTCGGTGCCGGGCGCGAACATCTTCTTGACAATCGCGATCGCGCCCTCCTTGTCCTCGATCTGGAAGTTCATCTCGCCCGACTGGGCGTAACGGGCCAGCGGGGCGATCAACTCGCTCATCTTCTTGCCCGACTTCGTGAGGACGCTGAACACCGCGCACATCGCGATCGCTCCCGAGTCAGCATTGTAATTGTCGCGGAAGTAGAAGTGCCCGGAGAGCTCACCGCCGAAGCAGCCTTCGTTCTCGGCCAGAGCCGCCTTCAGGAAGACGTGCCCCACCCGGCCCCGCACCGGCTTGCCCCCGGCCTTCGTCACTTCCTCGGCCACCGCCTTGGTCGACCGCAGGTCAAAGACGACCGCCGTTTTCGGATACTTGGCCAGGAAGTGCCGGGCCAGAAGCGCGGTGAGGTGGTCACACCCAACCGCCTTCCCCTTTTCGTCGATGATCACACACCGATCGGCATCGCCGTCGTAGCACACGCCCAGGTCCGCCTTCTCCCGAATCACAGCCTCCTGAACTTGCTTCAAGTTCGACGCCACCAGCGGGTTGGGCTCGTGCGCAAACTGCCCCTTGGTGTTGTCGAAGTTCAGTTCCACGATCGTCAGCCCCGGCACCGGCCCCATCGGCGACACCTTCCCGAAAATCTTGGGGATCATCGTCCCCGCCATCCCGTTGCTGGCGTCGATCACCACCTTCAACTTCTGCCCGTGCATGTCCAGGAACGACCGGACGTGCTGCGTGTACGACTCCCACAGATCGCGCTGCTCGTGCCGACCCGCCGTCTTGGGCATCTGGGCCTTGTCCACCATCGCGGCGTGCTTGCGGATCTCCGCCAGCCCCGTCATCTCCCCGACGGGCTTGGCTTTGCGCTTGCTGATCTTGAACCCGTTGTACTGCGGCGGATTGTGACTCGCCGTCACCATCACCCCGCCCGCACAATCAAAGTGATTGACCGCAAAGTAAATCATCGACGTATCCACCATGCCCAGATCGATCACGTCGCCGCCGTTGTCGTTGATCCCCTGAATCAAATTCTTGGTCAAACTCGGGCTCGAGATTCGCATGTCCCTACCCACGACAATGTTCTTCATCATCGGCGTCGATTCACCGGCCGCGGCGGCATCCGCAATCAAGTACTTGCTGGCCCCAAACCCGATCTGCCACCCCATGTGGTCGTTGAGCAGGTCGGGGTAGGTGCCGCGAATGTCATACGCCTTGAAGATTCGTCCGAGCATGGGTTTCCTTGGGGTCGCGCCGAAAAAACTGATCGCCAAGAGTAGCGGCTGCTCACTCCTAACATCCGAGAACCCAATCGCGGCTTTGCGGCCGCGACTGTGTGAAAATCGTGTCATCTGGGAAACTCGTTCTCATGTCGGATAAGTATACTGACCGCATGTTGAAAGTTGGCGACTTGCACGCCGGGCTTTTTGCCAGTGGCGAAGCCGATCCGCGATCCCCCGCCGCGGCCCCTGCGGTCGCCTCCCTATTCCGTCCTGAAAATCTCGCGACACTTTTCCACGGCGACTGCCGGTTGCTTCTCGGCTCGATTCCCGATCGGTCAGTCCAGCTCTTCGTTACCTCTCCCCCGTACAACATCGGGAAGGCCTACGAAAGCAAACTTTCTCTCGGAACCTATCTTGAATCTCAGGCGGACGTCATCTCGCGATGCGTCCAAAAACTCGCGCCGGGTGGCAGCATTTGTTGGCAGGTCGGAAACCATGTGGACCAAGGCGAGGTCTTCCCGCTCGATATCCTGCTATACCCATTGTTCAAAGGTCACGGCTTGCGACTCCGCAATCGCATCATCTGGCATTTCGAGCACGGCCTGCATTGCTCCCGTCGCTTCTCCGGCCGGCACGAAACCATCCTCTGGTTCAGCCGGGAAGACGCCACGGATTCATACCACTTCGACCTCGATCCCGTCCGAGTCCCGCAGAAGTACCCGGGAAAGCGGTTTTTCAAAGGCCCCCGCAAAGGCGAATATTCTGCCAATCCTCTCGGCAAGAACCCCGGCGATGTCTGGGTCATCCCCAATGTAAAGCATAATCATCCCGAGAAAACCATCCATCCGTGCCAGTTCCCAATCGAACTGGTCGAACGTCTATTGCTATCGCTGACCGCTCCGGGCGATCTGATCGTCGATCCGTTTATGGGGGTTGGGACCACGGTGGCCGCCGCGATTTTGCATGGCCGGCGGGGCGCGGGTGCAGACCTCAAGAAGGAATACGTCGCTGTCGCCGCCGACCGCGTTCGTCGGGCCGGGTCGGGCGATCTCGCCGTTCGACCCCGCAACCGACCCGTGTACACGCCCGCTCCGGGTTCAAAGCTCACGACGGCGCCTTGGATGACGACGAGCGGTCGGGAGTGAGAATCGCATGTTTGTACTCTCATCTCAACGGGCACGAGCATCTGCTCGTCCACAAGCGGTCCCTGTGGCAGGAGGTCGAAAGGGTCATCGCCACGCTGGACGCCAACGCGTGCCGCACCAAGACCTCCAAGGAAGCCCGCAAGCGGGGCGCACTCCTCTTCAGCCCCGTTGAGATGAACCGCTGTTTCGCCTCTGAGTTCGGCCGCCGAGGCTGGGAGCAATCACGGGTCTCCTACTGGGTGACCGAAAACGCCGCGCTTATTCGCAAGACACTCTGCATGTCTCCCGACGAACAGAAAAAAGAAATCGAATCGGCTGGTGCCAAGGCCATCAAAACGTACAACCAGACCGATTTCGTCAAAGACCGAATCGCCATCGAAGTGCAGTTCGGTAAATACGCATTCGTCGCTTTCGACATGTTCGTCAAACACATGGCCTTCTACGTTGGAGACAAGATCGATGTCGGCATCGAAATTCTTCCGATGAAGGAACTCCAGGAGCAGATGTCTTCCGGCGTCCCGTACTACGAGCGCGGTCTGTACGACATGCTCCGCCAAGGACGGGGCATTCCCGCGGTGCCCCTCGTGGTCGTCGGCGTCGTGCCCTGACCGAACCCGGCGTCGGAAATCTCATATACTTCCCCATGCTTCCTCGCCGCCCCACCCGCCAAATCACCATCGGAGACGATCGCGTCGGCCGCATCCGAGTCGGCGGCGGCCTCCCAGATCGTGCCGGAAACCCCACCACGCCCGCCCCGATCAGCGTTCAGACCATGACCGCGGGGTACACCTACGACGTCGAACGCTGCATCGCCGAAATCAACCGCATGGCCGCGGCAGGGGCCGATATCGTCCGTGTCGCCGTCCCGGAGAAAAAGGACACCGAGGCCCTCAAGCACATCATCCCGGCGGTGCGGGTTCCGATTGTCGCCGATGTGCACTTTCACTTTCAGCGGGCGTTGGAGGCGGTGGAGGCGGGCGTCCACAAGATCCGACTCAACCCCGGCAATATCAACGACCGTGCCCAGGTGATCGATGTGATTCAGGCGTGCAAGGCCCGCGGGCTTCCGATTCGCATCGGCGTCAACGAGGGCTCCATCATCGAGCGGCGTGACAAGCAGAAGCGGATGAAGGAACTGGGGGCGGTCTTCAGCGAGCAAAAGCATGGCCACATGCTCGCGATCATGATCACCAAACTCGAGGAATACCTCGACATCTTCTACGAGCAGGATTTTCACGACATCACCATCAGCGCCAAGAGCATGGACGCCGCGTTGGTGATCGATGCGTACACCGAGATCAGCAAACGCTTCGACCACCCGTTGCACCTTGGTGTGACGCACGCGGGCCCGAAGGAGACGGGGACGATTCGCAGTGTGGTTGCGTTGGGCGGGCTGCTGATCAACGGCATCGGCGACACCGTTCGCATCTCCTACGCCAACGACCCGATCTTTGAAGTCGAAGACGGCCTCGAACTCCTCTATTGCCTGGGCCTTCGCACCCGCATCGGCGTCGATCTCATCGCCTGCCCCACCTGTGGCCGCATCCAGGTCGATCTCTTCACCCTCATCCAGGACGTCCGCAAAGCCCTCGCCTCGCAAGTCACCATCCCTATGAAGGTCGCCGTCATGGGCTGCATCGTGAACGGCCCCGGCGAGGCTGAGGGCGCGGATGTAGCGGTGTTTGCGGGCGACCGCCGCGGGATTATCTACGTCCAAGGCGAAAAGGTTGCGAACGTTCCGGAGGAGGAGATCCTCGGGCGGTTGCTGTCGGAATGCCTTTCGTTCCAAGAGAAGGTGCGCCGGGGTGAGGCCAAACTGGGGGACAAGAAGGTGGAGATCATCCCGCCGGATCCGATCGGGGAATTGGGGAGCGGCTATGCGAAGATGGCGGAGAAGCGGGTCACGCCACTAACTGTCGAAGCGACACGCGGAGTGCCATGAACAGCCTACCCTTCCGAAACTGGCGACACATTGGCCAAGCACCGAATGAGGGCTTTTGCCAGTACGAACGACTCTGGCGGATTGAAGTGTGTCTGCGGCATTTCGTCTGCGCCTCACTCCGTCGCTCGTTCGGAACTTCGTGGCGTAAACAGCTTGAGGGCATCCGCATCAACGACTCCAATAAATGCGGCCGGGTGGAGCCCTCTACCTCTTACAGGTCTCGAGCGAGCGTCAGCGGAAGCATAATGTTCAGCCTAGCACCATCGCACCACGACTTGAATGGTTTTTGACCACCAACGAGCTCGTTCAGGTCATCAGCAAGTGCTGGGAAGACTGTTTTCAAAGGTGGTTCGAACCCAACACCAAGAAAGACTTCCTTGAGGTGTCGTCGGTCTTGATGGGCTTGAGGAACGCTTGGGCACATTTCCGACCTCTTCCACCCAAGAACGCGGAACAACGCTTCTCGCAGATTGAAAATCTACTCTCGCCAGTCCTGATCGAATGGATGGCGAGGTACTGGAATTCAGATCCGATCACCGCGTCACATTGGATCGCACAGCCGGACAGACGTGAAGCGATGGGCCTTCCCATCTCGATCGAGAGTGAGGACGAACCGGATTGCGATGCCGGCTGGTCTCTGCGCATTCAGGAGAATGACGCAAAGGATTGTCTCTGGGTCACTCCGTTCCCCCGCGGGATGTCTGATGTGTTTGAACTTGACCGCCTCGCTGACTTGGCGCAAAAGATGGACGAGATCGCAATTCATGTCGCGTTCAATTTCTACGCGGACACGTCGGCGGCGCGCCTTGCAGACGATGCCGCCTTCAACGTTCGCGTCAGTATTCCGAACGCGATTGGGCCCGAGGCCATGTTCGCCGCAGTTCAGCAAATCGGCGTTATAGTTCTCGAATGGCCGTTGCGTCGATGCGACAAACGTGACACAGATCCTCCTTTCGCACTCGACGAACTTCTTCACTGGAATTTCTATGAGGCGCCTTCGAGCGTAATGGTGAATCCTTCGCAGGAAGGCCATCGGTCTGTTCGCATTACGATCGATCAACCTTCGGATTGATCGCGCCTCGACTTGGAGTACCTCGCGAGATTCGTCAAGACGGCGCATCGGGTCGGACGGCGGTGAATCTGAGAGGCCGCCTTGCTGGTGCACTGCGGCAAATGCCCCTCTGGGGCATGATGTGTGTCGGGCGGGTTCGGTGGGTTGCGGTCGAGACGACCTGACACACCGCTACAGGCATTTGCCCCATTCGGGGCAAGCGGAAGATATGGCTCTGCGGGTTCGCGTTTCGAGATTGGAATGAGAGGCGCGACCGGGAGTTGAGCCGGTTGGTCTTTGGATTGGAGCCGCCGCGGATTTGGGGAGAAAACACTGCTCGGTGGAACAGTACCACCAAGAAAGAACGATTGGCGTTCAGGATGCGGGGACGGGGAGGAGTTGCTCACGCATTGAGTTTGCCTGCTGCGATCCGGATTTGGATTTGAGCGGGTGATTTGGTGAGGCGTTGCGGCCTGCCGCGGCGGTGAGTTGAGCGATGTTGTTGGAGGTTTGCCGAGGCATCGCTTGGGGCTTGTCGGGGAAGGGTTGGGC
>CAZJXA010000019.1:18992-25775 GCA_964549785.1 uncultured Phycisphaeraceae bacterium | reverse complement strand
GTCGTGATGATGTCCTTGTTGCCCGTCGCGGTGATGAAGATGTCCGCCGTCTCGAGCATCGCCTCCAGGGTGTTGACCTCGTAACCCTCCATGGCCGCCTGCAGCGCACAGATAGGGTCGATCTCGGTCACCACGACACGGCAGCCCTGACCACGAAGGCTCTGGGCCGAACCCTTGCCGACGTCGCCATATCCGCAGACCACGGCCACCTTGCCGCCCAACATCACGTCGGTCGCGCGGTTCAATCCGTCCACCAAGGAGTGCCGGCAACCGTAAAGGTTGTCGAACTTGCTCTTGGTCGCCGAGTCGTTGACGTTGATCGCCGGGAAGAGCAACTTGCCGGCCTTCTCCATCTCGTAGATGCGGTGGACGCCGGTGGTGGTCTCTTCCGACACACCCTTGATGCCCTTGGCCATGGTCGTGAAGCGGGTCGCGTTATCCGAGATCGAGTTGCGGATGGTGTCGAGAATGACGCCCCATTCCTCGGGGTCGTTCTTCGCATTGAAATTCGGCACCTTGCCGGCCTTCTCGAACTCGGCGCCCTTGTGAACGAGCAGCGTGAGGTCGCCGCCGTCGTCCAGGATCATGTTGGGACCGCTGCCGTCGGGCCAGGTGATGGTCTGCTCGGTGCACCACCAATATTCTTCGAGGGTCTCGCCCTTCCAGGCGAAGACGGGGGTGCCCTTGGGGTTGTCGATGGAACCTTTGCCCTCGGGGCGACCGACGACGACCGCCGCGGCGGCGGTGTCCTGGGTGCTGAAGATGTTGCACGAGCACCAGCGGACATCGGCCCCGAGCGCGACCAGCGTCTCGATCAGCACGGCCGTCTGCACGGTCATGTGGAGGCTGCCGGCGATCTTGGCGCCTTTGAGCGGCTTGCGGTCGGCGTAGCGATCGCGCAAGGCCATGAGGCCCGGCATTTCCTGCTCCGCGAGGCGGATCTCGTCGCGGCCGAGCGTCGCGAGCGCAAGGTCCTTGACTCGGTAATCCGGGGCGGACACGTTCTTGCTGTACTTCTTCGCGAACTTTTTCATGATCTCGGCCATTTCCAGTAAACTCCTTGAAAGCGTTCCGATCCTCGTCTTTACGTTCCTTCAACCGGGCGACCCCGCTCCGGCACATCATCCAAAACCACTCAATCCTTGGTCCCCACCGCGACAAACAGGCCGGGTCCTTTGCTCGCGCGTTCGGGCGGCAATTCCCGCCATCTCGACCGCATCCCCCCGGATCTCAGCCACTCTGTTACTTCGCTCTCGCTGAAACCCAGATGCCGGTGACCCATGCTGCGGCGATATTCGTCGCGGGTATGGGGGAGCATGTCCACGAGCACCAGCGTTCCGCCGCCGCGCTCGGTTGTGAGCACCCGGCCCATCTCTCGGATGCACTCGCCGGGGTCGGCGATGTGGTGCAGCATCAGCACACACGTCACCACATCGATGCTCCGCGTCTCCAATGGCAGGCGCTCCGCGGAGCCGTCTCTAAACTCCGCGTTCTCGATCTCCATCAGGCGTTGCTTTGCAGCGCTCAACATTTCGGGCGACGGGTCAATCCCGATCACGCGCTCTACCCACGGGCACAGCACCTCGGCCACGTTGCCGATCCCGCACCCGATATCGGCGACCCGCCACGTCGGATTCACGAGCGCCAGCAAGGAGAGCGGCGTAAACCGGGTGCCGAACAACTCGCCCCGGACGAGATCCCACTCGCCGCCCAACCGGCTGAAGAACGAATGGCTGTCGGTTCGTCGCTCGGCCATCACCGATTCCGCCCGTCGGCGATCGTCGAGGAGAGTCACCTCCGACGCCAAACCGGGGCGCAGGGCGATCCACACGGCCCGGCATTCGGGCGGCTGATCGTCGGGAACGAGGCGGTAGAACGCCGCCGTGCCTTCGAGCCTGCGCGTGAGCCATCCGGTTTCCGCAAGGTTTTTGAGGTGTCGGCTGACGGTTGATTGCGGGAGTTGGACGACGCTGGCGACCTCGCCCACGGTGAGTTCATGAGATTCGAGGATTCGCATCATGCGGACCCGCACGGGCTCGGCGAGAGCACCGAGACGGTCGGTCACAAGATGGAGCGTCGACACATTCATCCGTGTTTGCGGATAAATGGTAGAATGCCGATCTAGCGAGTCAAGTCTCCAGATCACCAATCTTATTGGACGATCGCTTCCGCGGGCATCAGGCCGAAACTGGGGCCGGGAACTTCGCCGAGTTCTCGGGCTTTTGACCAGACCTCGGGGTTCTCGGGGGCGATGGCGTACGCCATCCGAAGGCGCCGAACCTGACGGGAACGGTCACCCATGGCGCCGTAGAACTCGGCGAGGCGCAACTGCGGGCCGACCGTTCGGCCTTGATCGAGTTTCGCCGCGGTGAGGAAGGCCTGTTGGGCCTCGTCGACGTTTCCCATGCGCGACGAGAACTCGCCCAAGCGGGTGAAGTCGGAAGCCCGGCCGCGCTCGAGGGTGGCCCGCGTGAGATTGGTGGTCAGGGCGTCGCGTTCGTTGGCGGCGAACAAGGCTTCGGCGTAGGCGTCCAGATATTTGTCGTTTGTGGGGTCGACGTCGCAGGCGATATTCAACTCTTCGATGGCGTTGCGATAATCACCGATCTTCATCAGCACCTGGGCGTATTCGTAGCGCTTCTCCGGGTCGTCGGGCTTGCGGGTGATGTACTCCTCGTAATCGGTGCGGGCGACCTCGGGGTTGCCGAATTTGGCGGCGTTGGCGGCGTCGGCGTGGAGGATGTGCAGCGGGCGCTGCTTGGTGCAGCCGGCCACGCTGAGGGCCGCAACCAGACCCCCAACAAGGGCGAACAACGGACAACGGCGACCAAAGGGCGGGAAAGACATGGACATCGACCTCCGCGGGGCTGAGTGAACGTTGACGAAGACCGGGCCCGCACTGGGGGGGCGGGAAATTTCCCGGCACGCCGATCGTATCGTCTGAGTCACGCCCATGTTCACCACCATCCAACAGACGCCGATCCTCCGAACCGTGGTGCTTCGCCACGAGACGCCCGACGGCGGGTTTCATTTCGATTGGATGCTCGAACCCCCGGCGGTGGGGGGTTGGCTGAGTTGTGCCTTGATCACGTTCCGCATCCATATCAATCCCGTCGAGTGGACGGGAGACGTGGTAGATGCCATCCGGTTGCCCGATCATCGGGCGATCTACCTGACGTACGAGGGCCCCCTGACCGACAACCGGGGCACTGTCGCGCGGGTTGCGGAGGGCACCGTCACCTTTCTTGCGGAGCCAAGCGCAACGCCGGAACGGCTCGACTTTGTCACGGTGTTCGAACACCCAGCTACGCCGGCGGCAGCGAAACGAGAGCGTTGGTCGGCGGCCCCTCGGACGCCCGGCTCAAGTGCGTGGCGTCTCGATCGCGTTTTCTAGTTCGAACGGATCGGCCGGGTGATCAGGCCGGCGGATCGGCCCGGCTTCGCAGGCCGACTCATCAGGGCGATGGGGCAGGAGCCGAAACCGCACCCGACGATCCCTGCCGGAGCCCGCCACGGAAGACCCGAGAGACGCGTTCCGAAGTCCACTGCACCACCACGTAGAGCGCGGGGGTGAGGAGGAGCCCCAGCACGGTGTTGCCGACCATTCCACCAAACACGGCGGTGCCGAGGGCTCGACGGCTGGCGGCCCCCGCGCCGGTCGCGATCAGGAGGGGGGTGACGCCCAAGATGAAGGCGAGCGACGTCATGATGATGGGCCGGAATCGGGTCCGAGCGGCCAAGATCGCTGCCTCGCGGATCGGCATGCCCTTGGCGCGGTTCTCCCGGGCAAACTCGACGATGAGAATCGCGTTCTTGGCACCCAGCCCGATCAACAGCACCAGCCCGATCTGCGTGAACACGTTGTTGTCGAGGCCTCGGAACGACAGCGCGGCCAGGGCCCCGATGATGACGAGCGGGATGGAGAGCACCACCGCCAGCGGCACGGTCCAACTCTCGTACTGGGCCGCGAGAATCAGGTACACCAGCAGCAGCCCGAGGGCGAACACGATGACGCCCTGACCCCCCGCCAGCCGCTCTTGATACGACATCGCCGACCACTCGAAGCCGATGCCGGGGGGGAGCGTGTTCTTCAGCAACTCCTCCATCACGCCCATCACCTCGCCGGAACTTGCGCCCGGCTTGGGGATGCCGTTGACGGTTGCGGACTCGTACATGTTGTACCGTTCGATGCGGTCGGGGCCGATGGAGTCGGTGACACGCACGAACGAAGCGAGCGGCACCATCTGGCCCGATGCGTTCCGGACGTCGAGCCGGGTGACGTCGTCGGGCGTCAGCCGGAACCGCGACTCCGCCTGCATGTTGACCTGGAAGGTGCGGTTGAACTCGTTGAAATCGTTGACATAGGCCGACCCGAGTGACGACTGCAAAGTCTCGAAGACCGAGGTCAGCGGCACGCCCATGCGTATGACCTTCTCACGGTCGATATCGAGGTACAGTTGCGGCACGCCCGCCCGATACCCGCTGAACGCGGCGAGAATCTGCGGCTGACCGAAGGCCCCACCGATCGTCGCATCGGTCGCGGCCTGCAGTGCGTCCCTTCCCACCACGCTCCGGTCCTGCAATCGCAGATCGAACCCGCTGGTGTTGCCCAACCCCTGAATGGCCGGGAGGCTGAACGTCAGAAAGCCCGCTTCCTGAATGGGCGCCACCGACGAATTCAGATCCGCCAGAACGGCATCGATCGAGCGCCCCTTGGCGTAGCGCTCATCCCAAGGCTTCAGCACGATCCACGCGTTGCCGTAGTTGGTGCCCTGACCCTGGATCACCGAAAAGCCCGACAGTGTCACGACGTCCTGAACACCATCGACCTTCCTCGCCAGTTCGCTCACGCGATCAATCACGGCCTTGGTGCGCTCCAGGCTGCTGCCATCGGGCAGCGTCGCGGCGACGACGACAAACCCGAGATCCTCGTTGGGAACAAACCCCGTCGGAACCTTGCCGTAGACCCAGCCCGTCAGACCGAAGATGCCGGCCAGTAACAGGAGCGAAACAGCCGCGAACCGCGCCAAGCCGTTGGAAACCCACGCGTACGCCGAAGTGAGACGGTCAAAGGCCCAGTTGAACGCGTTGCCGGCCCACACCAGCGGCCTGAAAAGGAAGAACGTTTTCCTGTGCGTGTCGTGGCTCTTCAGCAGAACGGCGCACAGCGCTGGGCTCAGGGTGAGCGCACAGATGGCGGAAAGGCCGGTGCTGGCCGCGATGGTGAGGGCAAACTGGCGGTACATCTCACCGGTGATGCCCGGGAGAAAGGCCGTGGGGATGAAGACCGACATCAGCACCAGCGTCACGGCGACCACTGGCCCGAAAATCTCGCCCATGGCGCGGATGGTGGCGTCCTTGGCTCCGAGCCCGTGCTCGCGCATGTTCCGCTCCACGTTCTCGACCACGATGATGGCGTCATCCACGACAATCCCGATCGCCAGAATCATGCCGAACATCGTGAGCATGTTGATTGAGAAACCGAGGAGCTGCATGAGGAAGAACGTGCCGATCAGCGACACGGGAATGGTGATCGCGGTGATCAGAGTGGCCCGGAAGCTCTGGAGAAACACCAGGACGACGATGAAGACGAGCACGAACGCCTCGAAGAGCGTCTTGAAGACCTCGTGCAGTGAGGCCTTGATGAACATCGAAGAGTCATAGAAAAACTTGGCCTCGACGCCCGCCGGCAGCGTGGCCTTCAGTTCACCCATCACCTTTTGTTCGACCGCTCCTGCGACCTCCACCAGGTTCGCGCCGGGCAACTGATAGATGGGCATCACGCCGTTGGGGCGACCGTTAAAGGTTGCCAGCGTGCTGTAATCCCGGGCGCCGCGCTCGATGCGGGCCACGTCCGAGAGCAGGACCACGCCGCCGCCCGGATCGCTCTTGACAATGATCTTGCCAAACTCGTCGGGGCTCGTCAGCCGGCCCTGGGTTGTGACCACATACTCAAAGTCGGTGCCCATCGGAGCGGGGCTTCGTCCGAGGGCTCCGGCGGCGACCTGGACGTTCTGTTGCCGGATGGCGGTCGAGACATCGCCCACCGTCAATTCCCGGGCCTTCAGCCGCTCCGGATCAAGCCACACCCGCATCGAGTAGTCTTTGGCCGGCAGAATGTTCACGGCGCCCACGCCGGGGATCCGCGAAATCTCGTCGCGCCAACGGATGTTCAAGAGGTTCGACAGGTAGAGGTCATCGAGGTCCGGGTTCTTCTCGGGATCGGGGACGTAAACGCTCACGACGCCCACGAACGCGGTCGATTGCTTCCGCGTCGTCACGCCCTGCCGCCGCACATCCTCGGGCAGTTTCGCCGTGGCGATGCTCACGCGGTTCTGCACGAGCACCGCGGCCATATCGACGTCGGTCCCGGTCTTGAAACTCACGTCCAGTTGGTACCGACCGTCGCTCGACACGCTGCTCATGTAGATCATGCCGTCGACGCCGTTCACTTCCTGCTCGACCGGCGAGGCCACCGTGTCGGCGATGGTGCGGGCGTTTGCGCCCGGATACAGCGCCTCGACGCGGATGACCGGTGGGGCCAGGTCGGGGTATTGCGCGGTCGGGAGTCCGAAGTATGAGACCGCCCCGATCAGGACAATGAGCACCGAGAGCACCGATGCAAAGATCGGACGGTCGATGAAGAACCTGCTGAACATCCAATGCCTCTTTCAGAGTGAAATGACGCCGACCCGCACGTTGCCAACGCCTGGATTCACTTGTTCGTGGGAGCTTCGGAGGCTGGACTTTGAACCTCGCTACCCGCCGGTGCGGCCGCCGGTG
>CAZJXA010000019.1:8961-18892 GCA_964549785.1 uncultured Phycisphaeraceae bacterium | reverse complement strand
GGCCGCCGGTGAGGCCGGCGAGGCCGCCGGGGCTGCCGTGCCCATGGATACGTCGGATTTGGTGGGGTTTACCGGCATCCCCGGGCGGGCCCGCATCAGCCCGTTCACGATCACCAGATCGGTGAGCGCGACCCCCGAATCGATGCGCCGCATCCGGTCGTGCACCGGGCCGACGACCACGGCCCGGCGCTCAACCTCGTTCTTGTCGTTGACGACGAGCACGTACCGCCCGAGTTGGTCCGCCAGCACCGCGGCATCAGGCAAAAGTGTCGCCTCAAACTCCCCCAGCACCGGTTGAAGCCGGACAAACGCACCCGGCAGAATCGTTCCATCCGCGTTGTCAAAGACGGCCTCGATCTTCACCGTGCCGGTCTCGGGGTCGATCGTGTTGTCGCCGCGGCTGAACTCACCCTCGTGGGGAAAGCCGGTCTCGTTGACGAGCCCCAAGCGAACCTTGAGGTTCGGTCGCCCGTCCTCGCCCGGCCGCTTGTTGTCGTAGCGAGTGCGCAGATCCATGATGGTGCGCTCGTCCATCTCGTAGGTCGCGTAGACCTTCGAATCGTTGATCACCGTCGCCAGCAAGGTCGGGTCGATCGCGCCCACCAGCATCCCCGGGTCGACCGTGATCACTCCGACGCGCCCATCGATCGGGCTTTTGACTTGCGTGTAGTCGAGGTCGAGCTGCGCGGTGGCGAGTTTCGCCTCGGCCAGCTGCACTTGGGCCTCGGCGGCGGATTTGTCGGCCTCGGCCTTGTCCAGTTCCTGCTTGGCCCCGGCCCGCTGCGCGACGACCAGTTCCACCCGGTCCAGCGTGACTTCCGCGAGCCTCAGATTCGCCTTCATGGTCTCGAGTTCGGCCTCGGCCTGCTTCACCGCAGCTACGAAGGGGCGTGGGTCAATCGTGAACAGCAGTTCGCCCGCTTTGACTCGCCTGCCTCCGTCCACGTTGCGAGTCAGAAGAAAGCCCTTCACCCGGGCCCGCACTTCGACCGTCTCAATCCCACGAACCCGCCCGGTGTATTCGAGCGTGTCGGAAACGGTCGCGACGACCGGGCTCGCCACCGTGACGTCGGGGGGCGGCGGGGGAGCAAAGACCCCTTCCTTGGGCTTGCAGCCAGCGGCCGCCAACAGGAATGCCGCAGCGAAAGCCGCCGCTCTCAGTGGGATTGTCGGGGCCGTTCGGCCGACGGATGCGGTCACTGTAAATCTCCCATGCTCTCGTGCACACCCAACGATTGATTCAAACAAATGTTTGAATCTCTAGGAGTCTAGGGCATCGCTTGGCGAGGGGTCAAGGCAAGCGGATAACCCGACGGGAGCGTTGCGTGACGCGTCAGGATTTAATCAGATGCCATGGTGCGGATTGACGGGCTGCGGGACTAGCGCTGCGGACTGGGACTGGGACTGGGACTGGGGCTGCGGGCCAGGGCTGCGGCGGCGATCCTCTCATGGGCGGCGGCGCTGAAATCTGCCAGCACGCGGTCACGGGTGACGCGTTGATCATCGATGAGGTACGTCACGCGGCGGGCTGCGAAGGGCATTGGCAGGCCTAGCCATGTGCCCGCGTAGATGCGGATCACGGACCGAGCGGGGTCGGCGAGCAACTCGTACGGCAGCGAATGCCGCGCGCGGAAGTCGCGATGGCTGTCGATCGACTGCGGACTGACACCGACGACGGTGACGCCGGCCCGTGCCAAGTCAGCGTGCCGATCACGGAACATGCAGGCCTCGGCGGTGCACACCGGGGTGAAGTCGGCGGGGTAAAAAAAAAGGACGAGCGGGCCGTTCTTGATGAGTTCCGGGAGAGAGCGCAGCTGTCCGGCGGAATCTGGGAGGGTGAACAGCGGGGCCACTTCGCCGACTTTGAGCATCGCACCGGTTCCTCTTTGGCGCACGAACGACGCGGCGCGCCGCATAATATCGTAACCTAATGGCCAGTGAACGCAACACCCGACAACGCCAGGCCATCCGTGACGCGTTGGCCGTTGCTGCGCGTCCGCTTTCGCCCAAGGAGATTTTGGACACGGCCCAAGGGACGGTCACGGGTATCGGTATCGCGACCGTGTACCGCACGCTTAAACTGCTTGCCGACGAAGGGTTGGTCGACACGGTCGATATTCCCGGCGAATCGCCCCGGTTCGAGCTCTCGGGTAAAGGGCATCATCACCACTTTTATTGCCGCGGTTGCACGGGCGTGTTCGAGGTCGAGGGTTGTCCCGGAGACTTCGCGGGTCTTGTTCCCGGGGGCTTCCAGTTGGACGGCCACGAACTCGTGCTTTTCGGCCTGTGCCGGGGTTGTTCGGACGGTGGGCGTTGAGCGGCGACGGGTTCATTTTGCGCGATTTTCTCCCGACGGACCTGCCCGCGCTCGTGGAGATGGTGGATGCGCTGTGCGTTCAGCACCGGGCCTTTGACCCGGGGCGCTACGACTTTCTTCCCGACGTTGGGGAGAGGTATTCAAAGTGGCTGCCGCTCAGGGCGTCGGATCAGGATTCGGTGCTGATCGTCGCGGCCGGGCCCGGGCCGGTGGGCTTTGTCGTGGGCGAGGTGCTGGACGAGATTCCGATTTTCGTGACTCGACGGTACGGGTTTATTCACGACGTGTATGTTGCCCCGGCGGCCCGCCGCACCGGGGTGGGAAGAGCGCTCGTGGAAGCCGCGGTGGCCCGGTTCCGGGCTCGCGGCGTGCACCAAGTGCGGCTGGATACGGCGGCGGGCAACGAAACCGCCCGCGAACTGTTTTCGTCGCTCGGATTCCGTCCGACCGTTGTTCAGATGCAGCGGGACCTCTTTGATGGCCACGCTCACCCGGGGAATCGCGCATGAACCGATCGCCATTGGCTTGGATGACCGTCCTGATGTTCGTGGGCGCTGCGATGGCGGGGTGCGGGTGGAGCGGTCTCATCGGCGGCAGCGGTGGCGGGCGTTCTTTGCCGGATGGCCGGTCCGGACCCACGCCGCGCGACGACGAACGCAAACCTATTTATTGGACCGGCGTCACCGACGTCGTGAAAATGAAATGGGAGAAGGCCCCGGATTGGGCGAAGCAGGTGGACTTCCGCGGCGTGCCGGTCCGGGACGATTTCATTTTCATTTACGAGGAAGGTTTCGTCAATAAGATCCGCGAGCAGGGGTTGGGCTACACCCGCCATCCCGAGTTCGACGCCGAGTATTCCGCGACTCTGCGCCGGGTGTTCGATGAGCGTGTCCCCGATCCGGCGTTCGACGGGATCATCTGTTTCGACTTTGAGGCCGTGCCCTTCGTGTGGCGCGACAACGCCGCGAATGCCGCGGAAACCGCGAAGGAAGGGCGGGCCCCCTGGCACTCTGACCTGTGGATCAAGTGGACGAAGGAGCACGAGCCGGGTCTGCTTGCCGGGCGATCCGAAGTTGAACAGGAGCGGGTGCTGAAACGGACCTATGACGGAGCGGCCCGGCTCTGGCTGACCAAGACGTTCGAGGAAGCCCGTCGGATTCGGCCGAGGGCAAGGTTCGCGATGTACGGCATCCCCGGCGGTTCCAGGTATTTTCATTACGCGGGAAAGGATCCGAACGTCTGGAGACAGTTCAATGACAGCATGCAGTGGCTCACCGACCTGCAGGACGTGACGGTTCTCGTGCTTTACCAGAACCGCAAGGTGCAGCAGAAGGGCGACACCCCGAGGCCGCCGCTCTTGACGTATCAGGAGGGAGTGGACCACATCACGGAGAACATCACCGAGGCCCGTCGGATAGCGCCCCGCAAGCCGCTGCTCGCGCTCGTCGGCTTCTGGTCCGAGGACGGGTCGGGCGGCATCGCGGCGTGGCGGAACGAACCGGTGCTGGATATGACCATCGCGCAGACGGCCAAGGCCGGGGCCGACGGGCTCGTCATCTGGCATTTTTTCGCGGATCAGAAGCAGTTCGATGAGTATCAGCGGATGCTTGATGAACGGGCGATCCCGCTGATCCGCGAATACTGGGGCCGGTGAAGCGGGGTCGCCGGGCGGATTCCCGCGGTCTCATGCTCTTCCGTAGAGTTGGCGTAGCTGGCCCCGTGGCGGAACGGCAGACGCAGCGGACTTAAAATCCGCTTCCTGTAACGGGAGTGTGGGTTCGATTCCCACCGGGGCCATTTGGGGCTGCGACGAGCTGGATTCGCAGGGGCCGATCTTGTTTGATACACTTACGGTGGATACTCAGACCCACGGTCAGGAGCGAAGAGCGTGAACACATCGTCAACGAACGTTGCCTTGATCGCGGCCCTGGTGGCCGCGCCGTTCTGGATCGGGGCGTGCAAGTCGCCGCCGCCGGCGGATGACCGCAGCAACCTGACCCAAGGGATGGCCAAGAAGAACATCATCAAGGGTCAGACCTCGCAGGCCGAAGTTCTTGAGATTTTCGGTCCGCCCGACCTTACGACGTACAAGGACGGAACCGAGGTTTGGACGTACGACAAAGTATCGCAGGAGATTTCGTCGGGCGGGTCGTACTTCACGGTGCTTATCGCGGGGGCGCGGCAATCGTCGTCTTCGAGTTCCTCCCGAAGCACGATGCTCATTCTCTACTTTGATAGGGCCGATATAGTGCAGGACTACCGGATGAGTGTCAGCAGGTTCTGATCGGAACGGGGTCACCCTCTGACGGGTTTGAGCGTCTTCGATTGAAGGGTCTTCAAGTTCGGGGTCTTCGAGTTAGAGGTCTCCAATTCAAGGGTCTTCAATGCTGGATACCGCCCGCGCTCTTCTTGTCACCGGTCTTTCGGGTCTGGCCACGTTCGCATTTTCGGGGTGCGCCGCCAGACAGCCCCCGTTGACGCAGGCCCAGATGAATGCCATCGAGACGCGCGAAGTCGATGCGACGCTCGATCAGACGTACCGGGCCGCCTCGAGCGCGCTCTTCGACGCCGGGTACACCATCGCGATGTCCGACCGCTCGGCGGGGCTTCTGACCGGTGAGCGGGGCATCGACCGTTCCGCCGAACGCGCGTGGAACTCGTATGTACAGGACACGAAGTTCCGGATGTCGATGCAGATCATGGAGATGGACAGCCAACGCACCAGCGTGCGGATCAAGACCTCGGTCAACGGCGAATCTCGGACGGACCAACGAGCCATCGACCAAGTCTGGGTGCTCATGCAGCGGCAGGTGATGATGAAAGAGCCGCCTGTACTGCCGTAAACAGTTGAGGCGCTTGATTCGCCACACGCGGCTCTTTAGAAAACGCCCCGATGCCTACGTTTCCATAAGCGCCGATGTCAGTTCACTGCCGTATCACGTTGTAAAGAGGACAACATGCCGAAAAAACAGGAAACTCTTCCCGCAGCAACCCTCGCCAAACTCCAAAAACTGGATTCTGATCTCGAACTTGATTCCCCAGACGCGTTAGAGATTGATGAAGCGCTCTTGGAAATCGTGTCCGACGGTCTCCCCGACGACTATGACCTGCTTGAAGATGCGATCCCGTCCCGTGCCGCGTTCTGGGCCGCCTGGGCTCTCGAGTTGGAGGTCAATAACGGCGGATTTGACCAGTTCTTTTTGAACAAAGGGCCGGTTCCCGCGGCGGTAGCCCTCCGATTTTACACTCAACATGGTCCGGCTGATGTTGCCGACCTTTTGGGACGGGCGATTAAAGCCCTTCCGGGGGGTGTGCTCCCCGCAAACTACGACGATATGACCGAACTGCTCACGCCCGATGATCAGCGCGAGCGGGAGCGTCTGTCCAACGTCCTGAATGAACTTGATGATAACTTCTTTGAACGCGACGGCGTTTCGCTGAGCGAAGTCCGGCTGAAATTTGTTCTTGCACATTCAACAGACTTCTTTAAGGTCGTGTGAGTCGGACGCGGATCACAGTGAATTGCGTGTGAGAGGCTCCGCAAACACGTACGATCACCCTGCCTCCTGCACGCGAGTGAACATCGCGCGGCGTGCCGCTATCTCCTCCACTCTTGGAAGAGTCCTGGGCGAGTCCCCAAGCGTCTGCATGATCGCCTTGGCCACGCGCTGGACCCGGGCGCTCACGTACAGGAAGCGATTCGCCTGGATAAGGATCGAGAGTTCCGGGCCCATCCAGCCGGTCTTGAGACACGTCTCGATGGCATGTCGACGGATCAAGAGCGGTCGCCTATAGATTCATCCAATGCAGTCTTCCATCAAGCATCACGGTCATTGCTATCACGTCCCGAAGGGGAGGCCGCTGATCGTTTGACCGTTGCTGGTTCGCGATTTTTTCAGAGGCCTCCCGATTGTGGGAGGCCTTTTTTCATGGGTTTTTTGGGATGCTGGTGGTTATCGTCTAGTTGGCCAAGACACTGGATTGTGAGTCCGGGGACACGGGTTCGAGCCCCGTTAGCCACCCTTGGGCAGGAATTTCAAGTTCGCCGGTTTGGGTCCGGCGTCAGCGTTGCAGCGCGTCGAGTACCGAGCCCCAAAGCGTGGGCGAGATGTCGCAGGGGCCGCAGGCCCGGACGCGGCCCAGGGCTTCGTTCGGATCGATGGCGAGCGCCAGCGAAAGGGCACCCGCCGCGATGGCCGGCGATCGAGACATCCCCGCGCTGCAAAATACGAGCGTCTTGATCTCTGCTTTGAGGAGTGCCGATGTGGTGTCGAGCGCGAGACGGACGCTGACCGGGGGGTTCCCGCCGCCGTCGTCCAGCGGGATTCGGCAGCAGACCATCTCACGTTGGGGCGTGGCTGGCGTTTCATTGATGGCAACATCGATCAGGGCTTCGATGCCCGCGCGCCGGAGCGCTGCAATGTCGCGCCCGTTTCCGGCGTGACCGATGAAGAGGGTTGTGCCGGAGACGTTTCGCACAGCGGATCGATTCTTCAAGGGGCTTCGCGCCAGGGGATGGGTCGCGGTGACCTGTCGCCCAGGTCGGCTTCGGTCGGCGGTGACGGAGTGCTGCCCGTCAGAACGCCAGGGTCTGCAGCACGGCCTCGGTCACCCGTTTCGCGTCGGGCAGGTAGTCGAGTTCGAGCTTGTAGTAGGGCATGACGGTATCGAAGCCGGCCACGCGCTGGACCGGGGCCTTCAAGTACAGGAAGCAGTTCTCCTGGATAAGGCTCGAGAGTTCCGCGCCCATCCCGGCAGTCTTTGGGGCTTCGTGAACGATCACGCAGCGTCCGGTCTTCTGGACGCTTTGGATCACGGTGTCGGCATCGATCGGGTAGATGGTGCGGAGGTCGATGAGTTCAACGCTCACGTCCTCGGGCAGGGCGTCGAGGGCTTCCAGGCATTGATAGACCGACGCCCCCCACGAGACGATGGTGAGGTCGGTTCCCTCGGTCAGCACCTTGGCCTGGCCGATGGGGATGATGTACCGCTCTTCGGAAATCCACTCTCGCGTCGGCAGGCGGTAGACCCGTTTCGGCTCGAAAAACACGACCGGGTCGGGGTCTTCGATCGCCGCGACGAGCAGGCCTTTCGCGTCGGCGGGGGTGCAGGGCATGACGACCTTCAAGCCCGGCTGATGGGCGTAAATCGCCTCGGGCGAGTCGGAATGCAGTTCCGGGGCGTGGATACCGCCCCCCACCGGCACGCGCAGGACCAAGGGAATCGTGACGGCGCCGCGACTGCGGGTCCGGTACCGGGCCGCGTGGTTGCACAGTTGGTCGTACGCGGGGCCGAGGAATCCTTCAAACTGAATCTCGGGGATGGGTCGCATCCCGGCCATGGCGAGACCGATCGCGGACCCCATGATCCCGGATTCGGCCAAGGGGGTGTCGATCACGCGGTTTCCGCCGAAGCGGGCGTGCAGGCCGTCGGTGGCGCGGAAGACGCCCCCGTTGAGGCCCACGTCTTCGCCCAGGATGACGACGCGCGAATCGCGGTCCATCTCCTGCGAGAGCGTGAGGGTGATGGCCTCCACCAGGTTGCACTCAACTTGGGCCTCCCCGCCGTCGCCGGCGCGGCGGCGGAGTTTGGGGTTGAAGGCGGTGGGGGCGTTGGGGGCCGCGTTGGTGGTTGGAGCTGTGGTGGTCATGGGTGTGCCGAGGAGTGCAGGGTGAAAACAGTGTCACGAAGGAGGCAGAAGAGGCGGTGCAGTCTAAGCGGGCGGCTGGTGCACGCGAACCCGTCCCGGTTCGACGATCCAGAGGTGACCATCGGGGCCGGGAAGATCGGTTGATTTCGAACGCAGCGCCTCCAAGAGCGTGGAGACGACAGCAGAGATTGATACCGCTCGGTGCGGGGCCCGCAGCGGAGCAGGATGATGCCGCGATACTCGGACGGCGGAAAAGCCAGCGGGTTGCTGAAATCCAGGTCGAGCGTGATGAGGCAACGGCCTTCGTCTCGGGCGGCGCGAATAACCTCGAAATCGGCGCTTCCTTCGAGCCCTTCATCGGGAACGGTGTGGGCGTCAAAGCCAGCGAGCCGCAAAAGATTTGCGTGCCCCTTCCCGAGATTCTCATCCAGCTTGAACCTCACGCCGAGTGTCTCAGCGGGATGTCCACAAACCTCTCGCGGCTCATTTCGGCTCCGTACGCGATGCATGCGAGGATGTCGTCGCGGACCAGGCCGGGGTAGTTGGCGACGATCGAATCGATCGATTCCCCGGCGGCCATCGAATCAAGGATGAGGGAGACCCAGATTCGGTGCCCTTTGATGCAAGCCTTTCCGAAGCAGATAGAAGGATCGATGCTGATTCTGTCTCGGAGATGAGGGGGCATGGCGGAATTGTACCTCGGGATGGTGAACACTAATCGGCGGGCTCGCCGCAGCGCCCTTCCTTACCTCGCCTCCGCCTCCGCCTCGGCCGTCATCTGCCCCAAACTGCTCGTCCGCAGCGTCCGCTTTTGCGTCTCGAGTTCCTTCGGCAGGCTCGCGAAGGTGTAATCAAAGATGTCGTCGATGGACGGCTTCTCGATCCCCTCGGCCTGCTTCACGACGTCTGACGCATTCGCCTTCGTCGCCTCGTCCAGTTCCGCCTGCTTGGCGTCGCTCCAGAGGCCCTTGGCCGTCAGGTATTTCCGCAGCCGGATGACCGGGTCTTTGCCCTGCCACGCCTCCAACTCTTCCGGATCCCGGTAGCGCCGGGCATCGTCCGCCGTGGTGTGGTCGGCCAGCCGGTACGTCACGGCCTCGATGAAACTGGGTCCCCCGCCGGCGCGGGCCCGATCCACGGCCTCCTTGCTGGCTTTGTAGACGGCGAAGAGGTCGTTCCCGTCGACCTGCACCGTGGGCATGCCGTAGGCGATGGCCTTCTGGGCGACGGTTTCGCTCGCCATCTGGCTTTCCCGCGGCACGCTGATCGCCCAATGATTATTCTGGCAGAAGAAGACCGTGGGCGTCTGGAAGACACTGGCGAAATTCATGGCCTCGTGAAAGTCACCCTCGCTGGTGGCACCGTCGCCGAAGTAGGTGATCGCGACCTTTTTCTCGTTGCGCATCTTGAAGGCCCACGAGATGCCCGTGGCGTGCAGCATCTGCGTGCCGATGGGGATGCACAAGGGCAACTGGTTCACACCCTTGGGGATCTGGTTGCCGCGCTCATCGCCCATCCAGTGCAAAAGGACG
Source organism: uncultured Phycisphaeraceae bacterium (assembly GCA_964549785.1). Taxonomy (GTDB): domain Bacteria; phylum Planctomycetota; class Phycisphaerae; order Phycisphaerales; family UBA1924; genus JBEIUO01. Next base: position 9,393 of record CAZJXA010000019.1, on the reverse strand, counting down.
TAGTGCATGGGCAGGCCGTGCATCCACAGGGCGGCGTTCTCGCGGTAGCACGGAACGAGCCAATCCACACCGCGCTCGGCGGCGTAGGCCGAACCGATCGCGGCGGCCTCTTGCCCCTTGTTCTGCGGGTACGTGCCCATCCGCCCGGAGCGCTGCAATTTAAAGGCGATCTCGTCGAGGGCCCGGCAGCGGCACATGAACTGGTAGAGTTCCAGGACCTCGGTGTCGGCGAGCACCGGCTTGCCGTCGGCCCCTTTGACGAGTTTCTCGTCGATGGTGCCGTGCTCATCCATGATCTGGAGGTACTGGATCTTGGCTTCGTACGCGGTCTTCTGGGGCATGGGGACGATGGTAGGGAGTTGCCGGGAGACGGAGAGACGGAGGGGGCGGCGGCCCGTCAAAGGCGATGCGGGACCGCTGCTCCTGCGGTCT
>CAZJXA010000019.1:0-8861 GCA_964549785.1 uncultured Phycisphaeraceae bacterium | reverse complement strand
CTGGGTTCCCGAGCCCATCTCTATCAGAAGGGCCAGATCAGCCCGGTATACAGCATCGCCGAGTCGCGGCTGGGGTTGTCCTCATCGCCGTTGAGCCGGGCGTTGGAAATGTGGGCCCAGCGCAGACCGGTCTGCCATCGCAAGCCCGAATCGTTCAACAGCCGTGTAAAACCGAACCCGGCCCGGGGGGTGAATCCCAAGGATGAACCGCCGTCGGGAACATCGTCGGTGGTGAAGAGCACTCCGATACCCAAATCGCCATACACGGTCCACTTCTGATTGTTGAAAAAGTGCCATCGGAACACAATGTTCGGGTTCAGCCCGAGGGCATCATCGCCCTGGCCGTAGTACCACCCGCCCAGTTCCGCGGCAAGCTCGACGTCGGTATCGAGGAAGTACGAGTACGCGCCGTATACATGGAGGTCGGTCGCGTTCGAGAAATCGTTGGCGATGCCCGCCCCCGCCGACCACCATTTCGAGCCCGCCGTGCCGTAGGCCACCGCCGCCGGCGACAACTCGAGATCGGTGACGGCTTCGCCCGTCTGCTGTGGGGCGGGAGGTGTGGTCGCGATCTCGGGCTGAATGTTCAGGGAGGCGGGGGTGGTGTCCAAGTCGGCGGCCGCGGCGAACTGGGGTACGGATGCGAGCACCAAAGCAAGAACCGGGCCGGCAACTGAGGAATGGAGGCGGATGTTCATGGGGCGATAGAGTAACCCGGAAAAGGGGACGCCGCATGGCCGAAGCGCCGGATCAAGAGGTTTCCGACAGGTTCCGCAGGCTGGAAGAAACCGTCGGCTTTCTCCAGCACGAGCACGACGAGTTGAGCGGTGAAATCGCAGGCCTGCATCGGTTGGCCGCGGAGTTGCGGCGGGAGATCGAACGTCTGAAGCAGGCCGCGGAGGCCCGAACGTCTACAGAGTCGGGTCCGGGGGCCGACGCGCCCGCTGCGTAGCCGTGTGCGAACTCGAAACTTTCCCGCGACGGCTCTTCAGTCAGCGTCTCTCGCGGAGCATGGCTTGGGCCTCGGGTGTCTCGAGCACGCGGGCGGAAATCTCCGCTCCCTGTCGGGCGAGGGTGGCGTCGAGGGAGCCATCCAGCCGGTTGAGCAGGCCCTTGGTCGCGGCGAGCGCGGCTGGGCCGCCTTTAGTAAGCCGGTCGGTAACACTCGCGACCGCCGCGTCAAGGTCTGCGGCGGAAGCGACGGCCTGATCCACGATGCCCATTTCGAAGGCCTGCTGACCGGTGAGGAGCCCGCCTTGCAGCAGCACGCGTCGGGCTTTGCCCGCGCCGATCTTTCGCACCAGCCACGGTGCCACGACCGCCGGGCAAACGCCCAGATCAACCTCGGGGAAGCCCATCTTGCTGTCGGCGTGGGTGATGCTGAGGTCGCAGACACAGGTGAGGCCGCAGCCGCCGCCGATGGCCGCGCCATTGACCTTGGCGACGGCCACCATCGGGAGGGCCCGGAGTTTGAGGCAGGCGTCCGCGAGTTTGGAGAGCAATTGGAGCGGGGCATCAGGGTCGCCCAGCACGGCTTTGAGGTCCATCCCGGCGCAGAACGACTTCCCGGCACCGGTGACGACCAGAACCGAGACGCCGGGGCTGGAAGCGAGTTGATCGAGCGCGGCGTGCAGGGCGTCCAGGAGCGCTATCGAGAGGGCGTTGCGGGCCTCGGGCCGGTTGAGTGTCAGCGTGGCGAGGCGGCCGTTGACGTCGAGAGTGACCAAGGAGGGCTGCGGATCGGGCGTGGTCATTTCGTGGTCTCCTTGTTCCACAACGCGGCGAGCAGTCCGGTTTCTTCCGGTGAACCGCACAACGAGAGCGATGCGTGAAGGGCGTCGGTCGCGTGATCGAGGGGGGCGAGCGTGCGGAGCCAGGCGCGGGTGGCGCGGAGGGCGTAGCGCGGTTTCAGGGCCAGTTGCGTGGCGAGTTCGAGGGCGCGGGGTTCACACTCCGCAACGGTCGGGACACACTCGTGCGCAAGACCGATTCGCAGGGCGTGGGTACCCGACACGAGCCCGGGATCGAGGGAGCGCGTGCGGGTGGGACCATCGCCGATGAGGGAGCGAAGAAAGGGCGTATTGACCGCGGGCGAGATGCCGAGCAGGACCACCGGATATCCGACGCGGGCCTCGGCGTTGGTGACGATGACATCGGCGGGGGCGAGCAGGGCGCACCCGCCGGCGATCGCCGCGCCGTGGGCGGAAACGACGACCGGGCAGGGCGAGTCGCGCAACGCGGTGATGCACTCAGCCAGGGCGCGGAGCAAGGCGGGGAGCATCGCCGGGTCGCCCTGGCAAAGTTTGAGATCGAACCCCGCGCAGAAGACCTCGCCCACCCCCGAGAGCAGGATGCAATCGGCGGCGGTGGCGCGATCGATGGCTCCCCGGAGGGAAGCAAGCATGGTCGGGGTCAGGGCGTTGCGTTTCTCGGCCCGATCGAGCCGGAGGGCGGCGACGTTGCCGATGGGTTCGACGGAGATCACGAGGCGGCCCCCGGCTGGCTCGCGCGAGACTTCGCGACGGTGGTGCGGGCGAACTCGGCGGCGACTTCAAGCCGATCGAGATCGACGTTGGTGCGGAACCCCGCCTTGTGGATGGTGCTGACCAGAAGTCCCGTGTCGATGTTGCCCGGTGCCCGCCGGCTTGGCGTGCTGGCGTACGGACACCCGCCCAAGCCGGCGACCGAACCATCGAACGAGACCACGCCCAGCCCCAAGGCGGCGGTGACGCAGTCCGCCGCGCGACCGAAGGTGTCGTGCAGGTGCAGGGTCACCCGGTGACTCTCAAACCATGAGGGCGGCACGACGTCGCGGATGGTCAGGAGGAGATGCGTCACGCTCGCGACGTCCGCCGCTCCGATGGTGTCGCCCAGGTCGATCTCGCGGATGCCGATCTCGATCAATTGTTCCACCACCCGCGCCACGCGGCGGGGCGCGATCGGCCCTTCAAACGGACACGCGATGGCGCAGGAGACGTACCCCCGCACGGTGTGCACCGATGCGTCCTGCGCGATAAGGTCCTTGAAACGATCGATGGTCTGGTCAATGGTTGCGTTCGTGTTGCGCTGTGAGAACGTCTCCGAGGCCGCGGTGAAGACCGAAATCGTGTCGATCAACGGCTTGTCGAGCCAGTTCATGAAACGGGCGTGATCGGTGGCGTTGATCCCGTGCTTGACCGCACGCCGCAGATGGGCGTCTCGGATTTCCAGTTCCAACGCGTAGAGGCTTGCCCGCCCCTTCTCGTTGGGAACCAGCACGCTGAGCGCGGGTCGGACTTTAACACCGGATTCGGGCGAAGTTCCGAGCACCGCACGAACCACATCGGCCGAGTCCGCCAGTTGCGGCACCCACTTGGGGCTGACGAAACTCGTGATTTCGATCTCATCGACTCCGGCGGCGCAGAGCAGGTCGATGAGGCGGACCTTGTCGACGGTCGCGATCACTCCGGACTCGTTCTGAAGGCCGTCGCGGGGTGAGACATCGGTGATGCGGACGAGGTTCGACATGGAGAGGGCTCGATGATACCGGGCTTCGGTCAGGCTCCTGGGTTCTGACCGTTCAATCCGCCAGCCGAACCGATCGCCTCGCGGGCCGCGGCCATGCAGGCGAGCGCTGCGGGTGTGTCGGAATGGATACAAAGGGTTTGGAAAGCCAGGGTGGACGCGAGCAGCGCAGCGACGTGGACTTTCACCGCTGCCGGGTCGTGGATCAGCGCCCCCGGGAGCCGTCGGTCGCGGAGGGATCCGTTGGGCTCATAGACGCGGTCGGCGAAGGCTTCGGCAAGGACGCGCCGGCCGGCCCGCCGAAGGTCCGCGATTGTGGCGGCCCCCGCTTGCAGGATGAGGGGCGTATCGGGAAAGATGCTTCCGCAGGCGACCGAAAAGGCGTCGGCGATGGCGGGGTCGCGACCGACGGCGTGGTAGAGGGCCCCGTGCGGCTTGATGAAGGCGACCTGAACGCCGGTCGCGGCGGCGGCGGCGTGGAGGGCGCCGAGTTGCCGCTGCAGCGCGAGCGCGAGGTCCGAGAAAGAGAGTGCGATCTCTCGCCGGCCGAAGCCTTCCCGGTCGGGGAACGATGGATGGGCGGCCGCCGCGACCCCAAGTTGAGCCGAGAGCGCGAGGAAGTGTCGCATCGAGGAATCGTCGCCGGCATGGCCGCCGCAGGCGATGTTGATGATGTCCGCGTGGGCCGCGAGCGCAGCATCGCGCCCGGAGGCGAGGGCGTCGGCGGATTCGCCCAAGTCACAATTGAGCAAGATGCGCGGCTGCGAGGTCATGAGAAGGGTGCCTCGCTAGCGATATCCCAGGCATCGTCGAGCGAGACGAGTTCGAAGCGGAGGTAGTCGCCGGGGGAAAGTTGCCCGACGTGGCAAAGGTCCGCCTCGATAACGACGCCGACGATGGGGTATCCGCCGGTCACCGGGCCGTCGGGCCCGAGGATGATCGGTTGGCCATCGGGCGGGAGTTGCACTGCGCCGGGAGTGGTGGGTTCGCTGGGGAGTTGGGCGTGCCGGTGCGGGAGCGAAGGTCCTTCAAGCCGCACCCCCGCGCGGTCGGACGTCAAAGAGATGCGGTAGATGGTGGCAAACAGCCGTGCCAGCGTGTCACGATCAAGCAGGCCGGCGTGAAAGCCCGGTGTGATGCGGAAGACCTGGCGCGGGCTGGCGGCGCGCGGGACGGCGTGAAATCGGAGCGGCGTGCCATTGCGGGGAGCAATCGGAATGCGGTCCCCCTTGTTGAGTGCGCGGCCGTCAAAACCGCCGAAGCCCGCCTTGAGCGCGGTCGAGCGGCTGCCAAGGACGAACGGGACGTCGAGACCGCGTTCAACCGCGAGGTATCCGCAGCGGGTGGGAAGGGAGCGGACCGAGACGGTGTCGCCGGCCCTGAGATCAAGCGTGCGGGCGGTCTGCTCGGAAACTTCGCCGGCGGCCTTGCGCGTGAGGACGGTCGGGATGGTGGGCGAGAAGCCGATGCGGCAGTCGTCCGAAGGCGAGAAGGAGAGACCACCGCCGATGAACTCGATGGTGGCGGAGTCGTGTGGGTTGCCTGCCGCGAGGTTGGCGGCGGCATGGCTGCACGGGTCGAGGGCGCCGCCCTGTGGGATGCCCAGCACGCCGAGATTGGGCCGCCCGAGATCCTGAACGAGCGCGAATGCTCCCGGGCTGTGAATGGTGAGATGAGGGCCGGCGGGGTGAATGGGCGGCGTGGATTGAGGCGCAACCGAGAGGGCATCGAAGGTCGTTCGATCGATGGGTGTGAAGCGCACGGTGGCGAGGGGCGGGATGAGGCAGGCGTGTTGGCGGTGAGCATCGAAGATGCGGAGCGGAGTGCGGCCGATGATGTTCCAGCCGCCGGGAGTGGCGGAGGGATAGACGGCGCACTGGGAGCCGGCGAGGGCCACGCTGCCGGGCTCGATGCGGGGACGAGGCGAATCGCGCCGGGGAACGTGGAGCGGGCCGGGAAGACCGGAGAGGTAGGCGAAGCCCGGCGAGAAGCCGAGGAAGTCAGCGGTGTATTCACTTCGTGAATGCAGGAGCGCGAGATCAGTAGGCGAGAGGCGGGTGCGGACCGCCAGGGCCGGAAGGTCCGGGGCGAACTCGGCGTCGTAGCAAATGGGGATATCGACCGTGGTCGCAGGAGTGGAGGCGATTGGGCCGGTTGCCATCAAGAACGCAGTTGCTTGGGCGACGATGGCGGCCCGAGCCTCGGCGGTGGCCACGAGCGCGGCCGGAAAGGTGAATTGGGCGGCGTGCAGCGTGAAGGCGGTGTTGATCGCAGCTGGATGGATGCGCACGGGCCGTCCGCTGAGCCAGGCGCGGAGCGCGGAGGGGAGGACTCCGTTGCACGCTGCGCGGAGTGTTCGATCGGAAGTCCATTCGAGGTGGAGGGGCTCATGTGCCATGAGGGCCCTGATCCGCCACCCTTGCATTGTCGGCCTTCCGGCCGCACTCCGGGCATTTGGGAAGGTCTTGAACGTCATGGCCGCACTTCGGGCACGCGCCGGGGACCGGGGCATAATGGGCGCGAAGACGGACGGCTGCCGCGACGCCAAGCATGAGAGCGCCGATGTAGACAATCGGAACTTTGAATCCCGATTGGAAGACGATGTCCCAATCCATGAGCGGTCCGATAAAGTCCGGGGAGGGCGTGATCAGGCTGCCGACGACGCCGGGCTTTGGGGAGCCATCGGGGTTTATGAGATATCCAAGTGTCCAGGACTTGCCCATGAAGCCATTGCCCCACACCGTCATGATGACGCCGCGGCCGATGCTGCCGCGGATGGGCGGGGCGCTACCGGGCAACTGCCACAACCACCAGATGAACGATGAATGGAAGCCATACGCGACCACCAGGAGACCGGGGGTGAAGCCCTTGAGCCAAAGAGCCCGGACGATGCGGCGGAACGAGGTGGGTTTGCGGTTGGCGGGTTTCAGATGCATCAGGGGGCACAGACGTTGAGGCGGAAGGGGTTGGAGAGTTCTGTGACGCAATGCCATGGCAGGCCATCGCGGTGGAGCCCATTGCCGGCGGGCTTGTTGCTGCGGAAGAGCCGGTCGAACATCGGTTGATTCCTTCGGAACATGACGGAGGAAAGAAACATTTCGATCATCGTCGCCCGGGTTGTTTATCGTCGCTTACGCACGTTGAGGAAAGCGGCGGCATCCCGTTCGATATTGAGCTGCTCGGCGCCGATTTTACGGCTCAAGCGTACCGCACGTTTCCTGGATTTGATACCGCCTGCCACTCCGCTGAGGCAGTATTCGCACAGGCACTTCCACGGCCCCTCGACATGGCTGTTGGGGAAGTAACGCCAGCCCATAACCGGCGGGACCTCGCGGACGGCGTGGATGGCCTTCGATGGAACGTTGTAGGGGACAATGATCTGCCAGCCGCGGGCATCGGGTTCGTGCATAACAAGGCTGGCGGCGTGGCCCTGGCGGGACATTGCGGTGCTCGCCGTTGTATTCGCCGACCCAGACGAGTGCATCGGAGCGAAGGCGGAATTGCACTGCGGCGATGGTGCGCATGCCGCTGCGTTTGAGTTCGCGGAGCCACTGATGACTCGCGAAATAGTTGGGAAGGACGGGCATCGCGGATACGGCGTGGGGGACGGGGCAATTGCCCGCTTGGCCCCGGATTGTGTGCTCAGCGCCCTTCAGTCCGGAACGACGCACGGAGGCTGACGATCGCTCATCAGTGAGATGGACAAGCATCGTCACGTCTGAATGACCCCCGTCTTGAACTCCTGCGCGTAATCCCACCTGGCATTGGCGGCTTCCAATGCGGCGATGAGTTCCGCGCGGGTGTTATGGGGCGCGATGATGCGGTCGAGCCAGCCACGGGCTGCGCCGTGGCGGATGTCGGCTTGCTGCGTGTACCCCGCGTGGATGGCGGCGGTGATCTGCCTGTGGGTTTCGGGGTCGATGGTTTCGCCCTTGCGTTTGCGGCTGGCTTCCTCGATGGTGGTGAGGACGCCCGTGGCCTGGTTGGCCCCCATGACGGCGCATTTGGAACCGGGCCACGCCAACGTGACGAACGGGTCAAAGGCCCGTCCGCACATCGCGTAGTTCCCCGCGCCGTAACTGCCGCCGGTGATGAGCACGAGCTTCGGGACGATGCAGTTGGCCATGGCGTTGACCATTTTGGCACCGGCGCGGATGATGCCCCCTTGTTCGCTGTCGCGGCCGACCATGAAGCCGGTGGTATCGTGGATGAAGATGATGGGAATCTTGCGCTGGTTGCAATCCATGATGAACCGCGCCGCCTTCGCCGCCGAATCGTCATAAATCACGCCCGGCATCTGCACCGCCTTCGTCGGCCCCGCCTTGCCACCCGCCAGCGTCCGCTGCACCAGTTTCTTCTGATTGGCAACAATGCCGCACGCGTGCCGACCTACGTTGGCATACCCGCACACGATCGACTGCCCATAGTCGGCCTTGTACTCATCAAAGTCCGGGACAAGCGACTCATGACCTTCGGCGTTGGGCGCTGCCCGAGTGTCGACAAGGCAGGCGATGATGTCGCCGACGTCATATTGCGTGCCCGGCTTGTCGGTGAAGACCGTGTACATGTCCTCGGCGGGGCGGAAGGCGGCCGTTACCGTGCCGTCGGCCGCGGGGTCGACCACGAAGTATGCATCGTGAAGGGCCGCGGGGATCGGTGACAGGTCACCGTACTTTCCGAGCAGTTCGCGTATTTTTCGCAGGCACGCCTCGTCGTCCTTCTCCCGGAAGTCAATCGTCCCGCTCACCGCCGCGTGCATTGCCGCTCCGCCGAGTTCCTCGTCCGTCACCTCCTGACCGATCGCCGCCTTCACCAGCGCAGGCCCCGCCAGGTACAGCCCGCTCCCCTCGGTCATCAGGAGCGTGTCGCACAGCACCGGCAAATACCCGCCGCCCGCCACGCAGAAGCCCATGATCGCGGCGATCTGCGGAATCCCGCGCGCTGAGATCACCGCGTTGTTGCGGAAGATGCGCCCGAAGTCGTCAGTATCGGGGAAGACGTCCTCCTGGAGAGGCAGAAAGACCCCGGCGCTATCGACGAGATAGATCAACGGCAGGCGGGCCATCATGGCGATGGTTTGCGCGCGGATGATCTTCTTGCAGGTCATCGGGAAGAACGCGCCGGCCTTCACGGTGGCATCGTTCGCGATGATCATGTGCGGGTGCCCATGAACTCGGCCGACCCCGGTGACCACGCCCGCCGCGGGAGCACCGCCGAATTCCTTGTACATCTCGAAGGCGCACCAGAGGCCGTATTCCTGGAAGAACGAGTCTTTGTCGATGAGCAGAGCGATGCGCTCGCGGGCCGTCAGGCGGCCTTTCTCGTGCTGCCGGTTGATGGCGGTGGGGCCGCCGCCG
>CAZJXA010000018.1:0-25956 GCA_964549785.1 uncultured Phycisphaeraceae bacterium | reverse complement strand
TTGCGGGTCGTGGCGTGTGTGCCCAAGTTCCTTGCGGGCCGAGGCCATGGCCTCGCGAATGGCGTCGAAGGAGCCGGTGGGGTCTTCCTCGCCGCGGCGTTCCTCGATCAGGCGGTTCCACCACACCTCGCCGTCGGCATAGCCCGCGGCGAGGGCGAGGGCGTTGAGCGGGTCGGGGTCGGCGGGCGGGCGTTCGGCCGTCGCTGCATCGCCCTCTTCCGCATCCGCCGGCGCTTTGGGAGCCGGCTCGACCAACGGCACCGCGCGGCGCGGGCGGAGTGACTGCGGCAGATCGATGAACCTCACTTGGATGGAGGTCTTGCTCCGGCCGGTGGCCGCGAACTGGATCGCCTGCCACTCGGGGGAGAACGTGGCGAAGGGGTAGTAGACGGCTTCGCTCGGGGCATCGGGTTCGTAGACCAAGAGGGCCACCGGCGGCTTCATGCCCTTGTGCCCCGCGAGCCCGATCATCTCGGCGGCGTCCGGCGGCCCTTCGATCAGCACGGCGTCGGGCTTCAGGTGCTTGAGGGCACGCTGCACCATGCGGGCAGAGCCCGGGCCGTGATGACGGATGCCCAGAACATGAAGGGCCAGCTCAGCCACCGAGCCTCCAAGCTTCCACGATCAAATCGGGACGACCCTTCAACAGACCTTGTGGGTTGGGCAGCGCTCGGATGTACTTCGCGACGACAGCGGCCCTGGCCTGGCACGATGGCTCCATCGTGGCGAGAGACCGGAGCATCCATTCGTGGACTGGAAATGCGTGTAAGACTTCTTCCAGTTGATGCTCGTCGTATGCCGGGCCGGCGTAGCGGCGCTTGGCAAGAGTAAGAAGGGCCTCGCTGACTCGATCGGCGAGCGACCAGAGTTTCGAATCAGAGAGCCAAAGGTGACCGATCGCGTCGGTTTGGATGTCCCGCGCCAGCAGATCATCGAGGACGACCTCGGGAAGCGGCCAAGGCGCAACGAGCAGCGTGCCCCGGAACTCGTTTTCCCAATGCGATCCTCGCACACAGGCCATGATTTCTGTGTAGATCGGCGTCAAGATTTCCGGACACTTTTGCTGGGCATAAGTCTTGCCAAGCGGTTCCCTCTGCACGCCCGGTCCACGGCGATAGCAAGAACGCTTCTGATCGTCATCGACCGTAACTTGATTTGTCATCGCCTTCTCAGGATCGTGCGGAAATCCGTCCTCGCCCCGGCGAAGCCGCTCCAGCACGGCGCCGAGCCATGCGCAGTACGCGAGATCAGGCTCGGACAGAATCACAAGACTTCCTTGCAGGCCCGGTACAGGTCCTTCCAGCCGTCGCGCTCTTTGACGACCGTTTCGAGGTACTCCTGCATTACGACGCGGTCTTGAACCGGGTCTTTGATGATCGCCCCCATCATGCCGCTGGCGACGTCCGCGGCTTTCAGCGTGCCGTCGCCGAAGTGGGTCGCCAACGCGATGCCGCTTGTGATGACGCTGATCGCCTCGGCCGTGCTGAGCGAACTCGAGGGCTGCTTGAGTTTGCTCTTGCCGTCGGTGGTTTTCCCCTCGCGGAGCTCGCGGAAGACGGTGACCACCCGCCGGATCTCCTCGATCGCGGGCGTCTCGCTCGGCAGTTCGAGGGCCCGGCCCATCTGCACCACGCGCCGCTGCACGATCTGCACTTCATCTTCCATCGACTCGGGCACCGGCAGCACCACCGTGTTGAATCGCCTCTTGAGCGCGCTGGAGAGTTCGTTCACTCCCTTGTCGCGGTCGTTGGCCGTCGCGATGATGTTGAACCCCTTTACCGCCCGCACCTCGTCGTTCAATTCCGGGATCGGCAGCGTCTTCTCCGAGAGGATGGTGATCAGCGAATCCTGCACATCGCTCGGCACCCGCGTGAGTTCCTCGACCCGCACGATCGAGCCCTGTGTCATGCCGCGCATCACCGGGCTGTGGACGAGGGCCTCGCGCGACGGGCCTTTGGCCAGGAGCAGCGCGTAATTCCAGCCGTACCGCACGGCCTCTTCCGGCGTGCCCGCCGTTCCTTGCACCATCAGCGTCGAATCACCGCTGATGGCCGCCGCGAGGTGCTCGCTCACCCAACTCTTCGCGGTTCCGGGAACACCAAGAAGGAGCAAGGCCCGGTCCGTCACGAGCGTGGCCACCGCGATCTCGATCAAGCGGTGGTTCCCGACATACTTGGGCGTGATGACCGTGCCGTCCTTCAGCGTGCCGCCCATGAGGTACGTCACGACGGCCCACGGCGAAAGTTTCCACTTCGGCGGCTTCTCGCGGTCGTCAACCTTGGCCAGCGCACTCAGTTCCGAGGAGAACTGCCGTTCCGCGGTCTCACGAAGTGCCGCCGATTTCGCGGGCGCTGCCGGTCCTGTCGCTGCCGCTGTCTTGCTCACGATGCAAACTCCTTGTGCATGTCGGCCCGCAGGCGGACACGGTCGATGCTTTTCTTGAAACTATCCGTTGGCTCGTCGGTGAACATTGCCCGCACCGTTTCCTCGAAGAAACTCGCAGCGGCGGGAGCAACCACGTTCGCCACCTGCGAAACCAGGTTGTAGAGCATGTGCACGTTCTTCGAAACCTTCTGTTCGAGCAACATTTTGAGAGCAGCCACGGAGAATGACTCCGACCACGCGTGTTCGAGGGTGCCCAAGAGGGCCCAGCGTTCCTCCGGCGCGAACCGATCGTTGCCGAGAACGTCCAGCGCGAACGCCTCGCTTTCGGGTCCGGCAAGAATCCCGAACAACTGAAAGAAGACCCCCGTGTCCTTCTTTATCCGTCCCAGAGAGGCCGTCGCCACGGCCGAAATCCATGCCGGTTCTTTCGAAACCTGCACGGCCTGAATGATGGCCGCGAGGGCATCATCGAAGTAGTCGTCGTCGCGCAGAGCCTTGATGACGCCCGCGGCATCCAGCCCCGAAACGTCCGTCAACACCGAGAGGTCGGCAGCGCCCAGGACGGTCTTCAGCCAGTAGGCCCGCTTGCCGGCCGTCTTGGCCATCGGGTCAACGTCGTCGCGCTCCCACGATGGGTCGATCTCTGATGGAGGCGTGAGCGTGATTCGGGTCGCCGCGCCCTTACGCGTGACGCCAATCATCGCCCGGGCACGCTCGTTCATCCGGGCTTTGAACCGCGACCCGTTCAGCGGCCCGAGCGATTCCGCCGCTGCCCGCCGCACCAGCTTGCTTTTGTCGTCGAGCGCGGCCTCCAAGAAGGGCTCATCGTCCATCGAGAGTCCGACCCGCAGAACCTCGACGAATCGACGGCGCTCATCGGCACCATCGTTCTTCCAGGTTGCCTGCACCAATGCCAACGCCCGCCTTGGGTCCTGACTCCGCACCGTGGTCAAGAGAGCCGTGCGTTCTGGGGGCGTTCCGGTCTGCCACACGTCGTCCCCATTCGCGGGAATCTCGCCCCCCGCGACCGGCTTCCGCCACGCCGGGTTCAGCGAGGCCAGCCAGCCGGCGCGGACCCCCAGCACCTCGAAGACGACGTCCGACCGGTGCGGCTGGCGCGACCACCAATCGAGCACCGCCGGAACCGTGGCCTCCGCCACCCGCACTCCCTTGGCTTTCGCCAACCCGGCCCATTCGTCGATGAGCGCTGCATCCGGGTCACCCATCAAGCGAAGCAGGGTCGCCATCATCGGCCCGCCCGCCACAGGCTGCGATTCGGGCGGGCACAGGACAATGCCTCCGCTGAACACCCCCGCCTTGCGGCCCGCCCGCGCCCGCAGCCCGCTCGCCGCAGCCTGCGTCAGCAACTGCTGAGGTGTCACCGTGCCGCCCCCGCTTCGACCGCTGCCGATCACGGCCGAGGCCGCGAGGGCCCGCAGGTGCAACGGTGGCGAGAGCGCCTCGCTCAAGCCGCCCACCTCGGTGCTACGTCGTGATAGGCGTCCCCCGTGAGCGCACTGAGGGGCTGCGCATACTCCCCGTCCCATTCCGCCAGCACCGTCATCGGGCCGCCGCCGCTGACGGAGAGCAACTTCCACAGCCCCAGCCCGCCGCAGAATGAAGGCCGCAAGGGCAACGCCGCCCCGTCCGAATCGGCCAGGCACCATGGCCCCCCCGCGCCGCCATCTTGGATAAGGCGTACCCCCGCCAGGGCCATCGGCCACCGCGCCGTCCACGGGTTAGCCGCCAGGCACACGGCGAACCGCCGCAAGCCCGCTTCGATCGACGCGTCCGCAGCGGTCCCCAACTCCGTCGCCAGTGCTCTGGCCTCGCCCCGCTCCGCGATCAAGGCCCGCAACGGAGCCCGACCGGGGTAGAAAGCGACCTCGCCATCAAACTCGAACCCGGCCACGAGGGATGCGACGAGGGGGGCCAGTCCGGCCGCGAAATCCAGTATTAACGCCCGCTGCCCGGTCGCTTTGCCAACGAGCCACGTTCGACGGACCTTCAGGCGTTCCTCGTCCTCAACAATCTGGGCCACGGTGGCCCACCGGTCTTTAACACGCGGGCCTGCCAGCACCTCTTCCTTGGGCTGATTCCACCCCAGCGCGACCCGAACATCGCCGGCCAAATCAGGCGGCAGCGCGGCGAGTTGTTCAGCGGCGCACAAGAGCAAATGGATCCGCCCTAGAAAAGCCAGGGTCCGGACTTCCCACCCGGGCCCCGAGGCGATCATCGCGGGTATGCGCCGCACCATGCCCGCCAACCCCGGAGCCTGGGCATCCACCATGCGGGCCGCGGTTCGCTCCCACGAGGAGGAGTCCTCAACTTGGGCCGCCGCCAAGCCCCGTTTCACGACGTCATCGAGCCACACCCGGCACGACGCGACGCCATCCGTCACGCGGGCCTCGCGCTGGGCGGCCCGCCTGGCCTGGGCCTCCACGTCCACCGGTTTGTCCGCGGCGGCCTGGGCCTTCTCCGCTTTCTTTTCCGCCTTTTCGCTCCGGGTCGCCAGCCAGTCGGCGACCCAACCGGGCTCGCTTCCGATCTTGAAGGTCGCGGCGTCCTTTGCGAACAGCAGCATCAGGCCCAGTCCGTGCTTGCACGGAAACTTGCGGCTGGGGCAACTGCACTTGAAGGCGGGTTCTGAGAGGTCCACCCGGGCCTGGTACGGATCCTTGCCCGAGCCCTGGCACAGCCCCCATAACGCCCGCTCGCTGCGGCCCACACCCGTCCACTTCTTGAGGGACGCCAACCCCTGCCCGGCCGATGCGGAAGCCGCATCGGGGGCCAGGGAGACGACGCGCTCGACGGTCCAATCCGCCATTCGTCAGTGCCCGGGCGGGGCCACCGCTCCATCGTCCGCGACTTCGCGGTGTTCCCATTTCTTGAGGATCGGCGACAGGAGCCACACCAGCACGGCCGCCGCGCAGGCGTAGATGGCGATCTGGCCGAAGACGTCGCCGTAGACATTGACCGACTCGATGGGCGGGGGGAGCGTGCCGGCGTCGCCGTCGCCGTGTTCGCCTCCGGTCAACTGGGCGATGACCGCAGCAAGGAGATTGGAGAACGCCGTCGCCAGGAACCAGCCTCCCATCACGGTGCTGACGATGCGAACCGGGGACAGGCGCGTGACCATCGAGAGACCGACCGGCGAAAGGCACAGTTCGCCCGTGGTGTGAAGGGTGTAGCCGAGAATGAGCCAGATCATCGAGGTCATGCCGCGGGAGTCGGACTGTTGGGCTCCCCACCAGAAGGCGGCGAATCCGAGGCCCAGTTGGAACAGGCCGAAGCCAAACTTGACCGCCGTGCTGGGCTCCATCTTTCGTTTGCCGAGGAATCCCCACAAGGCCGAAAACGCGAGACCAAAGGTGAGGATGCAGATGGGGTTGACCGCCTGAAAAACCGAGGCGGGTGTTTCTTTACCGCCGATGGTCATCCCCGCGTGCTCCGGTTGCAGAGTCCAGGTGACCGACGGCTTGGGATCGACCGTGGCGGGCCTTGGAGCGTTCGGATCGGCGGGCGAATCAGGGGCCGCATCCTTCGCGGCGTCTGCGGCCTCGCGGGCCGACGTACGCAACTCATCGAGCCGGTCAATCGTGAAGAGCCGAACGCCGTCGATGGTTCCCAGGTCTTGATCGGCCGTTACGGCGGTGCCGGCGATGATGTTATCGCTCCACGCGATCGCCCCCCCCGTGGAAGCGGCGTCGAGCGAGTTAAGCGTGAAGGTCTTCTCCTTGCCGTCGTCTTTGGCGACGATGGCGATCATCTCGCTCGCCTCTGCGACATCGGCACCGGATTCGACAAAGACTTTGCTGATGGTGCCCTCGATGGGGGCCTTGATGAGGCCGGGACCGGCGGGCATGGGATATCCCAACTGGGCCTGCGTCGGCTCGAACGTGATGGTCTGGCCAGCGTCCGACGCCGAGATCGTCCGCGAGGCTTCGGCGACCACCCGCGAGCGATCAACGTTTCGATCGGTGAAATTGTTGACGCTGCTGCCGGCCTGCTCGAAGAAGGCCCAGAAGAGCATCGAGAAAAACATCATCGTGAGGACCACAAAGAGGCGTTCACGCTCGATCTTGGTGCCTCGGAAGGCCTCGAACAGGATGATCCCCAACGCGATCACGCCGAACACGGAGAGGACGATCGATGCGATGCCGCTCCTGTACACCATGAACGCGATCGCGGGCACCGCCACCAACACGCCGCCGTAGACCATCCACTGGCCCGCGGGGTTGTTGGCGGCCGAAGCGGGCGCGCGTCCGACGTCGTCGGGCAGACCCCCCTTGCCGACCGCAGCTGCGGCAACAAACGCCGAGATGATGAGGGCGACGGCAACCGGGGCGTTGACCGAGAGCATGAACTTGTCGGACCAACCGAACCACACCATGCTGCCCGCGGCGGCCAGGGCCCCCAGCACGATGAGCGCCATCGTCAGGCCGCGCGGGGCGACAAAGACCGCCAGACCGATCAACATGCCGATCGTGGCAAGGCCGAAGCCATAGTGCCAACCGAAGGTTTCTCCGACGTAGCCGCACAGGAGCGGGGCGAGGGCCGCACCGAGATTGATCCCCATGTAGAAGATCGTGAACCCGCTGTCGCGCTTGGGGCTCCCCTTCGGGTACAGGCCGCCCACCATCGTCGAGATATTCGGCTTGAAGAACCCGTTGCCCACGATCAGCAGGGCCAACGCTCCGAAGAAACCGATATCGCTCTGCCAGGTCATCAGGAGATGGCCGGCGGCCATCAACATTCCGCCCAGCACCACCGCTTTCCGCGAACCCAGCAATCGGTCGGCCAACATTCCGCCGATGAACGGCGTCGCGTACACCAACGCCGTGTACGCCCCGTAGACGGCGTACGCGCGCTTGTCGCCGTAGCCGAGGAACCCCTTTGTCATATAGAAAATCAGCAGCGCCCGCATGCCGTAGTAGGAGAAGCGTTCCCACATCTCGGCGAAGAAGAGGGTGAAAAGTCCGGCCGGGTGCCCGAAGATTTCAGGGCGCTCAGGATCGACCGGTTTCACGTACAGCGCATCGCTCATCAGGCATTTCCTCGTTCTGGCAATGGGTCAGGGCTTGAAATTGGCGGCGGGGTCGGGGGCGTGGGGGCCGCCGTCCCCGCGTTGAAGCCGGGAGGATACCGCAATTCCGGCGGCGTCGGCGGATGGTCGGGCCGCGGGTCCGTCAGTGAGTATCGGCGACCTCCGATGATGACCGCCTGAAGCCACCGATCATCCCACCCATGAATCACGGTCCCCAGCGGGTCCGCAAGGGCGAGGCTTAGATCGGGCTGAAGTACAAGAATGTCAGCCCGCGCGCCGACTTCCAGACGTCCGACGTCGGGAACACCCAAACATTCGGCGTTGCCGCGGGTAATGTGCCACCAAGCCCGACCGGCCATCGCCGTGGGGCCGGTCCGGTCGGGGCCGGTCTTGGTGGGGCCGGTTCCACCTCCGGAATTCTCCAGCATCCCCCGCGCCACGCGGACCATGCAGCGATCCGGGCCTCCCGCCACGTCGCTCCCCAGCGCAACCCGAACCCCCGACGCCGCCGTCGCGTCCCAATTCATCGAACCGGCCCTGAGAAACCGATTGGCCGTCGGGCAGTGGGCGATGATGCATCCGCGACCCTCGAGGCGCGAACGGTCGTCGGCCGAGAGATGGATTCCGTGGGCAAAGAGCGCTCCGGCCCGGAGCAGCCCCGCCCGGTCATAGGTTTCAACATACCCCATCCCATAAATCCGTCGCACGGTCTCGATCTCGGCAATCGTCTCAGCGAGGTGTGTCTGGATGCGCCAACCGGTATCGCCCGCCAGCCCGGCCGCGGCCTGCATGAGTTCCATAGAACACGCCACGGCGAAACGGGGATTGATCGAAGGCTGCACACGGCCCGCCGCGAGAAGGCCGCGGCAGTCAGCGATGGCTTTGTCCGCCTCCACCAGCAAGTTTGACGGGCCGTTCTGGTCCATGAGCACGTGGCCCACATGCCCGGAAAATCCTAACCCGCCCAATACATCGGCGGCCGCCTGGGTCGCCGCAGCGTGGCTGGTGGCGTAGGCCGCGATCGAGGTTGTGCCGGCCCGAAGAAGTTGATGGCCGACTCGCCGGGACATCTCGCGCGCAAACCCTGTATCCCCCCAGCGGGCTTCGGCCGGAAAGATGACAGTTTCAAGCCAGTCAAGCAGTTCGAGCCCCGCGACGCCGATGGAATCGAACTGCGGGAGGTGCAGATGGGCATCGACAAACCCGGGGGAGATCAGATACCCCGGCCCACCAAGGTCGGGACGGCTCGTCATCCGTGCGTCTATTGAAACGATGCGGTCTCCTTTGATCCGGATCGTTCCTTCACCCAGTTCGATGCCGCCTTCGCTGCGCGGCTTGATCAGCATCCCAGAGACGGTCAGTTCCGGCGTCATTCGTTGTGACGATAGATGGGATTCCTGCCGACAGAATGCTCCGGTGCCGCCCGCCTCGAACCCTGAGCGCACCGGCCTCTCTTGAACGAGGTTACCCTGCACCCACTGATGAACGAACACGCGACCACGTTGATAAAGAAGTTTTCTGGTCGCGCGGCAACCGTCGGTGTTGTCGGCCTGGGCTATGTCGGCCTGCCGCTGGTGCGGGCCATGCACACCGCCGGCTTCCGTGTGGTCGGCTTCGACATCGACCACGAGAAGATTGAACTTCTCAAGGCCGGGAGGCCCTATCTCAAACACCTGGGCTCCGACCTCACCGAACTGCTCGCCGCCTCCAACCGCTTCACCCCCACCAGCGAACCCGGGCCGCTCGGCGAGTGCGATGCAATCGTGCTGTGCGTGCCGACCCCGCTGGGCAAGCACCAGGATCCGGACCTTTCGTACGTCGAAAAATCCACCGAGATGGTGGCGTCGATCCTGCGTCCGGGTCAGGTCGTCTCGCTCGAATCCACAAGTTATCCGGGCACAACACGCGAAATATGCCTGCCCCGATTGGAAGCGACCGGGCTCCGCTGCGGGACCGATTTCTTCCTCGCCTTCAGCCCGGAGCGCGAAGCACCCGGGATGCAGGGGTTCGAAACCCGGACCATCCCGCGGCTGGTGGGGGGGATCGACGCCGCCTCCACCGCCGTCGCCACAGCGCTGTATTCCGCGGCGATCGAGAACGTCATCGCGGTCGAATCGCCGGAAGTGGCCGAGGCCGCCAAACTGCTGGAGAACATCTACCGGTGCGTGAACATCGCCCTCGTTAACGAACTCAAGCCGGTTCTCGCCGACATGGGTATCGACATCTGGCAGGTCATCCGCGCGGCCAGCACCAAGCCCTTCGGCTTCCAGCCGTTCTATCCCGGCCCCGGCCTGGGCGGCCACTGCATCCCCATCGACCCGTTCTACCTGACATACAAAGCCAAGGAGTTCGGGCACAGCACCCGGTTCATCGAACTCGCCGGCGAGATCAACCACCGCATGCCGCGGTATGTGGTGGATCGGCTGGCCGAAGCGTTGAACGAATCCGGGCGGGCTCTTAAGGGAGCGAAGATTCTGATCCTCGGGATCGCGTACAAGCCCGATATCGACGACATCCGCGAAACCCCGGCCGCGGAGATTGTCAAGATTCTCTTCGAGCGGCGGGCGGCGGTGTCGTATCACGACCCGCACGTCCCCAAGTTCCCGGAGATGCGCCGGTATGCGCCCGTGGACCTCGCATCGGTTCCGTTGGACCGCGAAGTTCTGGAAGCCGCCGATGCGGTGCTCATCGTGACCGACCACAAACTGGTCGATTACTCCCTCGTTGCTCGCCACGCCCGCCTGATCGTCGACACGCGCGACGCGATGAAGAATGTTCCGGAGGTTCGCGCGAGAGTTGTCAAGGCGTGATCGCGGGCTCGCCCTCTGCCTTCTCTTGTTTGCTGATCTTCCTATCTGCCCATTGGTCGCTCACGTCAACCACCGTCCACCGTCGATCCGCACGATCTCGCCGGTGATGTACGTCGCGTCCAGCGCCAGCCAGCGCACCACCTCCGCCGCCTCGTCGGGCGTCCCCGGCCGGCCAAGAGGGATCCGCCGCACATACTTTTTCTGGGCCGCCTCGTCCGATTCGGGCCCCGATTCCGGCCACGCCACCACCCCGGGGGCGACGCCATTCACCCGCACCGCCGGTGCCAGGTCGCGGGCCAAACTCCGCACCATCTCCGCCAGCGCCGCCTTCGACATCGCGTACGCCGTGAAGTCCTTCCGCGGCCTCCCCAAGGCGTGGATATCCAGCATCGCCACCACCGCGCCGCCTCCGGGCATCGTGGACGCGGACAGATGATCCTTGAAGGCGGCCGTCAGCACCAGGGGTGCCAGTGCGTTCACCCGCCAGTGCCGCTGGGCCTCCATCTCGATCGGACCGTCCAGTTCGCTCGGCTCATAGAGCGAGGCGTTGTGAACCAGTACATCCAGCCGCGGCAGTTGGGCCGCGAGGGCTCGGGCGAACATCGCCACGCTCTCGGTGTCCGCAAGGTCGACCGGCACCGCCGACGCCGACACCCCGTGCGACTTGAACAATTCCACCGCCGCCATCGCCTCGGCCTCGCTCGATCGGTAGGTGATCACCACGTCGCAGCCGGCCCGCGCCAGCGCGTTGGCGGTTGCCAACCCCACCCGCCGGGCCCCTCCGGTCACCAGCGCCACCGGCCGCGACCCGATCGAACCACCCGGCCGGGCCAGCCCGGTGCGGGTCTCCTGATTGGGGTCGGAAGCCTTCGGCGGGTCGCCCGCGGCGCGTCGGCCCGCCTCGGCCCAGGCGTCGACATACACCGTCTTGGAATTGGGGCGCTCCACTTCGCCCCGTCGCCGCCTCGACCGTCGGAGCCCGATGATGAGAATCAGGCACAGCAGCGAGAGCAACAGGATGATCGCGACCGCGGTCGCCAACAGATACCCGGAAGTCAGCGAGCGGGTGGAGCCCGAAAATGGTGGCGGCGGTTGCGTTTCCGTTGTTTGCACAACTCAGAATACGCCCCCGGCAACTCATCGCACCCGAAACGCGAGCATCCGCCGGTATCTCGTCGCACGCCGCCAACACCTTGGCCCCGAGAGTCCCTCCCGCTTCCATCAGGATAAATCCGGCCGCCCCGCACCGCTCGTGGAGCGACGCCAGCAGTTCGCCATCATCGATCATCCGCGTCCCGATCCCTATCGGTCCCTGCAACCGCTCGATGATCCCCGCATCGGTCTCGACGGCCGTCACGCGGCACAACGGGCGCGAAACGTCCGCAGATGTTTCCGTTATTCCTGCCGGAATTTCAGGAACTGGGGCCACTTCCACGACGGGTCCTGGGCCCCGACGCCCCATCAAGGCCGCCGCGCCCACCGCGATCAACACGATGACTGTCCCGCATGCCCCTAATCGCCTTCCGCGTGCAGCCCGCCGCCGTTCGTGTGGTGCGATTCAAACCGCGCCAGCATCGCGGCTTTGATGGAAGCCCGGTCACTCATTCCAGTCGGTGTCACGTGTCGTTCTCCCGCTCCCCGGAACTCTTCAGTCGCCGAGTCACCCTGCGGAGCCGGCCATGAACCGCGGTCCGCAGCGATGGGTTCGTGAGCGCCATGGGCGGCACCGGTTTGCCGACAATCTCCCCGCTGATCACGATGTTGGCTTTTCCAGCACCCGCGGTTGCGCGGAGCATGTCCACATACTCCGCCAGCGTCCCGCCGGGGAAGTGCACGTTCACGACCGGATGCAGCGCTCCCGCCGTCACGCGTTCCGCATACCGCTCGGCCTGGGCGGCCTCGCGCATCCTTTGCTGCCGTCGGGCCTCGACCGCTTCGCCAGCGGTCACACTCGCGTTTTTTTGGCCGCAAGCCGTTCCCGCAGCGAGCGTCAGAACCAACGCCACCGCCACCCCCACGCCATATACACCCGCCCGCCGGTTCCATCCCGTGTTCATCGCAAGTCTCCAAGAAAAAGGCCCCGAGACACCAGTAAGACGGACCCGAAGGCCCGTTCCGGCGCAGGCCCGCGCGTTTTATGGCCCGGTTGGCGATTCGCCCCCCGCGATTTGCCCTCCGCGATTTGCCATTTGCTATTTGGCATTTACAGTCCCCCATGCACTTTGATTCCCACCAATCCATCATCGCCGATCTTGAGGCGCGGATCTTGACGATCCGCGACTCTCTTTAACTACCCGGCCAAAGCCGCCCGACTCCTCGAAGTCGAGGCACAGATGGGGTCCGAGGGGTTCTGGAACAGCCAGGAAAAGGCCAAGAAGGTCGTTTCGGAGAAAAAAGCCCTCTCCGCGATGATCGACCCGCTCACCAAACTTATCAAGGACTTTGACGAGGCCCGACTCGCCTACGACATGGCCAGGGAGTCGAGCGACAAAGACCTGCTTGCCGAGGCCGATGAGGCCCTCTTCACCCTCCTCCCCCGCATGGAGAAGGTTGAACTCCAATCCCTCCTCGCCGGCAAGCACGACGCCAAAAACTGCTTCCTCACCATCTCGGCCGGCGTCGGCGGCACCGAGGCCCAGGACTGGTGCGAGATGCTCTTTCGGATGTACATCTTCTATTGTGAGAAGATGGACTTCCAGATCGAGGAAGTCGACAAGGGCTTCGGCCCCGAGGTCGGCCTCGACATGGTGACTCTCCACGTCAAGGGTCCGTTCGCATTCGGCTACCTCTCGTGCGAGCGCGGCAGCCACCGCCTCGCCCGCGTCAGCCCCTTCAACGCCCAAGGCAAGCGTCAGACCAGTTTCTGCACCGTGGAGGTCACGCCCGAGTTTGATGAACTCGACGTCACCATCCCCGACAAAGACCTGGAAATCACGCCGTTCGTCCGCGCCAGCGGCCCCGGCGGCCAGAACGTCAACAAAGTTGCCACCGCCATCCGGCTCGTTCACAAACCGACCGGCATCATGATCGTGGCGAGCACGTACCGCGATCAACCCCAGAACCGCAAGCAGGCGATGTCCATCCTGCAGGCCAAACTGGAGCAGATCGCGGAAGATCAGCGCGAGAAAGACATCGCCGCGGCCCAGGGCGGCAGCCTCGAACGAGGCTGGGGAACCCAGATCCGCAGTTACGTCTTCTACGACAACCGAGTGAAAGACCACCGCACCGGTCATGAAAACACCAACTACGAGGCCGTCCTTCGTGGCGAGATCGCCGACTTCATCGACGCCGAACTCAAACGCAAACGGGCCGAAAAAGAGAAGAAATGACGTCGCGGCGGCTCGGTGCCCCTTGATTTGACCCGGCGACTCAAAGCCGCTCGCCCACTCGGCTACTTCCTGATATCCTGCCCCCATGCCTGACATCAGAACCATCGCGATTATCGGAGCGGGTCAGATGGGCGGAGGAATCGCCCAGGTCGCCGCGTGTTCCGGCTTTAAGGTCCTCGTATGTGACGCCTCCGGCCAGGCCCTGCAACGCTGCGAAGACGGCCATCGCAAACGGCTTGCCCGCGAGGTCGAGAAGGCCCGCATGACTCAGCAGCAGATGGACGCTGCGCTCCACCATCTGACGTACGTCTCGGCCATCGACATGCTCAAAGGCGCCGACTTTGTCATCGAGGCCATTGTTGAAGACGCCAAGATCAAATGCGAACTCTTCACCAACCTCGCCAAGATGTTCAGTCACAACCAGATTCTCGCCAGCAACACCAGTTCCATCAGCATCACCGAGATCGCCGCAGCCACCGGCCCCGCCGCGGGCCGCGTCATCGGCATGCACTTCTTCAACCCCGTCCCGGTGATGAAACTGGTGGAGGTGGTGAGGGGCCTGCAAACCACCAAAGAAACCACCGACCGCGTCATCGCGCTCGCCAAGGTCATGGGCAAGACCGCCATCCCCGCCAACGACCGCCCGGGGTTCGTGAGCAACCGGGTGCTGATGCCCATGATCAACGAAGCCTTCTTCGCTTGGATGGAGGGCGTCGCCGAACCCGCGCACCTCGATGAAATCATGAAACTCGGCTGCAACTTCCCCATGGGGCCCCTGCGACTGGCCGACTTTATCGGGCTCGACACCTGCGTCAACATCCTGAATGTCCTGCACCGGGAACTCGGCGAAGACAAGTACCGTCCTTGCCCGCTCCTGAAGCAGTTGGTGGCGGCCGGACGCTGCGGCGACAAATCCGGCCACGGCGTCTTCGAATACCCGCAGAAATAGCCGAGACCGTTCAGCCGCCCATTTCGCGTGCCGAATGTCAACCGCCAGCGTGTGGGTTGACACGAACCGCAAGTGCCATTAGAATGGCCGTGTGGCCACAGTGCGCATCAATCAGGCAGCAGCTCACGCTCTTGAAGCGTTGCCGAGCAACATTCACGCCCGAGTGTTGGCGGTTTTTAAGCGGCTTGACAAATGGCCCGAGGTCAGCGGAGCAAAACCGCTTCGCGGGGGCCTTGCAGGGCAATTCCACATCCGCACCGGCGAGTTCAGTTCATCGTGGAGATTGAGGGCAACGAACGGGTGGTCACAGTGATCAAGATCGGTCATCGGGACGGGTTTTACGACGAATGAGGTGGAAGATGGACAAGGCAAACATCAGTCTGGGCGGTGCGGATTATGTGATCGTTTCGCGAGAAGAATTTGATCGGCTCACGAGCCTCGCAAAGATCGGCAACTTGCCCCCGCTGCCGACGCCCGATGCGGAAGGCAACTACCCCGCGATCGAGTACGGCCGGGCTTCTCTCGCTCGCAAACTCATCACGGAACGCGTGAATGCGGGGCTGTCACAAAATGAACTCGCCAAGCTCGCGGGTGTTCGCGAGGAAACCATTTGCCGCCTCGAAACCGGAAAACACACCGCCAGCGTCGCAACGGTCGACAAGATTGCAATCGCGCTTAAGCGTGCGCGTAACCCGCGAAACAAGCGGTAATTGCGATCCGAGCAATGCTGCCTCTGAACTCGAATAGGCACCGATCTGAACATGACTCCACCCTTCAACCGTTGCAAAGTCCGCTGCGGGTTCATCGATCCCATCACGTCACTGGCATTTTTCGCCATGCTCTTGGGAACCGCCTTCATGTGGGCGTTTTCCGCCGAACCAGGCACCGGCAAACCCGGCACCAAGCGATTCAAAGAATGGCAAGCCGAAAACTATGCGCAAGACCCTCGCGACGCCGTGGGCGTGAAAGTACTCTCCGAGTCCCTCTCCCTCTATAAATCGCTTGAGCGAAAGCTCTTCATCGCCTACCCCTTTGACGAAGCCCCGCCTGATTGGCCGCGTGGGACCGTCTATCCGTTCGACTTTGATGCCTTGATGCTCGTCGGTGCACCAGAAGTGGTGCGGTCTCGCACAACGAGCTTCCTCGCTGATCTCGATGACGCGGGCTTGGCCAACACGCTCGACCAAGTTTCTGATGCAGAGCCCTTTGCTTTTCCTCTGCAGGAGCACTGGGGCAATCCTGCCACCATGATCTCATTAGGACACATTCGCCAGATCTCTCGGTACAACACAGGCCGATTCGCCGTCGCTTTGGATTCGAAGGACGAGAAGGAGATGGTCAGGGTGTTCAACTCCACCGCGCGCCTCGCGCACGCGGTTGCCGGCCAACCGACGTTGATCGCACGCTTGGTGGCCGTGTCGCTCATGGCCCGATCCACGAACGAGCTGCGCACTGCATTGGTCGGACACGACTTTTCTCCTGAATCGCTGGCCACCTGCCAACGCTTGCTCGACCAGCACGCTTCATGGCCGCCCATCGAAATCTATCTCGCAAATCTGCGTGCCGATTCCGAAGACCTTATCCACAATTGCTATTCCGACGACAAATCCGGGGACGGACGCTTGGTGCTCAACAGCGTGCCAATCCAGTCGCTCATTCCGGACGCCATCGAAATTCCGGTGTGGATGTCCGGCGTGTCGGACTCGCGGATCGTGAACATCCTCGGATTCAAGTATCCGACAAAAAAAGAGAGTCTCATTCGCCTTGAGATAATGCTTGCCACCCTCGCCCAGTTCAGCGGCACTCCCGCAAGTGCGCGGCGTGAAGCTCATCACTCCCCCGAATTCACCCCGATCGATGCGCAGCATTATCCAATCTTGGCAATCACCAGTTCCGCCACAATCAAGTTTATTGAAAACGATGCCGAGATGCAAACCATCGTCGCCGGCACCCGCCTCATGCTCGCGATCGAACGCTTCCGCGCCACCCGAAAAGTCCTCCCAAAGTCCCTCGAGGAATTTGCTCCAGACTTCATCGCCGCGGTCCCCCTCGACCCTTGGACCGGAACCCCCTTCGTCTACAAACGACTGTCGAGCCCCGACGAGCACGGCCGCGATTACCTCCTCTACTCACTCGGCAGCAACCTTCGAGACGATGGCGGTGTATACGAAGACTTCCAAGCGTTCAGCGAATCAGAGACAGCCCGCAACACCACCTCCGACTTCATCTTCAACACCCCTCGCCCCGTGTACGACCCGCCCAAATAACCAAGTTCAGTCTCGGAAAACGCCATGGCCACAAAGAAACAGTGGGGCACTCTCAAAATCGGCTGTTTCGGCGTCCTCACCATCGTCGCGATGCTCGTCGTCTGGCTCGGCTACATGGTCGTCTGGGCCTTCACCGCCAAGCCCGGCACCGGCATCGCCGGCGCGGTCCGCATTGAAGAACTCATCGCGATCCATCAGCCCAAGGGTCACGACGGAGCCGCCGCATTTCAATCCCTCGTCGAGACCGCCGCGCTGTTCACCCTGGAAGAGCAGGCCTTCCGGAAGGAGTTTCCGGAGGGCTCCAAGCCCGCCGACTGGCCGCGAACCATCAACTTCCCCTACGACTTTGCCGCCATGGAGCAACTCGGAGTCCCGGCCCCGGCGGTCGCCAACACCACCGCTCTCATGGACCGCCTGGCCAAGAGCGGGGTCCCCGACGCCCTGGACCGTATCGCCGCCGAACCCGCCTTCGCCCGCCCCATCGTCGCGGCGGTCGGAAACCAAGTTCTCTTCTCCCTCCTCCTCCCAGAACTCGGCAAGGTGCGGGCCTTCGCCCGCTACAACGGGGCCCGCATCGCCCGCGCCACGAGCGACGGAAACGAACCCGAAATCGTTCGCGCATTCGATTCCTCCCTCGGGGTCGCCCGGGCCGCCGCCGCCGTTCCGATCGTCATCTCACGTCTGCTCGCCCTCGCGGTGTTTACCAAAGCCTCGGGCGATCTTCGCGCTGCGCTCACCGAGCGCCGTCTCTCCGCCGCCACCCTTACCGCGCTCCTCGAATCGCTCGATCGCCAGACGGTCTGGCCACCCTTTGATATGTGCCTGGAGGGAGAGCGTGCCTTCGCCCTCGACATGATCCAAAGATCGTTCTCCGACGACGGCGACGGCGACGGACGAATGATCCAGACGGAAGTTGACAAGTTCCGGGGTGTCAATCCCACCGCCATCGCCGCGTCGCTGGGAGCCTCCAAGTTGATGAACGTGGTTGGCTTCGCGGTCCCCGGCAAAAAAGAGAACGTGACCCGCGCCAACGAGTTGTATGACGCCATGATCGCCCACGCCCGCAAGCCCATCGCCGTCCGCCGCGCTTTGGGAAGTATTTCGGCCTCGTTTGACGAGGCCGACCAGCGCCGCTACCCGGCCCTCGCCACCATCATTCCCGCCCTAGACAGGGCCGTCCAAGCCGATTCCACGCTCGCGCCGCTCATCGATGGCACGCGCCTGATGCTGGTCATCGAACTCTACCGGGCAAAAAACGACGGCTACCCGGCCTCGCTCGATGCACTCGCCCCGGAATTCATTCCCGCCGTTCCCACCGACGCCTTCACCGGGACACCATTCGGCTACCGACGCCTCGACACGCCCGACGAGTTCGGTCGTTCCTATATCCTCTATTCCTACGGCGCCAACGCCGTGGACGACAAGGGTGCCTACGACCCCAAGGCCAACTTCCTGAGCGATTCCGAAGCCGCCCGCGCCAGCCCGTTCGACGTCATCTTCAACACCCCGCGCACCACCTTCACCCCGCCCGATTGACCGAAACACCCCCCCGCATTACCCCCCGCATTCCTGCTTCCCTGCATCTCTGCATCTCCGCTTATTTACCTATCTGCCCATCTGCCATCTGGACCTCCCATGCCCTTCAAAATCCTCACCTTCGACGGCGGCGGCATCGGCGGGCTCTTTACCGCCGTCCTGCTCGAACGCATCGCCGCCCAGTTCCCTGGCTTGCTCGCCTCGGTTGACCTGATCGCCGGAACCTCCACCGGCGGGATCATCGCGCTCGGCCTCGCCCACAACCGCTCCCCCGCCCAACTCGCCGACCTCTACCGCACGCACGCCAAGAAGATCTTCGACGACTCGATCTGGGACAACATCCGCGACTTCGGCAACGCGACCGGCGCCGACCACTCCAACAAGAACCTGAAGAAAGTCCTCACCACCGAGTTCGGCACGACACCCCTCAGCGGCCTTTCCAAGCGCGTGCTCATCCCCACCTTCGACCTCGACTTTTCGCCCGAACAGGGACGCCGCACCTGGAAGCCCAAGTTCTTTCACAACGTCCCGGGCCCCGATTCCGACGGCGCTGAACTGGTCGTCGACGTAGCAATGCGCACCAGCGCAGCCCCGACCTACTTCCCCTCCTACCAGGGTTACATCGATGGCGGCGTGGTCGCCAACAACCCCAGCATGGCCGCCCTCGCGGCGGCCCTGGACCCCCGCTCGGGTAACCAGAACCTCTCCAACATCGTCCTGCTCTCGTTCTCCACCGGCTGCGAAGACCGCTACATCAAGGGCGACTCTCACAACTGGGGCTGGGGCCAGTGGGCCAAGCCTCTTGTCAACATCATGATCAACGGCGTCATGGGCGTCGCCGACTTCCAGTGCAAGCAAATTCTCGACCACCGCTACCACCGCGTCGACCACGTCATGGACCGCACCATCAACCTCAACGACGCTCGCGACGCAACCCTCCATTATCTCACCACCGAAGCACACACGGTCAACCTCGCCCCAACTCTGGCGTGGCTCCAGACGCACTGGCTCTAAGCGCTCGCCCGCAGGTCTGGTCGCCCGAGTCCCAGTTTGTTATTGGCGATTTGCGATATGGCTCCCCGCTCCCATAAACTACGCCCATGATCACCGCCGCCCCCGCCAAACCGGCCGCCAAGCCCATCGACCATCACGCCGTCACCATCAGTGGCCTCGTTCTTGAGCCGCACTACTCACCCGACTCACCCGCACCCCAAACCCTGGCGTCTCCCGAGACCATCGACCGCGACCTCGGACAGGACGGCAAGCCCGGTGCCTATCCCTACACCCGCGGCCTCTTCCCCGCGGGCTACCGCACCCGCCTCTGGACCATGCGGCAGTTCGCGGGCTTTGGCTCGGCCGACGACACCAACAAACGCTTCAAGTACCTCCTCGCCGCCGCCAAGGGCGGCAAGTCCAACACCGGCCTCTCCACCGCCTTCGACTTGCCAACCCTCATGGGGCGCGACTCCGACGATGAGCTCTCCATGGGCGAAGTCGGCAAGTGCGGCGTCGCCATCGACACCATCGAAGACATGCACCGCCTCTACGCCGATATCCCGATCGGCGACGTGACCGTGAGCCAGACTATCAACGGTCCCGCGGCCGTCATCTGGGCTATGTACCTCGGCATGGCCCTCCAGCGAAACATCCCATGGAACACATTGGGGGGCACCCTCCAGAACGACATTCTGAAGGAGTTTCACTCTCAGAACGAGTTCATCTACCCGCCCGAACCGTCGGTCAAACTCGTCGTCGATACCATCGAGTTCCAGAGCACGTTTGCCCCCAAGTGGAACTCGGTCAGCATTTCCGGCTACCACATCCGCGAGGCCGGCTCGACCGCCGCGCAAGAACTCGCCTTCACGCTGCGTGACGGCATGGAGTATGTCGAGGCCTGCGTCGAACGCGGCCTCGATATCGAGAGTTTCGCGCCCCGCCTCTCTTTCTTCTTCAACAGCCACAACGAGTTCTTCGAAGAAATCTGCAAACTCCGGGCCGCCCGCCGCATCTGGGCCCGGGTTATGCGTCACCGCTACGCCGCGAAGAACGAACGCTCGTGGTTCATGAAAACCCACGTCCAAACCGCCGGCTGCTCCCTCACCGAGCAGCAACCGCTGAACAACATCGTCCGCGTGGCCTATCAGGCCATGGCCGCGGTCCTGGGCGGATGCCAGTCGCTCCACACCGACAGCATGGATGAGACCCTCGGCCTCCCCACCGAGCAGGCCGTCACCGTCGCCCTCCGAACCCAGCAGATACTGGCCCACGAAACCGGCGTCACCCGCACCGCCGACCCGCTCGGCGGCTCGTGGTTTATCGAGCAACTCACGGACACCATGGAGCGCGAGGCCCTGCGAATTATCGCGGAAATCGACGACATGGGGGATTACAACGTGGGGGGAACAGGCGGCCCGCGTCATTCGCTCAAAGCCATCGACCCCGCCGCCCCGCTCGAAAATCACCCCGCCTACGCCCACCGTACCACCTACGGCCGCTCGTGCGTGGCGGGCATCAACCGCGGCTACTTCCGGCGCGGCATCGCCGAAGCCAGCTACCGCTTCAGCGAAGAGTGCGAGGCCGGTGACCGAATCATCGTCGGCGTCAACGCCTACAACGAGAGCGACGAAGGCCGACCAATCGAAATCCTCCAGATCCCTCACCAGGTCGAGGTCGATCAGGTCGCGACGCTCACCGCCTTCAAAGCCCGCCGTGACCCAGCCAGGGTGACGAAAGCCTTGAACGCCATTCGTACCTCCTGCCGCGGCGAAGTCTTCCAATCCCAGTTCCCCAACCTGCCGTGGTCCTCCGCCCCCACCAGTCTGCACAAAACGAACGTTATGCCCGCCCTCATCGAAGGTGCCCTCGCCAACTGCACCCTCGGCGAGATGGTTCAGGCCATGGCCGACATCTACGGCCGCTACTCCGGCGGTCCCGAATGGTGAATCAAGGAACGTGACGCCCCGCATCCCCATCCCTGTCGAGGCTATCGCCGCCTTCTGCCGCAAGTGGAAGGTCCGGGAGTTCTTCCTATTCGGCTCGGTGCTTCGTGACGACTTCCGCCCCGAGAGCGACGCCGATGTGCGCGTGGCGTTCGGATCCTATTCGGATCGCAGCATCGAGGCGTGGGTGGATATGCACGACCAGCTCCGCGCGATGCTGGGCCGCGACGTCGACCTGGCGGAGCGGAAGCTCGTGCTGAACCCGTTCCGGCGCCATCACATCCTCACGCATCGACGGGTCATCTATGCAGCCTGAGGACCGTGACGCCGCGCAATTAATCTTTCAGCTTTCCTTGCATTTCCCGGGGCGTAGCGCACCTTTACGACGGTCGTGCCGGGAGCAGCCCCGGAATCTTTCGGACCCCCCGCGCGGACGACTCGCTTCCCGTGCTATCTCGAATAGCGGGGTGGGTCTTTGTACCGGTCGGTGCGGTTCATTCGAGCCATTCTGGTGCTGAGGCCGCGCGGTTGAAACCCGAAAAGTCCCGCACTGGAGCGCCGATGCGAAACGGATTGCATCGCAGAACCGGAAATACAAGGTCTTGCCAACAGCGGGACGGGCTGAACGGTGTCAAACGCACGATCAGAAGGCTGTTGGCGGTCAGTTTGTTAGGGGGGGGTCGGGTATGTGTCTGCTGGACGTGCCTGAGGCGAGCGGGCAGACGACCCGTCCGGACGTCTACGCGTGGGACAGTCTTCATTACTTCGCCACCAGCCCCGACCCCAACCTCAAGATGATGATCGAAGGGTGGGTGACGACCCCGGAAGCCACGGCGGCGGGCGTGTGCGGACTCATCCGCAACTACGTCTTCTATTCAGGCCACCTCGCCGAAGACCAAATCTGCATTGTGCTCCAGAACTTTGCAGCGGGCGATGAGGGCGCTGCCGGGACGACGCACCTCTTTCACCCTGATGACGGGATCGAAATTGACCCGCTCGAATGGATTGTTCAGCAGGGTCACAGCACGTCAGATCGCAACCCCAACCGCAATCCATGGCTGGACGCGGGGATCACCCGGGCCGCGACGTGGATGGAAGGATTCCTGGATGCCTACGACGCGTGGTGGGCGAACCCGGCAAACACCGACGAATTGCCGCTGGGTTGGGTGAAGCCTGTCCCCAAGGAGTTCCGCTTCGATACCGAGGTTCATGTCGCGGTGGTGGGTGGGGCGAACTACTCCTTCTTGTTGGAACGAACAAGCCTCGACCCACGTTGGACCGATCCCAACCACCCGATCCGGGGCTTCACCAAGACCGGGCAGGAACTGTGGGATGAGGCGGCCACGGTGTACGGGTGGCCCGGCACGGTCGCGGCGGCGGTCAATCACGTTCGCCCCACTGACGATTTCGGGACCTATTTGGGCGCTCCCTTCGATAATCAGAAACCCTATCTGTGGTGGTCCGAAATCTGTTCGCGCGTGATCGAGACCGCCATGAAGGAGTGCGCGTACGACGTCATCAAGGCCCACGACCCCGCCGATCCGCGCTGGGCTTTGGTCAAGTGCTCGGATTACCAGGCTGCCAACGCGGACGGGGCCACCGACTCGCTCCTAAGTTGGCACCAGGTCCGGCTCTTTAACGACGGGGCCCGCAGCCCCCACGCGGCCACGAACCCGGTCTGGCGTCGGACCGACCGCCGGGCGATGCGCGACGAAAGTTGGCACAGTGCCCACCCTTCGGCGCTGGTGGACCCCGCGCTGGTTGCCAATGAAGTCGTGCTGCTGGACAACCGGCAGCCGGTGCTGATCCACTGGAGCAGCACCACCCGCACCCGCCGCGGCGAATTTTCGGCCCCACCTCTTTACGCCGCGTGGAACGAGGCCCGGGTAAGGCAGCCGGTGGTGTATCTCAAACTCGATCCGGGGGACAATGACTTCAACCCGAGCACACCTGTTGAAACTGAAGAGAGCCGCTGGATGTCCACGATGCGGGTACATCGGCTCTCGATCGAGAGCATGATCGGCACCGAGAGTGACGCCTTTGAGTTTTTCCAGCCCTGGGTCCAGCCGCCGCTGAGTTCATGGGCAAACCCGAACATCCCGCCGGTCGCCAACGACACTTTTACGCGGGAAGATTTTCGGAACCAACTGGCGTATCTCCGGGGCGTGAACGTCCAGAGCCTCAGCACCTACAACGCCAGCGGGTGCTTCCTGCGGCGCGTGTGGAACCCGCAGACGGGTCAGTTCGAGGAGGTGTACACGTGCGCGACGCCGGGCAATCCGTTTCCCTCCGGCTGGGTGCAGCAGTTTCAGGCCTTCGCGGAGGAGTACGCCGGGGTGTACGGGCCGCGTGTCGCTTCGTTTGGTCCCGGGCTCGGCCACCTTATCGGCGACACGCTCGGCGTGTTGGACGATCCCGAACGCCTGTGGTACACGCTGCCCCGCGGAACCGGTGCGGCCCGGGGGCACTACGCGGCCACGATCCAGTCGAAGAAGCCGTTCTGGAACGGAGTTGGTTACCTGACCATGTACCCGGCGGTGAGCGAGACGATCGTGGACTTTGAGAACGTCGAATCGGGCAACTATTCGCGGTTGCAACTGAACATCGAAGCCGAGGTGAAGGCCACGCCGGGGATGCCGATGAGCCGGAACGCGGCGGGGCAGGCGACCACCCTGCGGGGTCAGGTCTTCGCGTGGGATTGGAACAACAACGCGTGGATCGATATCACCCGAACCCCGCGGATGCAGGATCGGCATCCGGAGATCGCGTACGAAGGCGGACTTCCGCTGTGCGTCGATTGCCCACCCGGGCCGATTCAATACGGTTTCTATACACCCGGCGCACAGGGAATGCCGGACGCGCAGGACGCCACGCGGCGTTTCTTTCTGTTCCCCCACTCTTGTACACCCGGGACGGGAACCTATCGCTCGTTCGTGAACGCGGGCCGAGTCCGGGTCAAACTGGTTCATCTGCTCTACGAAGCCCAGCCCGCGCCTGACCTGACGGGCGACGGGGTGATCGACCCCGCCTTTACTACCAAGTTTGACCTCGTCCAACTGGTGAACGTCTTCACGGGCGCCGAGGCCGTTTCGGTTACCCCGTGTCCTCCTGAAGACGGTGGCGGCATGATCGACTCGATGACCAGCCAGGGTGCGGACGTCGATTTCTCGGGGGCGGCGGACATGCTGGACGCGGAACTCTTTATGGCAGAGTGGTCGGAGGGGGCTCCGGCAGCGGACTTCGACCAGTCGGGCATCATCGATGGCGACGACGTGATTGAGTTTGTAGAGGCGTTGGTGGAAGTCGAAGAGTAATTGTCTTCAATGCCCCTTGTCACCGGAACGGTGATGAGGGGCGATTTGCTTACTTGGAGAATTGCGATGAAAACAGGTATTGTTATGGGTGTGCTGGGGGTTGTGTGTGGCCTCAGTGACGGACAGGTGTTCCAGACAATTACTCCGCCAGCGGATTACTCATTACTGCGGGCAGAGGGGCTGTCGTACAACGGCGAGGTCGTGGCCGGGGTAACGCTTGGTGACGACATGGCCCACCCGATCGTGGGCTTCTTTGGGCCACCGCAGAGCGTCATCGGACTGAACGGCCCGAACGACCCGACGCGTACAACGATTGTGGCATTGTCGGGGAACGCGGAGTATCAGGTCGGGCACTCGTTCGATTTCAACTCAGGGACGGAGCAGGCGTTCCGCCGTGACTCGTCCGGCATGTACGTCAACATCCCGCGTCTGACCGCGGGCCATCACTTCAATAACGGTTTGGACGTGTCCGCCGACGGTCGACGCGTCGTGGGCTACAGCGGCAGCGGGAGCGGGAGCCGCGAACGGAATGAGGCGTTCCTGTGGGATGAGGATCGGGGGCTTATCCCTCTTGGCCAACTCGACCCGGATCCGGTCATTACCCGGGCCCTCTCGATCAGCGCCGACGGCAACACCGTGGTCGGGTTCACCAACCCGACCGACCTCGGTCGGAGGGAGGGCTTCGTGTGGACGGCGGCGACGGGCATGACGCGCCGCTATCAGGTGGACGGGACGCCCTCATATGAGATCGCGGGCGTGAGCGGTGATGGGCGGTTTGTCACCGGCGACAGCCACCGCTGGGACAACGGAGAGCCCTTGTACTTGGGAAGGTTGCCGGGGTATGAATCCCGGGTGGGCTTCGTCAACGAGATGAGCGACGACGGTTCGGTGATCATCGGGAATTATGACTACAGCAGCCCGGAGAATCCGGACCGCGCGTACGTGTGGACCGAGGAGGGTGGGATCGCGTCTTGGACGCCTACCTCAACGCCCACGGGGCAACGGTCCCGGTTGGTTGGCAACTTACCGAAGTACGGGCTCTTTCAGGCGACGGCCGCACCTTCGCGGGGAGGGCCCGGGACACGTTGGGCATCGGGCGCGTGTTCGTCGCCACCATCCCCGCCCCCTGCCCCCTTGCCGCCCTCGCCGTCCTTTCCCTGCTCGTACCCCGAAGGCGCCGGGCACTGAACATCAACTGAGCTGACGCGCCACCGCAAATGTCCCGTTTGTCTCGGCACGCCAACTCAACCCCCGCAATCCACGAGGACTCGTCCCGAGCGTAAACGCATCGGAAGTTGATACAACTCACCGAGTCTCATAGCGGTTGGTACGCAACATTCGGACCCGCCCCCAAGTCCCGCCTCTTCCCAGCCGATACAC
>CAZJXA010000017.1:0-26230 GCA_964549785.1 uncultured Phycisphaeraceae bacterium | reverse complement strand
CGCACCTTGCCCGTTTCCCAAGCAGAAAACACCCCAAAATCAAGGTGCGCAAAGGTTTCCCCGAAGTTGCGCACCTTGCTGCCACTTGCGCACCTTGCCCCCCCGTTATCCCACTCGCGATCTCGCCCTCTCCCTCTCCCGCCACTTCCACCGGCCCTTTTTTCGGCTTCGCCCCGTCTCAACCGCCCCTTGAATTCCGCGCAGTCCTTCGCGCAACTCTTCCACGCCCCGCGGCGGGAAATCCTCCGAAGCCTCCACCGGCGGCCGAACGTCGAATCGCCACGCGAACAGCCCTGCGTTCAGTGGCTTGGCGGGGGCTTGGGCGTCCTTTGGTTCCAGGCCGTCGTATCGCGTCAGCAGGAACGTCAGGATTCGAGCCCGCATGCGAACAACGAACGCCCCTTGCTCGTCATCGCACGTGTTCAGAAAGGTCCGGTACGCCCTCAGGCGTCGATGCCAATTCTCGATGATGACGGCAATCAGCAGCGGCACGCGGGACCTCCACATCAACCTTCGCCCGCAGAATATCACAACCCCGCCGCGCTCGCAGGGTTGACGGCTCAGGACGCCGGAGGCATCGTAACGCCCAGGGTGCGGCGGACGAATACCCTAACCAGCACCAGTACTTTGTGCCTTTGGGCGTGTGCCCGGGGCCGCTGATTCCGCCTGCGATTTTGCCCGAATCCCTTAGACAACACTCCCATGAAAAACTCTTCGCTTCGCTCGTCCCTCGGACTTTTCCTCGCCGCCGGCCTTGCCGCGACCACCCTCCTCGCTCCGCTGGCCCTCGCCCAACCGGCGAAGAAGGTCGTGGTGAACACGGTCGATGATCTTCCCCGCCACACCTACCGGATCAGCGGAAAAGCCTCGGATCTCATCGTCGCGGGCGACCCGTTCGAAAAACTGGTCGCCCAGGTCCGCACCGACCTCGAGGCCGATCTCGCGGGCTACGACATCCAGGACCCCAACACCCTGCAGTCCTACTACCAAGCCCTCCAGGCGGTCGCCGTTTTCCAAGGCCGGGAGGCCGACGCCTTGGCCTTCGTCGAGAAGGCTCGCGCGGTGGAATCCAAGGAGGCCAAGAAACTGATGATGGGCTTGGTGCTCCGGGCCATTTTCGATGGCCGGGCCGCCGCCAAGGCCGATCCCAAGGCCTTCGACGCCGCGTTCAGCGCTTCGCTCGATTCGGCCGTCCGCGCGCTCCCGTGGCAGATCGTCCGCGATGAAGTGATCAGTTCCAAGGGCCGGGCCGAGATGATCTCCCGCGAACTCATCATGGGCAGCATCAAGGGTCAACTCGATCCCGTCATCGAAACCCAGAAGGGCGAAGTCAGCCAGGATATCGCCCGTGGCCTCGTCGCCACCCGCATGACCATGGACACCCTGCTCCCGATCATGCCGCAGATGGCGGCGGTCTACTCCAAGATCATCGCCGAAAACACGGTCGCGAAAACCGACATCTGGGCGGCCCGTTCGGTGACGCTGAAGGAAACCGATAAGGCCACGCCCGTGGTCGTGTGCGTCTGGGATTCCGGCGTCGATACCGCCCTCTTCCCGTCGCAACTCTGGACCAGCGCCACCGAAACCGTCAACGGCAAGGACGACGACAACAACGGCTTCATCGACGACGTCCACGGCATCGCCTACGACCTCGATGCCAATCCCGTCCCTGAACTCCTCCACGGCACCACCGAGTTTCAGAACGAACTCGCGCTCGTCACCGACCACATGAAGGGGTACGGCGACGTTCAGGCCAACATCGACAGCCCCGAGGCGACCGCGATCAAAGCCTATCTCAAGAATCTCAAGAGCGACCAGGTCAAGCCCTTCATGGAAGATCTCGGCCTCTTCGGCAACTACTCGCACGGCACCCACGTTGCCGGTATCGCCGCCGAGGGCAACCCGTTCGCGCGCGTGCTGGCCGCCCGCATCACCTTCGACTACCGCATGATCCCGAAAGATGCCCCCAGCCTCGAACGCGCCAAGGCCGATGCCAAAGGGGCCGCCGACAGTGTCGCGTATATGAAAGCGGCGGGCGTCCGCGTCGTCAACATGAGTTGGGGCGGCTCCCGCTCCGACATCGAGTCCGCGCTCGAAACCAAGGGCGTCGGCAAGGACGCGGCCGAGCGGGCGGCCCTTTCGCGCCAGTTCTTCAAGATCCAGAAGGACGCTCTCGAGCAGGCCATGGCCGGGGCTCCCGAGATTCTGTTCATCGCCGCGGCCGGCAACAGCGACAACAACGTCGAGTTCTCCGAGATGGTGCCCTCCGGCATCAAACTGCCGAACCTCATCACCGTGGGCGCGGTCGATCAGGCCGGGAAGCCCACCAACTTCACGAGTTTCGGCCAGGGCGTCGGTCTGTACGCGAACGGCTTCGAGGTCGAGAGTTACATCCCCGGCGGCAAGAAACTGAAGTTCAGCGGCACCTCGATGGCGGCCCCCAACGTCGCCAACCTGGCCGCGAAGCTCATCGCGCTCGATCCCTCCCTCTCCGTCGCTCAGACGATCGAACTCATCAAGGCCGGCGGCGAGCCGATGGAAGGCAGCGACTCGTCACGACTGGTCATCAACCCGGCCAAATCGGTCGGCATGCTCCGCAATCGCTGATTGGGCGGGCGCTCACCTGTCCGTTGAAGGCTCGGCGATGGGTCCGATCCGTCTTCCCTTGTGTGGGAGACATCACCCAAACCGCGGCCGAACCGTCAACGGCCGCCGACTCGCAAAAAGGCCCCGGCGAGCGTTCGCCGGGGCCTTTTTTCCCGATCCGGACGGCGGTTCAGACGCCCTTGTAGACAATGAACGTCAGTGAATGCGTCGTCTGAAATTCGTCGCAGTTTGCCACGCAGTAATCTCGCAAGTAGAAGACGCCATTCCCGGGTTGGCCGGCCACCGAGACCGGCGCCCCGATCCGCAGAACATAGAACTCGTCGTTGTTCGAGCCCGCGTTGGGATATTGAACCGACGCGACGACTGTCCAGAGGCTCGGATCCCCCTCGCCGACGACGAATATCCGCCACACCCCGTTGACGTTGGTGACGGTGACGTTCCCCGACGACGACGCCAGCTGTCCGTTGTTCCCAAAGGTTCCAAACGCCACCGGTGTCGCGCGGTTTAACACCGTTCCGATGGTCGCGTGCAACTCGCCCTGCACGTCGACGTTGCCCACGAACCGGCCAGCGAGGCCGGTGCCGTTGGTCTTGGCCTCGAGCGCGATCGAGGAATTGCTCTGGTTCGAAATCTCGAATCGACCCGCCCCGCCCGAGCCGGTGGTCTTGCTCCACAGCGCAAGGCTCGGTGAAGCGTTGTTCACCAGGAGCGTCGTCGCGAGATTGGCAACGTTGGTGTTCTCAAAGAGCCCGGCGTGCCCGGCCCGGCTTATCGCATGAACGCCATCGCCCGTGCCGTTGGATTCGACCCTGACGGTCGCGCTGTCGTTGGCGACGCTCTCAGTGCGGAACAGTCCGGCGTTGCCGGACTGCCCGAGGTTATAACCAAAGACCGAGTTTCCGCCCGTTGTTTGACCGTAGAGAGCCGTTCCGGGGCCGGAGATGGAGGCGTTCAGGGCCGTTCCGCCGGTCGTCGTGAGTTCGAGCGCGTTGCCGCCCGTCGCCGAAATCTGCATGCCGTCACCGGTTCCCGTCTGAACCAGGTGGAAGAGCGGCGCGGTTGCGCCGTAGGACGCGACATACGGAAGTGCCACGCCCACGGCGTAGGGCGCGGGCGTCAGTTCCTGACGACCGTTCAGGAGCGTGAACGCCTGCACCGAGCCGTTCGGTCGGACGCCGATCGTGATCCATCGGGCCGCCCCATCGAAACTTGATCCGAAATTGATCTCGCGGCTGAAAAGACCGTCGACCACGTTCACCCCGGTTTGGGTGCTCGTGGCGATCACCCCACCCAGCACCGGGTGGTTGTAGAGTTTGAACTCAAGGTCGAAGAGCCCGTTCGCCGGAGCCCCCGCCTGCTCAAGTTTCCCTTGATACGTGATCCCAGTGCCGACCGGCTGAGGAGCCTGAGCCGAAGCCAAAGCGGAGGTCAGCATGGGCGTCGCCGCGGCGAGGGCGGTCAAAAGTGCGGCGGACAGGCTGGATTGGCGGGTCGATTTCATCGGGATAATCCTTCACTTTCGAAGCAGTGCCGCTCGGGCGGCGAACGCTGTTAGAATCGACCCGGGAACACTCCCGGCAAACCATCCGAAACAACGGCGACACTGAAAGTACGAGAAATCTCCCGAACGCCTATCACGAAATCGTTCGCACTGTGCGATCGTCGGGTTTTGAACGCTTCCCAACGGCGAATCTCCATGACCGAGCCCAACACCGGCCCTGCGACACGACTGATGCGGGAGGCGGCGGCGGGCGACCCGCGGGCCGCCGATCAATTGCTGCCGTTGGTGTATCACGAGTTGCGGTCGCTGGCTCGCGCACAGTTGGGGCGGGCTCACGGAGGCACGTTGCAGGCGACCGCGCTGGTTCACGAGGTGTACCTGAAACTCGTGGGACGTGAGGCCGACGATTGGAACGGTCGGTCGCACTTCTTTGGTGCCGCGGCCAACGCGATGCGGCAGATCCTGGTGGATCAGGCACGGCGCAAAGCGGCCATCAAGCACGGCGGCGGAAGCGAACGTCGCGAGTTTCACGACGACTTGGAGCCGGAGATCGTCGCTCCCGTCACGGATGTTCTGGGGCTGGACGTGGCGATCCGGGAACTTGAGGCGGCCGACCCGCGCAAGGGTCAGATCGTCATGCTGCGGTATTTCGCCGGGCTGACGGTTGAGGAGACGGCCTTGGCGATGGGCGTCTCGACGCCGACCATCAACCGGGAATGGCGGTTTATCCGAAGTTTTCTGCACACGCGGCTGAAGAACGCGATCCCGGACGAGTAACGCCTGCATGGACACGACCCAGCTCAGACTCGCGGAAGATGTTTTCCAACGTGCGATGGACCTGCCGCCGGACGACCGTGCGGCGTTCGTCTGCAACGAATGCGGCCCCGACGATTCATTGCGACGCTTCATTCAGGAAATGATCGACTCCGCCGACGGAAGCGGCCCGCTCGACACCCCGATTTTCGCAGACCCTGAAGTCGAAGGGCAACCCGTGCCCCACCGCATCGGTGGGTACGAGATTGTCGGGGTTATCGGCGAAGGCGGAATGTCGATCGTCTACGAGGCTCGCCAGGCGAATCCGGAACGCACGGTCGCTCTGAAGGTAATGCGGCAAGGTGTGCTTTCGCGCGAAGCCTTGCGGCGTTTCCAGCACGAGATCCAAGTCCTAGGACGATTGAAGCACCCCGGGATCGCCACGATTTACGGCGCTTCGGTCTCGGAGTTCGTGACCCCGGGCGGGTTCCGCATCACCCAGCCGTTCTTCGCAATGGAACTGGTCCGCGGGCTGCCCGTCACCGCTTTTGCACGGGAACGAAAGCTCACGAACCGCCAGAAGCTCACGCTGATGGCCGCCATCGGCGACGCCGTCCAGTATGCGCACCAGCACGGCGTGATACACCGGGACCTCAAGCCCGCAAACATCCTTGTCGAGGAGAGCGGACCGAAGGTTCTTGACTTTGGGGTGGCCCGCGTGATCGCGGTGGGAAAGGAAGCCGGCCCGGAGGTCTCGATGAACACCGAGTCCGGACGCATCATCGGGACGCTGGCGTACATGAGCCCGGAACAGTTGAGCGGCGATGTCGAGGCCACCGACACACGCTCCGACGTGTACGCGCTCGGGGTCATCATGTACGAACTCTTTGCGGGCCGCCTGCCGCACCACATCGACGGAGCAGCCCTTCCCGAGGCCGCGCGGCGGATCCGGGAAGATCATCCCACCCGACTGGGAACACTCGACCGCGAGCTTCGGGGGGACATCGACACCATCACGGCCCGCGCGATGGAGAAAACCCCCCCCCGCAGGTATGGCAGCGCGGCGGAACTGTCCGCCGACCTCCGGAGGTCTCTGGGCGGTCAGCCGATCGAAGCCCGGCGAGATTCCGCGGTCTATGTGCTCCGCACGACCATCGGCAGGCACCGGGGTTGGGTCGCCGCCGGCGCCGCGACGGTCATCGCTCTCAGCGTCTTCGCGGCGTATGAATCGCTGGAAGCAGCCCGTTTCGAGCGGCTCAGCGTGCAATCCCTGGCCGCTCGGAGCGCCGCGCAGGAGGCCGAAGGTCGGTCGGCGGAGAACGCCGCACTCGCGCGAACCGAGGCCGCCAACGCGACCCTCGTGAGCGCGTTCCTGAAGGGCATCATCGACCTCAAAAATCCCAATCCGAGTGAGGGTTATGAGCTGACGCTCACAGACGTGCTGGACGCAGCGTCCGTCCGGCTCGACAACGGCGAGCTTGCTGGCAACCCGCAGGTCGAAGCCGAGATCCGAGCAACCCTCGCGGAGACGTACAACAACCTCAATTTGCCATCCGCGTCGGTTCGACACGCCGAATGGCTCGTCGAGCATGAGCGGCGCCGGGCGGGGGAGCAGAGCGAAACCTACTGGAACAGGCTATTCACACTAGGGAACACCCTGATCGAGGCGAATCAACTCCAGCGGGCGGAGGAGACGCTGCGCCGGGCGGTTTCACTCGCGCGCGACCCCGATGGTCCGGCCAAGGGCGGACAAAGAGATCTCGACGGGGCGATGATTCTCTTGGGCAACGCGTTGATGCGCCAGGGCCGCGCCGAAGAAGCACTCGAATGGACGCGCGACGCCGCCGCCTCGACGGTCCGCCGTAAGGGCGAGGATCACTTTGATTCCGCGTTTGCCCGATTCGAGCTCGCCGGGGTGTACCGCTCGGTTCGCCGGCTCGACGACGCCGAAGCGATGTACGCGCTCGCCATCCCGGTCTTTGACCGCGTCTCTCCCGGCAGCGTCACCACCGTGCGGTGTCGCTCCACCTACGCGCGAGATTGCCTCACCAATCGCGGCAAGTTGTCGGAGAGCGAAGCCTACCTCCGCGAAACCGACGCCATCGCGTCGGCCTCGCTGGGAGTCGACCACCCCGAAACGCTGTCGTTGCGGCGCAACCTTGCGAGCGTGCTGTCCAAGTTGGGCCGGACGGAGGAGGCGATCGCGATGTTGCGGCAGTCACTGGGTGTATGCCGGGCGGTACGGAACTGGATGCCCGCGAGCGAGCCGGCGATCTCGCTCGAACTGGTCATGCAACTGCGGGCCGCAGCCCAGCTGGACGAGGCGTTTGCGGTGGCGGGACAATCGTTGGAGCGCTTCGAACGCATCCGTGGGCGTGTCGATGCGGACACGCTACGGGCTTTGGAATGCGTCGGGCTGCTTCTGCGGGAGCGGGGCCAACCCGAATCGGCGAA
This sequence comes from uncultured Phycisphaeraceae bacterium, assembly GCA_964549785.1. GTDB lineage: Bacteria > Planctomycetota > Phycisphaerae > Phycisphaerales > UBA1924 > JBEIUO01. Next base: position 18,915 of record CAZJXA010000017.1, on the reverse strand, counting down.
GACGGTGTACATCGACCTCGCCGCGCGATCTCAAGCGCTCTACGGTCGCGACCACGAAAAAACGGTGGCCTGGCGGGCCGAGGCGGCACGGTAGTCCAAGCCGCCAGCGCCACCGGTGGATGCCCGCTGACTCCAATTCCGAAACTTAACTCAGCGTCCGCCGGCGTCCCAGCCCGCGAAGAAGTCGATGATGTCGTTCGAGTCGACGGCTCCGTCGCCGTTGATATCGGCGAGGTTGTCGCCCTGATCCCACAGCAGGAAGAAGGCGCTGATGTCGTCGGAGTCGATTGACTCGTTGCCGTCGAAGTCAAATATGTCGTGCAGGAGGACGATGGAAGTGGGCGTCGCGAAGGCCTTGACGACGCCTTGAGTGGTGGTGGGAACGATGAAGGAAGAGAAGGAGCCGGTGATCGCGGCGGCGGTGATGACGTCGGCGTCCCAGAGGTAGATGGTGGGGTTGGAGGGGTCAAAGCCGTTGTCGAAGATTGCCGTAAAGGTTCCGCCCACGACGCCGTTGCCGGCGGCGGTGATGGCGGAGAAGGTGGTGGCTTCGTAAACGTGCATCCGGGTTTGAGCGTTGGTGATCGTGAACGACTGGACGTTGGCGGTGCCGCCGAAGTCGAAGAGGCCGTCGTCGACCGTGAGAATCCCGGCACCGGTGATATCCGAACCCTGCGCGAACGTGTGACCGCCTCCGAGTCGAAATGTCGTGCCCGCCGCGAGGGCGAAGTCGCCGGTATGCGTGCCACCGCGATCCAAACCGAGCGTGCCGCCACCGACCGTTACCGTCCCCGTGTTATTGAACTCCACACCACCGCTGGAGATGATGAACTGGACCTGCCCCGAGTTCAATTTGACAAACGTCCCGGAATTGGTGAATTGGAACGCGCCTGCTACATCGCCGAATGCCTGCAGGAGACCAGCGGTATCGACGGTAAAGGTTCCGGTATTGACGACGCCGCCGCCCGTCGAAATGATCAGGCTCCCCGCGGTCCAAGTGGTCGTTCCGCCGAAGGTCGCTACGCGACCGACGGACCAGGTCCCGGTGATCGCGACGGTCGAAGAAGCGCTAAACGTCGTCTCGCCCGCGCCGCTCATGCCGCCCCCGGACCACGAGAACACCCCGGTGACGTTGATGGCCCCGGGACCCGCCCAAGTGCCGGCGGAGAGCTCACCCCCGCCGATGGTTATGGCGCCGTTAACGGTCGAGGTTCCGCCGGTCTGAATCACGTTCGGGATGAATCTGAATCCGTCGAACGTCGCCGCACCCCCGCTCACTTGGAGCGTTCCCGAGCCGGTGACGTCCGCGCCCGCCGCGAACGCCTGGGTTTCCGCGATCCGGAGCGTTGTTCCCGCCGCGAGGGCGAAGTCGCCGGTATGCGTGCCACCGCGATCCAAACCGAGCGTGCCGCCACCGACCGTTACCGCGCCCGAGTTATTGAACGCAAGGCCGCCGCTCGACAGAATGAACCTCACTTGTCCCGTGTTGGCTTTCGTGAATGTGCCAATGTTGGTGAATATGAACGCCCCGGTACTGTTGCCGAACCCTTGGAGCAGGCCGGCGGAATCCACCGTGAACGCCCCGCTGTTCACCACGCTTCCACCGGTCCTGAAGGGCAGGTTGCCCGCCGTCCAGTTCGTCGTCCCGGCAAATGTCAACGGGCGCGCGATATCGGCCACGCCGGTGAGCGTGACGGTGGACGCCGGGCCGAACACGGTCGATCCTGTGCCCGTCATTCCCCCGCCAGACCACGCGAACGCGCCCGCGATGGAGACCGCCCCCGTACCCGTCATCGTGCCGCCCGATACCGACCCCGTTGCAATGCTCGTTACGCCGTTGTATGCGGCGGTGCCACTCGACTGAACGATGGAAGAGAGCGTCGCGTTTCCCGCGACACTCAGTGAGCCCGAGGTGAGTGTGAGGTTCTCAGCGCTGATCAGGCTCTGCACCGCCCGCCCGACGTTAGTCGCCAGGGTGATCGTCGGGTTCGCCGCAACGTTGATCGTCACATCGTCCACTGCCACCGGCACGGACCCGGTGCTCCAGTTGCCCGGCGTGTCCCAGGAGCTATTCACCGCGCCAGTCCACGCCACCGCCGCCAAAACGCAGCGCTCTTCGAGGGGCTCCAAGTGAGCGGGAGCGGCGTCGCAAGTACCCGCCGGGGTTGTCAGACTTTGAACCGATCGACGGACGCGGGACAGCATGGTCAAACTCCTCTTTTTCAAGACGCCGACGTGGAAAACCCAGCCGGCACGTCCGGCTTCCCAACATTCCCGCGGACACCGCCGCCAGAGACCGCCAATTTTCACCATTTTTCCATGGCTGCGGGCATGCTTTCGCTTCGGCGGCCCATCCTCACCGCCCCAAGGAGAACCGACACGGTGTCCACGTTGTGGGGGGTGCGACGGGGTGGTTTGGCAGATGGGGCGGCGGCGGGTATGCTGTGGGTCAGGGCCCGGGGTGTCGGGTTCAATCCGCAGAAAATTTGATCGCAAGGAGGTCGTCGTGAACGCATCGCCATTGCTGTTGTCTCCGGAGTCTCCAGTCACCGGCGCGTCGAGCGCACCGGCCCAACCACGCCCGGCGATGGGCGGATTGCCGCCCGAGCCGCCGCCGCCGAAAATCCAGGCGTTTTCTCAAGGGCTTGGCGCTCGCAAGCACGAGGAGAATTGGAAGCGAACGCCGAACGTAACCGGAACGGGCGCTATCCATGTCAAGAGTTTTCATGGCAAACTGGGCGACGACAGCCTTGGGTATCTCGACCAGCAGATCAATGAGTGGCTGGATGCACACCCGCAATATGAGGTGAAGTTTGTGACCACCTCGGTGGGCGAGTGGCAGGGGAAACTGAAAGAGCCGCAGATGATCGTGCAGTTGTGGCTCTGATGGCGTGATTGCTCCGATACGCTCGGGGCGTGTGCGGCATTCTCGGCATCATTGCGCCCCGCGGCTGTCCGGTGAACGTCTCGGACGATCGGGTCGTGCATATGCGCGACCTGATGACGCACCGCGGGCCGGACGGGGCCGGATCAGTGCGGGACGGGTGCATGGTGTTCGCCCATCGTCGGCTCGCGATCGTCGATCCGACGCCTTCCGGTGCTCAGCCGTTTCGCTCGGCGGATGGGCGGTTTTCGCTGGTCTACAACGGCGAAATTTATAACGACGCGGAGCTGCGGAGCGAGCTGGCGGGGCTGGGCGAACGGTTCAAGACGGCGTGTGATACCGAGACGCTGTTCGCCGCTCTTCGGCACTGGGGTGTGGAAGCCCTGCACCGGGTTCGCGGGATGTTCGCGTTCGGGTTCTTCGATTCGCGGACGGGGGAGTTGCTTCTGGCCCGCGATCCCTTGGGAATCAAGCCGCTGTATTGGTGGCGCGGCCGGGGGCGGGGCCGAACCCAGTTCGTGTTCGCGAGCGAGATTCCGCCGATCCTCGCGCACCCAGAATGCTCCGCCGGGCCGGACTGGGGGGCGACGAGCGGGTATTTGACGACGGCCCGCATCACCACCGGCGACCGCACGATGTATGAGGGCGTTCGTTCGCTCCCTCCGGGGCATTTGCTGCGGCTGGATACACGGGAGCACGAGCTGGAAGCGAGGGTGCGGCGGTGGTGGTTTCCGAAAGCGGCGGGCGCAGGGGGGGGCGCGGGCTTGAGGGGCGGTGACGATCGCGGCGCCGTTGGAGTTATCTCGGACTCGGTGAAACGGCACCTTCGGGCGGATGTGCCGGTATGCACGCTGCTTTCGGGGGGACTGGACAGTTCGATCATCGCGGCGATCGCGGCACCGATGCAGCCAAACTTGCGATCATTTTGCGCGTTCGCGGCGGGTGAGAATGAAGCCGGTGGAGATGCGGAAGCGGCCCGGGCGGTCGCGCGAACGCTCGGAACGCGGCATTCGGAGGCGGTGGTGACCGAGGGCATGTTTGACCGGAACTGGCGTGACATTGTCGATCGCACGGCACTGCCGCTGACGACGCCGAACGAAGTGGCCATATTGGAAGTTGCCCGGGTGCTGAGGCGGAGCGGGTGCGTCGTTACGCTCTCGGGTGAGGGTGCGGACGAACTTTTTGGCGGCTACGACCGAACACTGGACCCTGCGGCGGAGTTTGAGCGGCGGATCGAGGAGGACAGGGTCAGCCGGCAATCGCCGGAGTATGCGGTGCTTGCCGCCCGGCACGCGGTGGCGTGTGCGCACTGGATGGCGCCGGGAGACAAGGCGGGGCTGTTGAGCGGCGACATGCTGGCACGAATCGAGGGTGACGCGGTGATGTGGACGGGGCTGCGCGAGGATTTTCACGAGGCGGCGGCGGCTCCGTTTGATGATCCGCTGCGGGTCCATCTTCGGGTGCTGCAAAGCGGGAACTTGGACAAACTGTTGCGGCGTCTGGACGCGATGACGATGCTCGCGGGCGTGGAAGGGCGGACGCCGTTCGCGGACTCTGCGGTGGCGGCGTGGGCGGAATCGGTTCCGATGGCCGAGTTGTTCACGGCCTCGGCGACGGAGCCGCCGACAGCGCGGACGAAACGGATTTTGCGTCGGGAGTTTGCGGGAATGGTTCCGGCGGTGGCGGTGGAGCGGACCAAGGCGAGTTTTCCCTTGCCGTTTGAGGGAGCGATGACGCGGATGATCGAGGAAACGCGTGTGTCGAAGTTCCTTTCGGAGATCCTTTCGGCGGAGGCGATGTCGGTGCTGGCGGATCGGGCGTCGCCGTTGCCACATTGGGCGTGGCCGGTGGTGAACCTCGCGGTGTGGGGGCGGCGGTTTGGGTGAGACGGATAAGGCCAGTTCTGGCGCGAGTGATGGATTTTGGACGCGACGGCAGATGCGACGAACACCCGCTTAATGGGCGGCGGCGATGAGGCGTTTCGTGTAGTCGTGAGCGGGTTCGTCGATGATCCGCGCGGTGGGGCCGGTTTCGACGATGCGGCCGGCGGTCATGACCGCGGTATGGTCGGCCATCTGGCGGACCACGGCCAGATCGTGCGAGATGAAGAGGTAGGCAAGCCCCAGTTGCCGCTGCAGGTCGCGCAGGAGGTTGATCATGCGGGCTTGGATAGAGACATCGAGCGCGCTCGTGGGTTCGTCGCAGATGACGAGCGGAGGTTTCAGAATAATCGCGCGGGCGAGGGCGATCCGTTGTTTCTGGCCACCCGAAAACTGATGCGGGTAACGGTCGAGCGTGGCGGCCGGCAACCCGCAGCGGTCAAGCACTTCGATGGTCGCCACGCGGCGTTCATCGCGGGTGAGATTCGGGCGGTGCACAATGAGCGGCTCGGAGACTATTTCCTCGATGCGGTGCATCGGGTTCATGCTTCCGGCGGGGTCCTGAAAGACCATCTGGACGAGACGGCGGAGTTGAGTGGATCGCCACGAGCCGTTGATCGGAACGCGTACGCCGGTGATGGCGACCGTCCCCGACCTCGCGGCGACTAATCCTGCGATCGCGCGAGCGACCGTGGATTTTCCGCTCCCTGACTCGCCGACGATGGCGAGTGTGCCGCCGGGAGCGACGGAAAGCGAGACGTTGATGGCGGCGTGAATGGTTTCACGCGAGAAGACGCCGGTACGGCGCCGAAATTCCACGTTGAGCCCGGCGACGACGAGGGCGGCGCTCAGGGAGGAAATCGGAGGGGAATGGGGTTCGGACACGTCGGAAAAGGTTCTCTTGAACACCCGGCGGGCAGGTTTGACCCTCAACGGTGACGTGATACGCTTACGACCCCGCACGGGAACGAACGGTAGTGGGAAATGTTTGGTCGGGACGATAGCTCAATTGGTAGAGCACAGCATTGAAAATGCTGGGGTTGCCGGTTCAAGTCCGGCTCGTCCCATTCTGGCCGGCTTCCTTGAAGCCGGTTTTTTCATGGAATCACCGAGGTGGCTGGGAGGTGGGGTTGGGAGGCGGATTCAATGCGCCCTCCATTCCGGCGACGGCCACGGCCGCCGCAGCGTCGCCGGTGACGTTGACGACGGTGCGGCACATATCAAGGATGCGGTCGACGGCAAGGATCATGGCGATGCCTTCGGCGGGGACGCCGAAACTGCGGAGGACGATGACGAGCATCACCATGCCGCCGGAAGGGATGCCCGGCGTGCCGATGGCCGAGACGATGGCGGTGAAGACGATGGCGACCTGCTGGCCGATCGAGAGTTCCATGCCGTAGAACTGGGCGAGGAAGACGGTGGCGATGGCCTGCATCATGGCCGTGCCGTCCATGTTCATCTTGGCACCCAGGGCGCAGACGAAACTGGTGATATCACCCGGGACGCCGAGTTTGTCGCGGACGTTTTCAATGGTGACGGGGAGGGTCGCGGCGGAACTGGAACTGCTGAAGGCGACCATCTGGACTTGGGCAATGCCGCGGAAGAAGGTGCCGATCGGCATGGGTGAGCAGATTTTCACGACGCTTGGGTAGATGACGAACTGGATGAGGGCGAGGCCGACGATGACAGTGAGGCAGTAGGCAGCGAGGGAGCTGAGGACTTGGAAGCCGAGATTGGCGACGATGGGGGTGATGAGGCAGAAGACGCCGATGGGCGCGAGCTGCATAATGCCGCGAACGATGAGGATGAAGGCGTCGTGAAGGCCCTCGACGAACCTGAAGACCGGTTCGGAGCGTTCGCACGGGAGGAGGCTGAGGGAAATACCGAGGAGGAGGGCGAAGACGACGATCTGCAGCATGTCGCCCCGGGCGAGGGCGTCGAAGGGGTTGGTCGGCATGATGTCGCGGACCAAGTCCCACGGCTTGGTGCTTTTGGCGGAGGTAAGCACGGTCGCGGCGTTATCGGTGGACATTCCGGCGATGAGGCTGGCCTTGGCGTCGGCGCTGATGAAGCGTTCGCCGCCGGGCTGGACAATGTTGACGAGGAGGAGGCCCATCCCGGCGCTCAGGAAGGCGGTGCAGGCGAAGATGGCGGTGGTTCGGCCGCCTATGCGTCCTAACTTGCGGAGGTCACCGAGGGAGCCGATCGCGAGGATCATGGCGAAGAGAATGATGGGGGCGGCGATGAACTGGAGGGAGCGCTTGAAGATTTCGCCGGCGACGCGGTTAAGGCTGATGAAGAAGTCGATGGCGGACTGGCCGGGGCCGTCGGCGGCGGCGGCCCGGAGGTCGGTGGAGAAGCGATTCAGGACCAACCCGAGGGCGATTCCGAGCGCCAAGCCGATGAGGATTTTCCAGTGGAGCGCAAGTTTCAACAGCGATTCCTTATGGGGCGGGGGCTCGGCGGGGCCGGAGCGGGGAGAATACCGCGTTTGACGGTTCGATGCGGGCTGCTCGGGCCGTTTCAGGGGCGATAATGCCTCATGCTTCTGGCGATCGTGGTCCTGGCGATTTTATTGCTATTCAATGCGTTGTTCGCGATGTCGGAACTGGCGATGATGACGTCGCGTCCGCAGCGGCTTCAGGCGTCGGCGGCCAAAGGGCACGGCGGTGCCGCGTTAGCCCTGACACTGGCGCGCGAGCCGACGAGGTTTTTATCGACGGTACAGGTGGGGATCACGGCGATTGGCATCTTTGCGGGCGCCTATGGCGAAAAGGCGATTTCGGCAACGCTCACAGGTTGGATGACGGAGGCGGTTCCGATGGTTGCCCCGTACGCGAGCAAGATATCTCTGGTGGTGGTGGTGCTGTGCATCACCTACTTGTCGCTCGTGGTGGGCGAACTGGTGCCGAAGCGGATCGCGCTCTCGAATCCGGAATTGATCGCCTCGACGATCGCGCGACCGCTGACGTTTCTGTCGGTGATCGCGGCGTGGCCCGTCAAACTTCTGAGTCTGTCGACCGACGCGATCATCAAGATACTGGGGATCAAGCCGCCGAACCGGGACGATATCTCGGAGGACGACGTCAAGAGCCTGGTCTCGCGGGCTGCGGGAACGGGGGTCTTTGACCCGCTGGAGCATAAGTTGTTTCAGCGGCTGTTCCGTATCGGTGAACTGACGGTGGCGTCGCTGATGGTGCCCAGGTCGGACATCGTGTGGATTGATGAATCTTTGTCGAGCGAGGATGTCAAGGTGCTGGTGGGGTCGAGCCCGTATTCGCATTTCCCGGTCTGCCGCGGCAACATCGACACGCTGGTCGGGGTGATCCATATCAAGGACCTGATCGCGTACGGGCTCCTGAGCACGACGGAATTCAAGATCAAGACGGTGGCGCAGAAGCCGGTGTTCGTGCCCGACACGATGCCGGCGTTGCGGCTGCTCGACCGGTTTCAGAGCACCAAGACGCACGTGGCTTTTGTCGTGGACGAGTTCGGGGGGACACAGGGGTTGATCACCCTCAACGACGTGGTGCAGTCGCTGGTGGGAGACCTTTCGCGCAAAGGCGAGGAGAAGCCGCCGGCGGCGCGGCAGCGTACGGATGGCTCGTGGCTCATCGACGGGCGGTTGCCGGTTCCGGAGGTGGTAACGACGCTGGCCGTGGCGCACGAGTTCATGGGGGCCCTGCCGGACGCGAAGACCGCCGCGGGCCTGATGCTGGGGCTGCTGGGGCACATTCCGCACGAGGGGGAGACGGTGCTGTGGGGTGGCTGGGTGTTTGAGGTAGTTGATATGGACGGGGCCCGGATCGACCAGTTGCTGGTGAGGAAGGCGACCCCGGCGCTGCCGGAAGTTCCGGCCGTAAAGGAATGAACATGCAGATGGGGGAGTTGACGTCCGACAATCCGTTCGCATTCCTGACGTTTCTGGCGGCCCCGGCCGTGCTGACGAATGCGTCGTCGTTGCTGGTGTTGAGCACCGGCACCCGGCTGGCGCGGGCCGCGGACCGGGCCCGCCTGGCGGCCGCGGAGTTGCTAAAACTGAAGGACACATCGGACCCGTTTGCGCAGTTGCAACTGCGGGACTTCAATAACGCCGCGCGGCGGGCCCGGATGCTGGTGTCGGCCCTGCGGGCGTTCTACGGGGCGGCGGGATCGTTCGCGGGTTCGACGTGCGTGGCATTGGCGGGGGCGCTAGCGGCTTCGTTCACGATGGAATGGGCGACATCGCTCAGCCGGATGCTGACGGTGGTGGGCGGGATGGTGGGGGTGGCATTCATCGTCACGGGGTCGGCACGGCTGGTCGCCGAGACGCGGATCGCGCTTCGGGTCATCGAGGAACATCACGCGGCGATCACGCAGTGGCGGGCGACGCACCAGCCTTCGTCGATCGAGGAGTGAGGGGCGGTTACACGACCGCCAGATACGCCGCGAGGATGTCGCGGGCGGCGAGGAGGTCTTTGCGGTCGATCATCTCGGTGACGGAGTGGATGTAGCGGGTTCCGACGACGATGCCGACGGCCCTGGCACCGGCCGCGGCCTGCTGGGCGGCGGCGCCATCCTGGCCGCCCGCGGCGAGGATGGTGCGTTGGTAGGGGATTTTGTGCTTTTTCGCGAGGGCCTCGATCTCGGCGACGAGGGTGTGATCGGCGATGAAGCTGGAGTCCTTGATGTGGAGACCGAAACCTTCGCCCTGCTTGGTGACCGCCTCTTCATCCGGGACGCCGGGTGTGTCGCAGGAGAGGGTGACGTCGAGGCCGAGGCCGATGTCGGGGAGGACGGAGTGGCTGGCGGTTTTGGCACCGCGGAGGCCCACTTCTTCCTGAGTGGTGAAGGCGACGACGATTTCGCAGGCGTGGCCGGACTTCGAGGCGTCGAGTTTGCGGACGCTCTCGATGCCGAGCCAGCAGGCGACGCGGTTGTCGAGGGCCTTGCTGACGATTTTGCCCCCGATCTCGATGGCGGGCTCATCCATGACGACGAAGTCGCCCACTCGGAACTTCTCTTTGACTTCCTCGACCTTCATGCCGGTGTCTACGAAGAACTCCTTGACCTCGGGGATTTTCTCACGGTCTTTGGGGGCGGAAATGTGGATCGGCCGTCCGCCCGGGTTCATCACGCCTCGGAAGTCGCCGCCGTCGGTGCAGACGAGGACGCGGCGGGAAAAGAGGTTGCGGGTGTCGAAGCCGCCCGCGGCGTTCATCCAGAGGAACCCGTTCTTATCGATCGCGGTGACGTAGAAGCCGATTTCGTCCATGTGGGCGAGGAGCATGACGCGGAGGGGACGCTCATCGCTTTGTTTGCCTTTCGGGGCCTTCGATTTCCCTTTCGCGGCCTTGGCGTTGCGGGGGCCGCGGCGGCAGATGAGGTTTCCCATCGCGTCGGTGGTCGTGGAATCGAAGAGCCCGGCGACCTCTTTTTGGATGAGGGCGCGGACGCGTTCTTCACGCCCGGGAACGCCGGGGGTTTCGCACAGACGCTTCAACAGATCGATATTCTCGGCCATGCAGGGTTCTCTCGGGTGGGTAAAGATCGTGCCGCTGGAGACAAGATACACGCGGCGGGCGGAGCAGGCATCCTCGCAAGAACAACTTGTCGGTTCGGGGAACGGTTGACCCGAACATCCCCCAAGCCTACACGAATGGGCACGCTCGATCGGGATTTCAATGGGAGACGCGAAGGCGGTGCTTGATCGCGGAGCTTCGGGTCGGGCCGTTACGATCTCCGTCGACGCCGGGGGCCGGGGGGCGACAGGAAGGGGAACACCGTGCATGACGTCGTGATTGTGGGAGCGGGTCCGGCCGGGTTGTCGGCAGCGCTGGTACTCGGACGATGCCGTCGGGACGTCGTGGTGATTGATTCCGGGAAGCCGCGGAATGCGCGCTCGTTGCGGGCGAATGGATTCCTGACGCGCGACGGGACGCCGCCGGAGGAACTGCGGCGGAAAGGCCGGGCGGAGGTCGAGAAGTACGGTGTGCGGCTGTTTGACGGCGAGGTCACGGATGCCCGGCAGGTGGCCGGTGGCACATTTGCGGTGACGGCCAAGATCGCGGCCGGGCGGGCAGGGGGCGGCGCTGAGTCGAGCGTCTTCAACACTCGGAAGTTGTTGCTCGCGACCGGGCTGATCGATTGTGTCCCTGCTATCGAGGGGTTCGACACGTTCTATGGAGTCAGCGTGCATCACTGCCCGTACTGCGACGGGTGGGAGCATCGAGGGCAGCGGCTGGTGGCGTACGGCAAGGGCGATAAAGCCGTGGGGCTAGCGATATCGTTGCGGACGTGGAGTGAGAGGGTGGTGGCGTGCACGGATGGAGAGCCGGCGCGGGATGAACTGCGGGAGCAGGCGGCCCGGGTGGGCGTAACGATCTGTGAAGAGCCGGTGCGGTGCCTTGAGGGGGACTCTGGGCGGTTGACGCGGGTGGTCTTCGGCGACGGAACAGCGCTCGCGTGCGACGCGGTGTTCTTCAACACGGGACAGTTGCAGCGAAGCGGGTTGCCGCAGATTCTCGGATGCGCTTTCAAGGAGGACGGCGGGGTGCGGACGACGGACCGGCAATGCACGGAGATCCCGGGGCTGTACCTCGCGGGTGATGCCGACAAGGACGTCCAGTTTGTCGTGGTGGCGGCGGCGGAAGGGGCGGTGGCGGCGGTGGCGATCAATCGCGAGTTGCAGGATGAATGTTGCCTTCCGGAGCCGTGAAGCTCGGCGGCCGAATGCGCAGAAGTCTGCGTCGAGAACCGGACGACGCAACGCTTCTTCGCGGTAGCGACGCGAGCCTCCTCCACGCGTCGACGATGGCGGAGAAACCGCCGTAGATCATTTTCTTGCAGTCGAAGGGCATGGACTCGGGGTCCATCATTTCGGCGAGGCGCGGGTCTTTCATGACCTTGCCGTTGACGCGGTCGCGGTGGGCCCTCGACGTAAAGACGACGAAGGCGAAGATCACGGGTTCATCGGTCTTCGTCTTTGCGGGCTTGGTGAACGGGATCATCGAACCGCCGGTGGGTGCGCTAGGCGTTGCCGCCGGGGTTCTGCCGCATGCCCCCGGCCGCGATCACGCGCCCTTTCGCCCGAAGACCTTCGAACCCCCTTCGGAGTCAGGAGGAGAGGTGCGGAAGCACACGTAAGGTCGAAATGCCGAGAGGCGGACTCGAACCGCCGACCTGGACGTTATGAATGTCCCGCTCTAACCAGCTGAGCTACCTCGGCTTTGGGCGGGATAGTAGACGGGGGGTACCACGATTTCGAGATACCGGCCCGGGACGCTTGTTTTCGTGCGCGAGATTCGTTTTTCGCCGACGCGGAGGGGGATTTCAGTACCCGCCCGCACGCACTTCGGGGCTTTTACTCCGCGGGTTCGATCCCGAGGTCGAGGACGGCAAAACCATCGATCTCGAAGTATTCCACGGCGATCGGAACAGGGCGTTCTTCCTTGACCTCGAACGTCCCCTCGTCTTTGGTGGGGCCGTGCCATGTCCAGTTCTCGATCACGGTGACCCCATCCACCGTGACACGGACGCCGTCGTCCGAGAGCGTGGTGAGGCGATACGTGCCGACGGGAAGGTGCGGCGAGGCCGAGGCGACAAGGCCGAATCGCTCGTGCCCGATCTTTGCCGCGAATTCCGTGTGACCCCACCGGAGATCGGATGGCCCCTGATGCGCGAAGCGGAGCTTCAAGGAACCCGACTTGGTGCGCTGAACGCCTTCATCCGCGGCGAGGGCCCGCCACCCTTCGAGGTTGGTGCGAGGATCGGCGTTGTCAGACCAGTTGAAGGCTCGGACATCCCACCAGCCGCCCAAGATCGTGCCCGAAACGTCCGTTTCCCATCCGGCTCCGTTGGAGATCCGGTATCGATACTTCCGCCAGCCCTGAGAGTTGGTCACCATCAATTGCAGCGGCTTGTCCGGCGAGGGTGAGACAGCCCACTGCGTTACTTCGCGGTTGTCCAAGTCGGTGGCGGTCCACAACACGCCCGAGCCAAAGATTTCCCACCGGTCGCCGCCGTTGGAGGCCTCGGCCCGACGCACCATAGGTTCCTGAAAATCCCAAGGCCCCCACTCGCTCATGATGATCGCTTCGCGGCCGCCGTGCGCCCGTTTGCCCACCGGGGATGTGACGCCCTGCGCGGTCGCGGCGGGTTTCTCGAATGCGGGGACATTTCCCGTCTGGAGGAGCATCACACCCGGGTCGGTGTCGACGGTTCGGGCGTTTTCGTGCCTGAGATCGAACGTGTTGCCGATGAAGAGGATGGGCGGTGTGTCTTGCGTGGCGGCGCGGGGATCACGCAGGTGGAGCATGGGAACGGGCTTTGGAACGGCGGCAGGCTTTGCACCTTCGCCGTCGGCCGTGAGGGTGAAGCGGTTGTTGGCGATGACGTTGCCGAGCGTGCCGACGTAGTTGGCTTTGCCCCAGGGCTTGGTTTCAAAGTCCGCGTGAGGATCCCACCACAGGTGGACGCCGCAACGGTTGTCGGCGAAAACGTTGTCCACGATGTGGTTGTTGGCCCCGTGCTCGATGTTGATTCCGCCCCGTTCCAGCCCGTTTGAGTGGGTGCCGCAGGCGCGGAAGGTGTTGCTGCTGATACGGGTTCCCTGCGAATAGCCGCCCCAGATTCCGCAGATGCCGTCGCCGGTGAACTGGTTGTCGATGATGATGTTCCCGAATGAAAACGTCATCTCGAGCCCGTGCGCGGAGGCGAAGGAAAAGTCATTCCCGATGAAGATGTTGTCGTTGCATCCCTTTAGCTCGTGCGTGAAACCGGTCGGAGCCGGCAGGTCGCCGAGCGCCTCCAGCCCACCAAAGCCAAAGAACCCATCGCCGCCATGGGTTGCGGAGTTTTCGATGAAGGTGTTGCCGGAACACTGCTCGAAGGCGAGGATACCCGCGGAATCCTGACCCCGGTTATAGACACCTTCGGAGTGGCCTCGGATGCAGAAGTCCGCGGCATTGCGGCTCACGATGTTGCGGCTGCTCCGGAACATGGCGATACCCCAGCCGGAGAGGAAGGACACATCGTTGTCGAACAGCCTGGAGTCGTTCACATCGTGCAGCAGGATGCCGTTCTGGCCGCGGCGGACCGTCACGCCGGAAACGGTGACGGCGTTGGCGTGCCGGATGCTGACAGCGCCGCCCCACTTGGTGGCCCACTCCCTGTTGTCGTCGTGATGCGGGAAGAGCCAGTCGGATGAATCCTCGGCCTCGGGCGTTGATTTCAGCCGCTGACGAAAGTTGTCGTGAAAGCGGGTGCCCTGAATCGTGAAGCCGCCCACGTGTTCCGCGTCGATGGCGACTTTGAAGCCGGAAAATTCGCCGCCCCGGATGGTGACGTTGCGGTGGTTTCGGATGGCAACGCCGACGCCGGTGAGCGCGTCCCACGGGGTACCGTCGGGCGCGCCGCGGAGCTGCGTGCCGGTGAACTCGAGCGTGATGTTGTCGGCGGTAATGTGGATGACGCCGTTGCTGTCGGTGTCGGGGATGACGAGATCGGGATCGATCTCGATGCGGCAACTTTCTGAGATACTGGTGTTGTCGCGCTCGATTCGGAGCGTTGGGAGTTCGTCCGTGGGCTGCGCGGTCACCAGTCGTCCCGCTGCGGTCACGAGCGCCATGAGGTTCATGGGGGAGCGTATTGCCGCGAAAGGGCACTGATAAGAGATAGCGTGGTGTTTGAGGCGATTCCTGAGATTCGCTGAATGCGACCCGACACGGGCAGGATGCCCGTGCCGCCACTAGCGTGGGGTGGTTTCGTCGCGTTCGACTTCGATCGGATCGGCGCGGCTGACGCGCCGGGTGTCGTCTTCCGACAGGTTGTTGATGGGCACCGAATTGATGCGCTGCTGGACGTTGCGACCGGCCGCGGCGGCAGGCGTGGCCTGCGTGTCCACTTCTTCCTCGATGCCCTTGAGCCCCTTCTTAAACTCGACAATGCCCTTGCCCAAACTCTTGCCCACCTCGGGAAGACGGCGGCCGAAGAGGAGCAGGCCAATGGCAAGAATGATCAGCAATTCCCACGTGCCCAGATTTCCGAAGAGACCGAGCGTGGTGACAGGAAGCGACATGGACGTCTCCATAGAGGTGATTCTCGCGGCGGTGTGACGGAACGCGTGAAGCCCTCACAGACACTTAATCAAAGGGGCGCCGGAACTCAAAGTCCAACGGGCGAACCCAGCGGCTAATGCGTCCCGGAGAGTGGCGGTCACAGCCCGACTTTTCTTCCGCACGCCTCCACGACGTTGAGGAGGAGCATGGCGATCGTCATGGGACCGACGCCGCCCGGAACCGGGCTGATCCACCCCGCTCTTTCGGACACCGGGACGTAATCGACGTCCCCGACCGTTTTGTTTTTGCCGTCGGGTCCGAGAACTCGGTTAACGCCCACATCGATGACGACTGCCCCCGGCTTGACCATGTCGGCGGTGATGAGGCCCGGGACTCCCGCCGCGGCCACCAGGACGTCGGCTTTTCGGGCCAGTTCGGTGATCTCGGGGGTGAACTTGTTGCAGGAAACGACGGTGGCCTCCTGCCGCATGAGGAGGACGGCGATGGGTTTGCCGACGACGTCGCCCGCACCGACGACGACGGCGAGTTTGCCGCGGAGGAGCGGTGCCGAGGGGGTTTGGCCGCACGGGCCAAACGCCGGGTCGGTTCGGCACACGTGTTCGACCATGCGGACGACGGCCAGGCCGGTGCAGGGGGCGAGCGAGGAGCGTCCGTAGACGACGTTGCCGATGTTGGCGGGGTTGACGCCCTCAACGTCTTTCTCGGCGGCGATGAGGCGTTGCACCTGATAGGCATCGACGTGTTCGGGCAGGGGGAGGTGGACCATGATGGCGGAGACGTCGTCGTTGGCGGAGAGGAGGAGCACGCGGCCGGCGATGTCGTCAAAGATCGAATCGCGGTCGAGGGTGTGGAGTTTGTACTGGATGCCGAGCATTTCGCAGGTGCGGGCTTGGTTCTCGGCGTAGACACGGGCACCGTTGTCACCGGATTCGACGAGCAGGGCGTCGAGGCGGACGGCGTGGCCGCGGGACTTGATGGCAGAGGCGCGTTCGGCGATCTGCCGACGGAAGTCTTTGGCGAGCGCAACGCCGTCGATGATCTGTGCGGGCATGCGGGGGAAGCGTACTCGTGCGGCGGCGCGGTACGATGGCCGACCATGGGCGAAGCGGATTTGGATCGTGTGAAAGACCTTCGGTTGCTGCTGCACCGGGCAAACGCGGCATACTACGCGGAGGCGTCTCCGGTGATGTCGGACGCGGAGTTTGACCGGCAATTGGCGGAATTGGCTTCGCTGGAAGCGAAGTATCCGGAGGTGGCCGACGCCGCGAGCCCGACCAAGCGCGTCGGTGGAGCTGCGATCGAAGGGTTCCGCACGCTGCCGCACACACTGCCGATGTTGTCGATCGACAACACGTATTCGGAGTCCGGTGTGCGGGAGTGGTTTGCGCGGGTGCAGAAGCACTGCCGCGAAAACGACGGCACCGATGATCCGGCCTTGGTGTGTGACCCCAAAATCGACGGGCTGGCGATCAGTCTGCGGTATGAGTCGGGCGAGTTGGCGTTGGCGCTTACGCGGGGGGACGGCTTGCGGGGGGATGACGTGACCCACTCGGCGCGGGCGATCCGGTCGATCCCTTTGCGGCTTTCGGGTTCGGCGCCAGAAGTGCTCGAAATCCGGGGTGAGGTCTTCCTCCCGCTGACGGAATTCGCGAGGATCAACCTGGAGCGCGAGGCTGCGGGGGACGAGCTCTACATGAATCCGCGGAACGCCGCGGCGGGTGCGCTCAAGCAACTGGACCCGGCCGAAGTGGGGCGCAGGAAGTTGGCGTTTGTAGCCCATGGCCGGGGTGTGATGGCCGATGAGGCATTCGCCGGTTCGCACGGCGATTTTCAGCGACGGCTCCGCGTGATGGGGGTGCCGGTTTCCACGGGTGCGAAACGGTGTTCGGGTATCGAGGAGGCGTTGGCGGCGATCACGGCGTTCGACAACGAGCGACGCGGGCTCAACTGGGCGACGGATGGGATGGTGGTACGAATCGACGACTTTGCGCTCCAGGAATCGCTCGGTTACAACTCCAAGAGCCCGCGCTGGATGATCGCGTACAAGTATCCGGCGGAACGCAAAACCACGCGGCTGCTGAACGTCGAACATCAGGTGGGGAAAACGGGGAAGATCACGCCACGAGCGACAATGGAGCCGGTGTTGTTGGCCGGGACCGTGGTCAAACACGCAACGCTGCACAACTACGGGCGGATCAAGGACGCCACGACGGAAACCGAGGGCGAACGGACGGATATCCGTATCGGCGACACAGTGTTTGTCGAAAAGGCGGGCGAGGTGATCCCGCAGGTGGTGGGCGTGGAGATGAGGAGCCGGGCGAAGGGAGCCAAACCGATTGAGCCGCCCCCCCACTGCCCGATGTGTTCGGGAACGGTGGAGGTGGAGCCGCCCGAGGCGGCCGAGACTCCGTCGCTGGAGACCGTGCGGCGGTGCATCAACCCGGAGTGCCCTGCCCAGATTCGCGAGAAACTGGTCTGGTTCGCAGGACGGAAGCAGATGGATATCGACGGGCTGGGGGAGAAGACGATCGATCTCATCATTGCCGATGCCGGGATTCCGCTGCGGAGTTTTGCGGACATTTTTCGGCTGCACGAGCACCGGACGGCGCTGCTGGAACTGGACCGGATGGGTGAAAAGAAAGTGGAGAATCTGCTGGCGGGGATCGAAGCCGCGAAGGGCCGGGGGATGCGGAAATTGCTGGCGGGGATGGGGATGCGGCACGTCGGCGAAACGACGTCCAAATTGCTGGCGGTCAAGTTTCCGGATGTCGCCACGCTGGTAACGGCGGACGAGCGGCATCTGCGGCCCAAGTCGCTCTCGAAGGACGAGGCGGTGGCCTTGGGGTATGCGGTGGAGACCGCGGATCGACCAGAGACGGGATTAGGGAAGGACACGGCGCCGACGGTTCACGAGTACCTGAACAGCCCGGCCGCGCAGCACTTGTTCGCCGAGTTAACTGCGTTGGGGGTGTCGCTGGACTCCGGTGATTACAAAGAGAAGCGAGGTGTGAAGGCGGCCCTCGGCGGACGGTTCAGCGGCAAGACAATGGTCATCACCGGGACGCTGGAAACCTATGAACGGACTGCCTTGAGCGAACTGCTGGAGTCCTTGGGGGCGAAGGTGTCGGGATCGGTCTCCAAGAAGACGAGCGTGGTGGTCGCGGGGAGTGAGGCGGGGAGCAAGTTGGAGAAGGCGCGGGAGCTCGGGGTGGAGGTGTGGGACGAGGCCCGGCTTTTGCACGAGTTGAAGGACGCGGGGTCGCGGTAAGAACGCCTCAGGGCCGAAAATCCGGATCTTGCATCGGGATCCACACCGTGTCGGCCCGGATCCGCGAATACGCTGCCGCCTGCTTCCTTGGGATTGCTCCTATGCAAAACGTCGAGTTCAAATCGGAGTTGCGCGACCTGCCGTTGGCGCGGAACGTGTGCCGCTCGATGGGGGCGTCGCTGATCGGCGAATTGCGGCAGACCGATACCTACTTCCGGATCCCGAACGGCCGCCTGAAGAAACGCGAGACCGAGGGGGAACCGACGGAGTGGGTGTTTTATGAGCGACCGAACCGCATCACGGCAAAGGTGAGCAATTTCACAATCTATTCCGAGCACCGGGCACTCGAACGGTTTGGAAGAGTGCCTTTGCCAGTGTGGGTCGTGGTGCGGAAGGTGCGGGAACTCTGGCTGATCGCCAACGCCCGTATCCACCTCGATCAGGTCGAAACACTCGGGAGGTTCCTCGAGTTCGAGGCCCTGGTTTCGCGTGATTGCGATGTCGAAGCGGCCCGGGGCTGCGTGGGCGAGTTGCGTGCGGCGTTTGGGCCGTGCTTGGGCGAAGCGATCGATTGCAGTTACTCGGACTTGCTGGCGCGGGACTCGGAAGGCGCCGCGGGCGACGTGTGAAGGGGCGGAGAACAAGAGCGGTTTCTCCCCGCTCGCGCCTTCTGCATCGTCGTCGGTCGTTCACACCGATGATCTGGTCGATGATCGCTCGGATGATCGAGCAGCTCCAAACCCCGAAGCCCGCCGAACGGAAATCGCTGTCAAGATCAACGTCTCGGGCAGGGCTCGAACCTGCAACCTTCGGTTTCGAAGACCG
>CAZJXA010000016.1:17660-27855 GCA_964549785.1 uncultured Phycisphaeraceae bacterium | reverse complement strand
CGCCACGGAACTTGAGCCGTTTCAAGGCCGGCCGGTTCGGCTGGTCACGTTGCAACACCCGGCGGACGTGGAAGATGCTGTACCGTTCTCGGAGCGCATCGAGCAACTCGTCCGCAACCAACTGCGGTTGCGCGAGGGTGGGGCATTCTCGGCGGAACTTGTGTCCGAGGACGTGGCCCGGCTGAACCGTCTGGGCCGCTTCAAGCGTGTGGAATCGCGCGTGCAGCAACTCGCCGACGGCGGGGTGGAACTGGTGTACATCCTTTCGTTGCAGGCGATCGTGCAGAACGTGCAGTCGGTCGGCAACAGCCGGATCTCGGACGAGGTGATCATCGGCATGGTGGGGCAACTGGAAGGGACGCCGGTGGACGCGACCCAACTCGACCGGGCCTCCCGGCGAATCGAGGCGGCGTACAAGGAAAAGGGCTATTACAACGCGCTGGTGACGGTGGATGAGACGGAACTTGCGGCCACGGGGATTGTGCTGTTCCAGGTTCGCGAGGGGGAGCGGACGCGGGTTTCGGATATCCGGTTCGAAGGCAACAACAGTTATCACCCGGACGAACTGCAATCGGAGATCAAGACGAAGGAGGCGTGGCTGCTGGAGCGGGCGCCCGTTGATTCGGACGTGATTTCGGACGACATCGGCACGCTGATCCAGTTCTACAAGGATCGCGGCCGACTGGACGTTCGTGTGGACCGCATCATCACCCCCAGCCCCAACGGCAAGGAAGCGGTGCTGACGTTCGTCATCGAGGAGGGCTCGGTCTACACGCTGCGGAGCCTGCGGATCAGCGCGGCGGAGGACGACCGCAAGGTCTTCAGCGCCGACCAGTTGATGGCGCTCATCTCGGTCAAGCCGGGGGATGTGTATTCCGACGACCGCATGAAGAAGTCGATGAAACTCATCGAGGAGGCGTACGGGAAACTGGGGTACGTCGATGTCGAGGTTCGGAAGCGGGAGATGCGTGATACCGCCGAGCCGCTCGTTGATACGGTGGTCGTCATCACCGAGGGCCAGCGGTTTTTAACCGGCGAGGTGCGGATCCGCGGCAATCGGCTGACGCGGGACGATGTTGTGCGGCATGAGATCCGCGTGCAGCCGGAGCGGCCTTTGGACGAGACCGCGGTCGCGGACACCGAGCGGCGTCTGCGGAACCGCGGGTTGTTCTCGCTGCAACCCCCGCCCAAGGTGACGATTCAGCCCGAAGACCCGACCAACCCCGGCTACCGGGACGTTCTGGTGGAGGTCGAAGAAACCAACACCGGATCCATCAACCTGGGCGGCGCGGTGAACTCCGATGCGGGGCTGCTGGCGACGCTGAGCATCACGCAGCGGAACTTTGACATCACCGACACGCCCGGGAGTTGGACCGAACTGTGGGGGGGCGACGCCTTCCGGGGCGGAGGCCAGACGTTCAACATCACCGCGCAGCCGGGAACACGGGTCCGGAACTTCTCGATCAGCCTCTCGGACCCGACGATCAACGGGTCGGATTACGCGGGCTCGGCGAGCCTGTTTTATCGGCAGCGGATCTATTCGGCGTACGAGGAGAACCGTCTGGGCACGAGGCTAGCCGTCGGGCGGCGCTTCGGGACGCGGTGGAACCTGAACACGCCCTTGCGGATCGAGAGTGTGGGGCTGGATGAAATCGATGAGGATGCTCCGGTCGATTACTTCGATGTCGAGGAGGACACGTTGCTCCTGGGCCTGGGCGCGAACATCACCCGCTCGACGCTGGACGACCCGATCCGGCCGGGTTCGGGCACGGTGACGGAGTTCGGGCTTGAGCAGGTCGCCGCGGATTCGAGTTTTCAGAAATTGCGGGCCGAGTGGATGGGGTTCTACACGCTCCGTCAGGATTTTTATGAGCGAAAGACGGTTCTGAACATCCGCTCGCGGGCCGAGTGGATTCCGCAGGACGCCGAAGAAGTTCCGTTCTACGAGCGATACTACTTGGGTGGCCGGAACTTCAGAGGCTTTGACTTCCGCGGGGCTTCGCCGGTGGGCGTTCGTAACGACACTGGCGAGGTCGGTTCGGACCCCGTGGGCGGCAACTTCCTGTTTTTCCTGGGCGCTGAGGTCGAGCAGCCGGTGTACGAGGACTTGCTGAGCATCGTCGGGTTTATCGACACGGGCACCGTGACCGACGAGCCGGGGTTTGATGAATACCGCGTGAGCGTCGGCATGGGGTTCCGGATCTACATCCCCGCGCTCTCGCAGGCCCCCCTGGCCTTTGACTTTGCGATCCCCATCCTGAAGGAAGAGACGGACGAGACGCAACTCTTCAATTTCTCGATCGACGTGCCCTTCAATTGAGGCCGAGGGCTTGGAAGAAAAGGCGCTGGGGACTGGAGCTGGGTGGAGAAGGCAGTATCCTCACCGCCGACCCTCCCCTTTGAGATGGGGAGCACACATTCACTCAATGCCACAGAGAGCCCCTCCGGACTCTCCGTGACTTTCTTACCTCTCCTCCCCACTCACCTCTCTCGGGCGACCAAGGTTTTCGGACCCTGAAGGCATCGTTTCTGAACCCGCGCTCCGACAACCCCCACCCCTTGTCGGGGGTTGATGGAAGAGGAACAAGCGGGATGTCGCACTCACACCCCAACCAGACCTCGGCTCGCGCGATGTTCAGAAACGACACGGACTGTGTGACGCCGACCGAGAACCGATCGGGCGAAACGTGGCATCAAAACGCGGACTCAACATCCGACAGGAAACTGAGGCCCGAGGCCTCTTTGAAACCTGTTGTTCTCGGGCTTTCAAGATTCGCCCGGGAACTATTCCGAAACTCCGTCGCCATTCCGTACGCCGCGGCGTGTCCGGCGGTTGCACGCCGGGCCGGGATGAAAACGACCATCAACTCGCGATCTGCGCGATAGGAAAAGTGCGTCTGTGGGCGTGTTGGTGCGTAACATCCGGCTCGTCGTCGTTGGTTTTTCACATCCCGTCGTTCCCTCCCGTCGCGACAGCGAAGGAGCCGGAGTTGCCCCCCGATGATTCCCAAACCGCCGCCCCGTGACACCTCGATGGGGTTTCTGTATCTCCCGCCGTTTCGGTTATTCGGTGAATCGGTCGCGGGCGAAGCGACGTGCCTGCAGGTACCCGAACTGGACTTGGGCTTCGACATGGGGTCGTGTCCGAGGCCGATGCTGCCGTCCAAGCACCTGGCCATCAGCCACGGGCACATGGATCACATCGGCGGTCTCGCATACTTCTGTTCTCAGAGGAAGTTTCAGGGGATGGGGGTCGCGAAGATTCTGTGCGACTCCCGGATCGCGTCGTCCATCAACCGGATGATGTCGGGGTACGTCGATCTCGAGCAGCAGCGAACGCCCTATGAACTGATCCCGCTCCTCCCGGAGCAGCCGTACGAGATCAAGAACAACATCTTCATCAAGGGCTTCGAAACCGAGCATACGTGCCCGTCTCTCGGGTACATCGTCTTTGAGAAGCGGACGAAACTGAAGCCCGAGTTCCTGGAACTGCCGCAGGACAAGCTGCGGGAACTCAAGGAGCGGGGCATCCCCATCACGAACTCGTTCGAGATTCCGCTGATCGCGTACACGGGCGACACACGGCCGGGGCCGCACCTGGTGCGGCCCGACGTCCGCAAGGCGCAACTGGTGATCACCGAATGCACGTTCTTCGAGCCCGATCACAAGGAGCGGGCCAAGGTGGGGATGCACATGCACCTGGACGACGTGGCGGAATGGCTGCGGGTGCTGGAGTGCCAGAACATCGTGCTCATCCACGTTTCGCGGCGGACGGACATGCTGTACGCCCGGACCCGGATCACCCAGGTATCCGGGGAAAAACTCGCGAGCAAAGTTCTCTTCCTGATGGATCACAAGACCAACAAGCTGCGGTACGAGCAGCAGTGCATCGATGCCGGGGTGCCGCTGCCGATACGGGGTCCGGCGGTGCATCGGCCCCGCAGCCCGGAGGCCGCGGGCGTGTCACCCGATAAACCGGCCTCCGAAAGTCAAGCGTAAAACGCTGAAGCGGGTACTTTTTTTCCTTGTGGAAATCCGTCGGGATCGCGTTGACAGTCGAGACCGTTGGAAGTACTTTGTGCGTCGCGACGGAATTTTTTGGTGACCGGGCGGACGGCGGAATTTGGCGGCGTGTCGGCCGCTGATCGTGAGCCCGGGCGTGGGTGGGTGGTTGCGGGCGTTTTCAAAGGATGCGGAGTGAAGCGCCGGCGGGCGCGACCGAGGCCGCACCTGCCGATGCGTGGTTCCATGAGCGACTCCGACCAGCAATTCTGGGCTCAAGTGCTGGCGCACATGCGGGTTCATCACTCGGGGACGTGCCGCGCCTGGTTCGATGAGATTGAACCGCTGGGGATCGGGAGCGGGGCCCTGCAACTGCGCACGTCGTCGGCCTTCCATCGCGACTACCTGCAGGCCCACGTCGAGCCGTTCAACGATGCGGCCCGGACGATCTCGGGGCATCTCATCTCGGTGCGGTTTCTCGGACCCGAGGACACGCCCGTCCTGCCGGCTATCAAGGCGAAGCCGGCGCGGGAGAACCATCTGGTAGAGACGAAACCGGACAGCCGACCGGGGAACCCTGTTCAACCCCCCCGGGCGGACTCGGGTTCGGGGGTTCACGGTGCCGACACCGAAGGACAGCGTCCGGATGCGTCGTCGACGGCCCAACGGAGCGAGTCGGTGCTGACGGGCAAGGGTCCGCCCGGTCATGCCCCACGCGATCAATCGCTCGGTAATCAAGCGCCGGGCGAAGGAACC
Source organism: uncultured Phycisphaeraceae bacterium (assembly GCA_964549785.1). Lineage (GTDB taxonomy): Bacteria > Planctomycetota > Phycisphaerae > Phycisphaerales > UBA1924 > JBEIUO01. Next base: position 23,097 of record CAZJXA010000016.1, on the reverse strand, counting down.
GATTCGACGGTGTCGGTGCCGCACGCCTTCGTGCCACCGGAGCCCCGGCCCCAACCCGTCGAGATGCCGCGGCATAACGCCGGCCGTCCCCAATCGTTCCTGATCAACCCCGACTATTCCTTCGACCACTTCGTCGTGGGGCCGAACAACGAGTTCGCGCACGCGGCGGCGATGGCCATCGCCGCGAACCCCGGTCGTGTGTACAACCCGTTTTTCATCCACGGCGGCGTGGGGCTTGGAAAAACCCACCTGTTGCAGGCGATCTGCTTGAAATTGGCGCAGACGACGCCGATGCCGGTGATGCATTACACCTCCTGCGAAGCGTTTGTCACGCAATTTATCGAGAGCGTTCAATCGGGCGAGATGAGCCAGTTCCGGCACCGGTTCCGCGAGGTGGACGTTCTGGTGATCGACGACATCCACTTCCTGGCCAAGCGTGACCGCACGCAGGAAGAGTTTTTTCACACATTCAATTGCCTGTACCAAGCCCAGAAGCAGATTATTCTCTCGTCCGACGCTCCGCCCGAAGAAATCCCGGAACTCGAGGATCGGCTGGTGAGCAGGTTCAAATGGGGCCTGGTGCTCAAGATCGAGGCCCCGTGCTATGAGACGCGGGTCGCGATCCTCAAGACCAAAGCCCGCCTCCGCGGCATGCCGATGCCGGACACGGTGGCCGAGTACATCGCCAACCGCATCGACACCAATATCCGGGAACTGGAAGGCGCGATCGTCAAGCTGCACATCCAGTCCACGGTCGAAAAGCGGCCGATTGATCTCGACTTGGCGCGGGCTTCCTTGGGAGATGTGGGGCGCGAGGTGATCGGTGAGCCCTCGATTCAGAGCATCATTTCAGCGGTCACGGAGTTCTATCGGATCAAATTGACGGACCTCCAGAGCAAGCACCGGCAACGGTCGATCACGCTCCCTCGGCAGATGTGCATGTACCTGGCCCGGCGATTGACGCGGCACTCCCTCGAAGAGATCGGCGGCTATTTCGGCGGCCGGGATCACACCACGGTGATGCACGCGAACCGGATCGTGGAGGCCAAGCGGCTCGGCGACGTCGAGTTTGATGCGGTTCTGCGAAGCCTCGAGGCGCGGATCAAAAAGAAGTGATCTGGGTGTCCGTTGGCGTGCGGGTGACCCGAACGTTCTGTGAATATTGCGCTTACGCCCGGCCCGTCACCGATTGTGGAAAGCGTGTGGATTCACCGGCTCTGGATGACGCTCACGGACGGGTTTAAAACACCGGAATAGGGGATGTGCACGATCAACCTAGTGTGAAGCGTTTTTCATCGTCATGAGATGACAGGTCAGCGGTCAGTTTATCCACGCCGAAGATAATCGTATAAGTTGATATTTTACAAATGTTTATGATGATTTCGCGGAGTTTATGCACCAACCGACAACGCTTACTGCTACGACGACTGATCTACTTCTTCTTCTTATGAAGAAGACACCCTTCCGGACACCCAAGGGCAGATTCAATTGAATTTGACCGCGGTAGAAATTGTGGACAACTGGGGTCGGAGCCGGATCTCACAGCTTCACACGTTCTGAATGTTTCGTTTGGGAGGGCTGGCACTTAGGACACCAAACCGTAGTGCGTTGCCCCACTTGCCCGCCGCGGAGCCGAGAACCGCAGGTGAGACAGGTTTGACCAGAGCGGCCGTAGACGCGGTGCTCTAGTTGCTGACGTCCGGGGAAACCATCTGCATCGCGATAATCCCGGAGTGTCGAGCCGCGGGCCGCCACGGATTCGGCGAGGACGGACCGGACGGTGGTGGCGAGTTGCAGCGATGCGGCGATGGAAAGCCGCTTCGTCCGAGTCGTCGGGCGGATGCCGATCCGGAAGAGGGCTTCGTCGGCGTAGATGTTGCCGACGCCAGCGACGGCCCGTTGATCGAGCAAGGCCGCCTTGACGGCACGATCGCCGCGGCGGAGCGCTGGAGCCCAGACGGATGGAAGGGCATCCAGGGCGTCGGGACCGAGCAGGGACCAACGGCGCTCGTTCAGGAGGTCGATGGTGGGAAAGGTCCAGAGGCCTCCGAAGCGGCGCGGGTCTTTGAAGATCATCACGGCCCGGGAACCGGAAGTTGTCCACAACGCGTGCACATGGTTCTCGGTCGCCTCGGGGTGCTGGTCGCGGATTAGCACCTGCCCGGACATTCCCAAGTGAATGTTGAGGACTCGGCCATCGGTCGCGATGAGCGCGAGCTGCTTGCCCTTGCGGTCGATGCGGGCGATGGTCGCGTGGGCCAGGAGTGTGTCGTCGGTCGCCGGGCGCTGGTCGTGGGTTTCGCAGATGTCGGCGCGGAAGAGCGTGGCCGAGAGAATCGTTTCTCCCACGAGGTGCGGGGTCAGCGAACGGCGGACGGTTTCAACCTCGGGGAGTTCGGGCACGGGGGATTGTTCGCGGGTGTGTTCCGTGGGACGTCGGGAAATCGCAGGAGAAGAAGCGAGACGAGGACGACGACAACGGTGCCGCCCTCGTGCGCCAGCACGCCAACGGAGAGCGGGATGGGGTGGCCGGTGCGAGAGCCAACGAGGGTGAGAACCGCCATGACGACGATGATGCTCATCGCGAAGATGAGATTGAAGGTGATGGTGCGGGCGGTGCGGCGGGCGAGACCGACGGCCCAAGGGATGCGGGAGAGGTCGTCGGCCAAGAGCACGATGTCGGAGGATTCCAGCGCGGCCGCGGTGCCGATGTTGCCCATGCCGATGGCGACGTCGGCGGCGGCCAGGGCCGGGGCGTCGTTGATGCCGTCGCCGATGTGGGCGACGCCGCGATGGGTGCGGCCCTGGCGTGCGAGGTCGCGCCGGATGGTGCCGAGGATTCGCTGCTTGTCGGAGGGTTGGAGGTCGGCGTCGAAGGCATCGAGGCGAAGGGCTTCCGCGACCCGCGCGGCGGTGACGGCGTTATCACCGGTGAGCATGCGGACGGGCCGGATGTCGAGGGCGTGGAGGTCGGCGACGAGGCGTTCAGCGCCGGGGCGCACACTGTCCGCCATGATGAGGACGGCGGCCTCACCGACGTGGGGGCCATCGGCCGGATGGGGATCGGAAATTGGGTGGGGATCTGGAGTCCCTTGGAGCGCGACGACGACCGCCACGTGGCCTCGGTCCTGGACCTTGTCCAAGACATCTTTCACTCGGTTGCGGAGGCACAGGGGGATGACGGGCTCGGCGAACGAATAGCGACCGAGGCGGACTTTGCGGCCGTTAAATCGTCCTTCCAGCCCGGCGGCGGTGGTGTGGTTGATGTCGTCGACGGTTGCGGGCGGGAGGTTTCGTTCCGAAGCGGCTTCGCGGACGGCGTGCGCGATGGGGTGGGTGGAGTCGGCCTCAAGGGCGGCGGCCAGCGCGAGGAGTTTGGGGCCGTCGGACCACGCGACCGGGTGGGCTTCATAAAGACGTGGGCGGCCGCGGGTGAGGGTGCCGGTCTTGTCGAAGCACATGGCACCGACGTTGGCGAGTCGGTCGAAGGCCTCGCCGCCTTTGACCAGCACGCCGGCCCGGGCGGCCCGTGCGATGGCCGCGAGGGTGGCGACGGGGGTGGCGATGATGATGGCGCAGGGCGAGGCGACAATGAGCAGCGTGATGGCGGTGTAGAGGGCCCCGGGAGATTGGGCGGTTCCGATGAGAGGGACGCGGAAGACGAGCCACCACACGAGCGCGACGACCGTGGAGATGCACAGAACGGAGAGGGCGTAGGGCTGGCTGATGCGGTCGATGAACCGTTGCACCGGGCGGCGGGCCTCGCGGGCGGCGGTGACCAGGTTCAGGATTTTGGCGAGGCTGGATTCCGAGACGGGGCGCAGCACCGAGGCGTCGACGGCGTCGTCGGTGTTGATGGTGCCGGCGAAGAGTTCATCCCCGGGGCCGACGTCACGCGGCATGGATTCTCCGGTGATGGCGGATTGATCGAGGCTGGTGGTGCCGGTGAGCAGGCGAGCGTCGGCGGGGATGCGCTCGCCGGGACGAACCTTGATGCGGTCTCCGGGGATCAGCGATTCAGCCGGGGCCGTCTGCCATGCGTTCTCACGCCACACCAACGCTCCCTCGGGCATGAGGGCGTGCAGTGAAGCGATCTCGCGTTCCGCCCGCAGGGTGGCGAGGTCTTCGAGCGCACCCGCGAAGACAAAGAGGAAGAGCAGGAGCGCGCCTTCTTCGGGGTGTCCGACGTACGCGGCGAGCAGCGCGCCGACGGCCATGAGGACGTCGATGTCAAAGACGAGGTTGCGGAGCGAGGCCCAGGCGGCTTCGAGACCATAAATGAGCCCCAGGCCGAGGCTGGCCCAAACCAGCCATTCGCCCCAAGGCTGTCCGAGCCTCTCCACGATAAACCCGGCGAGGAGAAACGCACCAGCCACGAGGGAGAGGGTGAACTGGGTCTTGGGGCGGAAGATGACGAAGCGGGTGGGCGCTTCGGGCGGTGAGGGCATGGATCAACGCTAGGGGAAGTTCCGGCGGTGACGGACCAATCGCCTGTGGAACGCTCGAAGGGAACCGAGCCTGGGCGGGTCGCGGGGGTAGGTCTGCGAATTTCTTATTGGACTCTTGTGGCACAGGTCGGGATCGGTTAGAATGTCGGTGGTGACTTCCAGATTCCCACGGCGCGGCTTTTCGATTCTCGAACTCATGGTGAGTCTCGGCGTCGTGGCGGTGCTGGTGAGTCTGATCCTGCCGGTGCTCATCCACGCCCGTGCCAGCGGGTATCGCGCTGTGTGCGCTTCCAACTTGCGGCAGATGAACGTCGGCTGGGCGTCCTATCTGCAGGACAACAAGGAACGGTTTCCGCAATTCGGCGAGTCCCCGGATTGGTCCTACGGCGGGGCCGAGTTTGTCGGTCCGGATGAACGCCCGCTATTGGCGGCGGACCGACCGATCAACCGGTACTTGGCCGAGAACGCGGACGCGGGTCAGAACTCTGAACTCGCAGCGATGTTCCGGTGCCCGAGCGACACGGGGATTCATCGGCGGGGCGGGCGCGACACGGGTCAGAACGCCGCGAGCGTGCTGGGTTCGGAGACGTGCTTCCGCGAGTTCGGCACGAGTTATCGCGCGAACGGGATGTTGCTCAATTCGACGCTAGCCGGGCTGGATGGGCTCAACCGGCCGCTGTTTCTGTCGGAGGTACAGGTAGATTCCTCCAGATTGCTGCTCACGGCCGATGCGGGGTGGTACTACGCGACCCGCGATGACGGCAACGCCGAAGCCACGCTGGAAGCCTCGTGGCACGGCGCAGCGGACTCGGGGAACATGCTCGCGGCAGACGGCTCGACGCGGTTTGTCGCGTTCGCTGATTGGGAACGGCTGAACGTGGCGCTGGACCCGCGACCGGGCGTTGAAGGCCGGCGTTAGGCTCGCTGCGAGCGCGACGTTTGAACCGCTCCCCCGTATCGTTCCACCATGCCCGGTGCTCCCGCCATCG
>CAZJXA010000016.1:0-17560 GCA_964549785.1 uncultured Phycisphaeraceae bacterium | reverse complement strand
CCGCCATCGCCGCCGGACTCTCCGCGTTTCAACCCGACGGTGCGGCCTCATGGATCAGATTTCGAGGATGCGGTCAGGCGCCGAAATGAAGTTCAGGTCGCATGACAGGGCTCGCTGAAACGCTGGGGAACTCGCACCAACGACGTGGAATCCGTGTGGTGCTATGGTGAGTCGTGAAGTTCCCTGTGCATGACTGGCAATTCTGGGTCGTCACGGTCGCGGCGGTGATAGCGCTCGCGGTGGTCTTGCGGGCCGTGCTGCCGGCCAAGGTGAACCCGTTTCGTGGCAAGAAGCGCGGGCAATCGGCGACACTGACGGTGGGTGGGCGGCCGGTGGGGAAGCGGTGATCAGAAGGACGCCAGAACGCGGCCTCGAAGCCAGCGTCGGAGCGCCCCGATCGCACTGAAGTGAATCAGCGAACCAATGGCGAACGAGGGCGATAGCGGCCTATTTCCTCTGCTTTTCTGACGTTCGTCCCGTTTTCGTTCTTCTGTGACTCTCTGCTTTTGGCGGGTCTTTGGCGCCTGGGTGGGTATCCGATCGTGTTACGCCGGCTGTACCGACAGCCCGCGCACGCTCGCCGAACGTCGGACCAGGGCGGGGGCCTCGGAAGGCTTCTCGGCCTCGGCGAAGTTTTCGCCGAAGCGGAAAAGGCGGAAACTGTTACCGATGACGAAGATGTCGCCCGCGAAGTGGTAGAAGGCGGCGAGCGGGAGGGCGAACTGGCCGATGCGGCTGGTGAACATGGCGGCCAGGACGAGGCCCACCGTGGCGATGAGCACGCTGACGATGATGTTCTGGCTGATGATGGAGCGGGTGCGGCGCGAGAGTTCGATGAGGAAGGGGATGCGCGAGAGGTCGTCGGTCATCAGGGCGATGCCGGCCGAGTTGGCGGCGATATCAGAGCCGGAAAGGCCCATGGCGACGCCGACGTCGGCCGCAGCGAGCGACGGGCCGTCGTTGATGCCGTCGCCGACCATGAGGGTGCGGTAGCCGGTGCGGACCATGCCCTTGATCTGTTCGTGCTTTTCTTCGGGGAGGCATTCGGCCTCGATGAGGTCGACGCCCACGGCCTGTCCGACGCGGGTCGCGACGCTGAGGCGGTCTCCGGTAAAGATCGCGACGGTCTTGACGCCCAGGTCGCGGAGTTGCTGGACAACGGCCTTGGTGTTGGGCCGGATGGTGTCTTCGAGGCCGACGGCACCGAGATAGCGTCCGTCCTTCATGACGTGGACGCCGGTCATGCCCTCGATGCGGGACTCAACCGCATCGACTTCGCCCTTGATACCGGGCTGGAGTTCGATGAGCCAGCTGGCGCGGCCGATGCGCACTTCACCCGGGCCGCCCTTGGCGCGGACACCCCGGCCGTGGATTTCTTCGTACTCTGCGGCGGGTTCGGTGACAATGCGGGCGGCCCGGGCCGTCGTCATGATCGACTGGGCGAGGGGGTGGTTGCTGGATTGATCGCCGAAGGCGGCGGCGGACAGAAGTTCAGCGCCTTCGACGCCAGCGGCCGGGGAGAGGCGGGTGACCTGGAACTTGCCGGTCGTGATGGTGCCGGTTTTATCGAAGACGACGGCGGTGACATTGCCCGCAGCCTCGAGGTAGTCGGGCTTCTTGACCATGATGCCCAGACGGGCGGCGGCGGCGAAGGCCGCGAGCATGGCGCTGGGGCTGGAGAGGAGCAGGGCCGACGGGCACGCGACGACGAGCACGGTCACCGCCGTGGTGGCGGCGTTGGGGTCACCCTTGCGGGCTAAGAGGAACCATGTGACCGCGGCGACCGAGAGGACGACGGGAACGAAGAACCGAGCGACCTGCTCGATGAGCATCTGACGGGGCGTACGCGATTGCTCGGCCTGGCGGATGAGTTGCATCACCTTGCCGATGGTGGTGTCGCCACCGACCTGCGTGACGGTGACATCGATGCCGCCCGAAAGGTTGCTGGTGCCCGCGTAGACGGGATCGTTGATCGTGACTTCGGCGGGCACGGCTTCGCCGGTCAGTGAAGCCTGATTGATGGTCGTGCGCCCGGTGATGACGCGGCCGTCGACCGGGAGGTTCTCGCCGGGGCGGATGCGGACGATGTCGCCAACCTTGATAGTGGCGAGTGAGACCTCGGTCTCTTGGCCGTTCTCGACGCGCCGGGCAACGTTGGGAGTCAGCTGCACGAGCTGGGCGATGGCGCGTTCGGCGCCGCTGGCGGTGCGGCGGACAATCTGGCCGAACACGACGAGGATGAAGGCGAGCCAGCCGGCCGTGACGTACTCACCGACGGCGAGGGCCGCAAGGATGGCGAGCGCGGCCAGCGAGGAACTGCTGACCGTTCCATTCCTGACTTCCTGAAACGCCGCCCAGAGGAGGGGCGCTGCGAGGCAGATCGCCCCGACCATGGCCGGCAGATCGGCGACCATGCCGTCGCCCAAGTTGAAGACCTTCGCAATAGTGCTTGCAAGCACCAAGACGCCGCCGATAAGGGTGAAGACAATCCACCGCTCAAGAGAGACTTCGTGGTGTGAGCAGCAGGCCATGGCCTCGTCCTGCTGGCGGGAGATGGAGTCGGCGGGGGTAGAGGCGGCGTGCGGGGCGTGGGTATGAGCCATCTGGCGGGCGACTCCGGGAAAAAACCTCAACGGGGGGGCCCACGCTTCGGGCGAGGGCACACGCGAGGAGGCAAAGAAACGAAAGGGATGACACGCGGGGGACACGGACCGACGAAAAGGCTGAAAGTGTAGTCGGGACCGCCCGGGGCGCGGCCGCGTCAACCGCTACCCTTACGAAGCAGCCCACAAGCGGGTTCTGACCTGATACACGGGAGTCGGGGACCACGGGCAACGATGCCCTGGCCAGAGCAAATGCCCAACAAACGACCAAAACCCGCCGGAACCCAGGAGCCAAAGGGGCCAACCGCAGCGGTGCTGGGTCTTGGGCAGATGGGTCTTGTGTGTGCCGGGCTTTTAGCGGGGAATGCCGGCAAGCGGCTTCCGGGTGGCGACGGAGCGGGCTTGGGCAGGGTGGTCATGTGGGGGCATTCGGCGGACGAAGCCGGAAGGCTTGCCCAAGGACGCCGGACACCCCGCCTGGCCGGGTTCGTCCTGCCGCCCGACGTCGTGGTGGCCATGAAGGACGAATTGGCTCTTCAGGACGCGACGCTGATCGTTTCGGCCATTCCCGTCCAATATATCCGAGAGGTGTGGACGCGGCTGGCGAAGCACGTGCGGCCCGATGCCGCGGTGCTCTCCGTGGCCAAAGGGATCGAGAATGAAACCCTGTTGCGTCCGACACAGATTATCGCTTCGGTACTCGCCGAGGCCGGGCGCGACAATCCGGACGGGAAACCCCGCCCCATCGGGTGTCTTTCGGGGCCGACGATTGCCGCGGAACTCGCCCGATGTCTGCCGGCGGCGATGATCGCGGCGAGCGACGACGCCGAGTTCGCGCGGCAGGTTCAGACCCGGTTCGGGACGAGCTGGATGCGGATCTATACGAACCCGGACGTCCTTGGCGTTGAGTTGGCGGGTGCGGTCAAGAACGTCGTGGCGATCGCCGCGGGCGTGGTGGATGGTCTGCAAGCCGGAAACAACGCCAAGAGCGCATTGCTGGCGCGGGGGTTGGCGGAGATCACACGACTCGGGGTGGCGATGGGGGCCAACGCCGACACCTTTTTCGGGATCGCCGGCGTGGGCGACTTGGCGACGACCTGTTTCAGCCCGGAAGGACGGAACCGGAGCCTGGGCGAGGCCCTGGGGAAGGGCGAGACGCTGGAAGAGTGCCTCGCGAAAAGCCCGTACGTAGTCGAAGGGGTGGCGACCGCGCGGAGCGTGGCGGCGTTGGGAGCGAAGTATCGGGTGGAGATGCCGATCGCCGCGGCGGTGCATGCGATCCTGTTCGAGGGGGTCGATCCGATCGAGGCGATCGGGCAGTTGATGAGCCGGGAGCCGAAGCCGGAACGGGTGGGCTAAAAGCGCAGAGGAAGCCGGCACGCGGAACAATGCCTGCGCCGCCCGCAGCGGGGTGCCCGTGGCCTTGGGTCACGCCGCGAGCGCATCGGCGAACTTCAGGACGAGACGTTCGAGGTGGTCGTCGGCCTCACCCCGGCCGGTTCGGGACTTCCACGCGGCATCCACGCAAGATTCGAGGAGCGCCAGCGCGCGCGGCGGCCGGAGTCGGCGGCCCACGGTGAGGATGGAGTCTTTCGCCGGCCCCCACAGTTTCAGTGATTTGGCGATCGCATCGGCGGACTGGCCGCCCGCCATGCCGCGGGAGACGCCGTGCAGTTTGCGGGCCAGGTCGGTCAGGGCCCACATGATCCTTTCTGCGGGTTCGCGGCTGATATCGACGAGGTGGGCGAGGTGGGCGAGGCCCGCGGCGGGGTTTCCGGTGAGGATGGTTTGCTGGAGGCCCCACACTTCTTCGTCGCGCGAGACCCCGACCAGCTCGTTGATGAGGTCGATAGTGATGGGGTGGTTGTCGCCTGCGGCCGCGGCGAGTTTGCCGAGCTCGGAGTCGAGGTGGGCGAGGTGGGTGCCGATGCGGTCGATGAGGGCGGCGGCGGTGGTGCGATCGATGGTGGCGCGGTGGCGTCGCTGGGCGCGAGTGACGGCCCAGTCGGCGGCCTTGCCCTCGGTGAGGGGCTTGCACTCTTTGATGACGCCGACCTGGGCGATGGCTTTGTCGAGGTTGCCGGCCCGCCAGATGTCGGAGCGGAGAACGAGCGTGGCGCCTTCGAGCGGGGCCTCGGCGTAGCGCTCGAACATGGGGCGGACCTCGTCTTTGACGAGGGCGGCGGCGTTATCGACGAGAATCAGTTTGTGCGAGGCGATAAGGCCGAAACTGCGGCACTCATCCAAGACTTCGGCGGGCCGGGCGGTGGCCCCGTCGAACGTGAGGACGTCGACGGTGCCATGGGTTTTCTCGAGTTCGTCGCGCAGGGCGTTGGTGTACAGGGTCCGCAGGAAGGCTTCTTCGCCGAACAGAACGGCGATGCGACAGGTGGCGTCGAGCAGGCCGGAGGGCTTGGGGAGCGCGGGCTTGGGAAGGGCGTCGGTTTTCGCGGCTTTCTTGGCCATGGGCGGAGTGTACGAAGGCGGCCTGAACACGGAGAGCACGGAGGACCAAGGAGAGGCGAAAGCGGGCCAAGACGGGGCACGAAGATATAGCAAGCACACCGGCTGCTTGCGTTCAACCCGCTGCGTCGTTCCGCTTGTATCGCCTTAGGCCAGGCCCGCGATGAGCGACCACGTGTCCCGGACGTGGTGCTGGCGGGTGCGGACCGCGCCGATCGACATCCGGAGGATGAACTTGGCGGGCTGGTCATCGACCGGGGGCGTGACGGTGTGGATGAGGTAGGCGCGGCCGGTGGCGTTGATCCGGTCGATGAGGGCCCGGTTGCGGGCGTCGGTTTGCGTGGAGGTTTCGTGGGCGACCGGTCCAAGGCGGAAGCACACGAGGTTGACGGTGCGTTCGCCGACAATTTCGAAACGGGGGTCGGCCCGGACGAGGGCCTCGAACATCGCCGCGAACTCAACGTGCTCACGGATGAAGGCTTGCAGGCCTTCGACCCCGTAGTGGCGGATGACGAGCCAGAGCTTGAGCGATCGAAAGCGGCGGCCGAGGGGGATGTGCCAGTCGCGGAAATCGGTGACGGTTCCCGCATCGCTGGCTTCGTTGCGGAGATACTCCGGCGTGATGCTCATGGACCCGATGAGGGAGGCGCGGTCGCTGGTCCAGAAGCAGTCGCAATCGAAGTTGGTGAGCAGCCACTTGTGGGGGTTGAAGCAGAAGGAGTCGGCCCGCTCGACGCCCGCGGACATCCATCGGAATTCGGGGCAGATGAGGGCGGCCCCGCTGTGGGCGGCGTCAACGTGCAGCCAAGGGCGGGAGGGCAGATGAGCGGCGACAACGTCGATCGCGTCGGCGATCTCCGGAATGGGATCAACGGCGGTCGTGCCGGTGGTGCCGATGGTGGCGGCGATGAAGATGGGAACGAGGCCGGCGGCGATGTCTTCCTTCATGGCCGCCGCCAGGGCATCGCAGCGCATGCCGAAGGCGGGCCCGACGTCGATCAGGCGGAGATGGGAACGGTCGTTGCCATCGTCGGCGAAGCCGGCGATCATGGCGGCCTTCACGATGGATGAGTGGGCCTGGTTGGAGGCGTAGAGCGTCATCTTGGAGGCATCAACGCCGGCCTTGCGGGTCCGACGCCGGGCCGCGACCAGCGCGGCGAGCGTCGATTCGCTGGCGGTCGATTGGATCACGCCGCCGCCGTTGTGGTTGGTGGACAGAAAAGAGGACGGCAGCCCCAACATCTCAACCAGCCAGTCGAGGATGCGGATCTCGACCTCGGTGCAGGCCGGGCTGGTCGACCACATCATGCCCTGCACGCCCAGACACGCCGAGAGCAGTTCGCCCAAGATGGCGGGGCCGCTGATGTTGGCCGGAAAGAAGGCGAAAAAGTTTGGGCTCTGCCAGTGCGTGAGGTTGGGAAGCACGATCGATTCGAGGTCAGAAAAGACGCGGTCCCACTCGGCGGCGTCGGCCCCGTGCCGGGGCGCCTCTGTCGGGAGCTGGGCAAGGACGTCGCCGGGTGATGTTGGGGGCCGGACCGGAAGAGATTCGAGCGAGTTCCAGTAGTGCCGGGCGAAAGCGACAATCCGCGCGGAGAGATCGGCGAACTGATCGTCGGGAAGGTGCATCAATGGAGGGTAGAAGCGGGGAGGAGGCTTCTGTGCATTTCCAGCACGGCGGGACTTTGGAATCGCATACGGTTCAACCTCCGTTGAGGGTCCTGCGGCTCGCCTGAGAACGCCCCAGCGGGGCGCCGGGTTGTAGCCACGGGTGGAGCGAGGCGGTCCCGCCGCGCAGCGGCCCGGGGCAGAGCCTCGCGGAACCCGTGGAAAGCGTGTCCCCCCAATACTCTCCTCCTGCCCCGGAGGGGCAGAGGGTGTCACCCGAAACACCGAAAGAACCAGTATGCCCGGCACCTGCTCACAGATTCTGCTGCACATCGTCTTCTCCACCAAGCGTCGCGAGCCATGGATTACGCCCGACGTCGCGGAGCGCCTGTATCTGTACATGGGCGGCATCGTTCGGAGCGAGACGGGCTCGCTCTACGACATCGGTGGCATCGAGGATCACGTTCGCATGTACATGCTGGTGGCGGCCCGACGCCACGGTGTCAGACCTGATGCGTGCCGTCAAGGCGAACTCGTCGAAGTGGATCCATGACACGTTTCCCCACCTCGGCGCTTTCGCGTGGCAGGAGGGGTACGGAGTGTTCTCCGTTAGCAAGTCGCAGGAAGCAGCCGTCAAGAAGTACATCGCGCGACAGCGCGAGCATCACAAGAAGGAAAACTTCAAGTCGGAACTCTTGCGGATGCTCCGCCTGCATGAGATCGAGTTCGACGAGAAATAGGTGTTTGACTGAGCCGCCGCGCCGACGGGCGTCGCCTCTGCCCCTCCGGGGCGGGATCGTGAAAATGACACCGCGTCCACGGGTTCCGCTCCATCCGCGAAGACGCGGGCCGCGCTCCACCCGTGGCTACATTCCTGCGCCCCTCTGGGGCGAAGAGTCGCGCTCTGCGACGTCGAATACAACGATGTCCACCGTACATTTCAGGCGTGGCACACCGAACTTAAGGGCGGCCTGTCTGCCTATGGGAAAGAGCGGCGCACTCGGACCGCAGTTTCACGATACCGCAAGACCCACGCCAATCTCAGGGAGATTTTGTTTCTTAGGATGGACAAGGATTCCGTGAGCGAGCTGGGTGAGATGCGGCAAGGACGCAACTCCAACGGAGCGCCGCGTCCGACGAAGTACGTCCTCGACCTTGAGGACGTCGAGGGGATCCTGCTCGACCAGCTTTCGTTCGTCAAGTAAGCGGTCAACCCCACGACGCGGCCCCCATCCGAAAGGCATCGGCTTGGCATCGCTGTGGATGGCCACCCAAAGGTCAAGATCATCCGTGGGACGGGGATAGCCGTGATAACTCACGGCGCAGCCGCCGACGAGGGGGTATTCATTCCTCGCCCGGTTGAGCACTACCAACAACTCTTTGAAGTCCGGCGGTAGCGCCATAAGCCATCAGGCGGAGATACTCGAGCGCAACCAGCCGCTCCAAGGGGGTCCGCATCCTCCAATAGGTGGCGTGGTCGTCCTGGTCGGCGAGCGTCCCGACCGCGGAGGCGGCTCGATCAAGCCGGTATGTCACGGGTGCAGGGGCGTGCCGTCGCTCACGACCGCAACTGTTTGACGCCCGGTCCGTCGCCGCCGGCCTTACTCCGCCGGATCCGGACCCCGGAGGTCGGGACGGACGGGGATCGCCGCGTCCCAGTCGAGTTTGGCCGCGCCCAGGAGGGTGCCGGTGGCAAAGGCGAGATCGACCTGGGCGATCTGGTATTCGGTGAGGGCCCGGATCTCGGTGAGCTGGGCTTCGGCGAGGCGGGAAGCGGCGTCGAGCACGTCGGTGCTGGTGCTGCGGCCGACATCGAAGGTCCGTTGCTCGGCCGCGAAGGCCCGGGTGTTCAGGATCACCGACTGGCGGGCCGCGATGATGCGCTGCCAGCCCTCGTTGAGGACGTCGGCGGCGTTCAGGACTTCCTGCCGGATGGATTGTTCGCGGGCGTCCCGGGTGTTCAGCCGCTGGATGCGGAGGAGGATCGATTGGGCGAGGCGGGAGCGGGCTTGTTCGTTAGAGAACGGGATTTCGGCGGCGAGCCCGAGCGACCAATCCTCGAAACGGTTGTCGGAGAGTGTGCGGAACGAATCGTCGAGGCCGCCGCCCAGGCCGTTGATGCGGTAGGTGTAATCGAGGCTGAGCAGGGGCAGCGTCTGATTGCGGTTGAATGCGATGGTCGCGGCGTCGCTGGCGAGCCGGAGTTCGAGTTCGAGCATCTCCATGCGGTTGGCAACAGCCTCGGCGGTCAGGGCGACGAGGTCGAACTCGTACTCGATGGGGTCGGGCGGGGTCGCGGGCTCGATGAGGATCGTGGTCTCGATACCGAGGCCCGGGATATTGACGATGCGTTTGAACTCGCGCTGTTGAAGGAGGAGCGTGCGCTGCGCGGTGATGATCTCTTCCAAGCGGTCGGCGACCCCGGATTCGGCCCGGATCGATTCAATCTCCGAAGAAAGTTCGGCCCGAACCCGCCGGCCGGCGCGATCCAACTGGGCCGACGCGAGTTCGTACTGCTGTTGCCGGACTTCGAGATCGCGCTTGGCCTGGTACAGCCGCCAGTACGACCGGTCTGCGGCGGCTATCTGACGGATGGCCTCCAATTTGGTGCGGGCCTGGACGGCCTGGTCGTCGTAGGCGGCGATGCGGATGCTGGCCGTATTGGTGCGGCGACCGGCGTTGCGAAGGAGCGGGTGGCTGAGGGAAAACTGGAGGTCGGAGGTGTAGGAAGGGTTGAGCGTCGAAAAAGAGTTGTCGTTTTCGTCACGCGACACCGGCAGGGAGATCTCGGCCGTACCGCCGGTGCGGGTGGGGATGCGGACGCCGGGTTCGATGCGGCGGGATTGGCCGGTGGAGGTGACGAGCGACGAGGATGTGGGGGAATCGAACTCGGACCAGTTGGCGCGCAGAAAAAACGCGCTGTCGAACTTGGCCTCCTCTTCGCTCAGGCGTTCGCGCGCGATGGAGGGATCGACGAGGGCGACGCGGAGGTCGAGGTTGTTGGTGAGGACCGCTTCCCGGGCTTCTTCGATAGGGAACTGGATGCTCTCGGCGTTATCGAAACGGGTCTGGGCCTTCGGGCCGGGGTCTTCGGGAGCGCGGGGCGGGGCCTTGAAGCGTTCCAGTCGGGCCGAATCAAGATCGCGCAGGCGTTCGATGGGGACTCGCCGGCCACGGTCGGAATCGAGCGAGGCGAACGGATTGCGTTCGTGCCCGCAGCCGGTGCTTGACATCGCGAACAGGACAAGATTGACCGCAGAGACGCAAAGGACCCGCAGTCGAAGACGTGGGAACGGCGCTATGGAATCATGATCCGTGGGCCCGCGCCCGCGCCCCCCCGTTCGCCGCGTCCTTCGGGCCGCCGCGGTGAATGCGATCTCGGGGTTCAGAGAAGGTTCATTCATGCCGCAGGGCCTCGATGGGATCAAGACGGGCCGCCTTGATCGCCGGGAACATTCCGAAGACGACGCCCGTGACGGCCGAAAAGCCGACGGAGAGCATGAGCGACCACATGGGGGCTTCGGCCTTGGCAACGGGCGACTCGGTGGCCATGCGCATGAGGGCCACGCCGCCCATCCCGATGGCGAGGCCGACGATGCATCCGGCCAAGCAGAGCGTGATGGCCTCGACGAGGAACTGAAGGAGGATGACGACCGGCTGGGCGCCGACGGCCTTGCGGAGCCCGATCTCGCGGGTCCTCTCGCTCACCGACACCAGCATGATGTTCATGATGCCGATGCCGCCGACCAACAGCGAGATCGACACGACGCCCGCGATAAACACCGTGATGCCGGTTGCGACTTTGCTGAACTGGTTGATCACCTGCTCGATGGCCTCGACCCCGAAGGTGTCGGGGTCTTCGGGCTTGAGTTCCCGCATGCGGCGCAGTTGAGCCCGCACCTCTTCCTTGGCGTCCACGAACAGTTCGGGGGCTTTGGTGGTCGCGATCGCGTACAGCCGCGGCCGTGGGCGGATCATCTCGCCGGTGCGGAACGGGATGAAGACCTCGGTTTGGGCCTCGTTGCCGCCGAACATCGGGCTGACGGCCTTGGTTTCGACCACGCCCACGATCAGGAAGCGGCGGCCGTCGACGAGGATGGTGGTTCCGGATGGGTCCGCGGGGAGCGAGAGTTCCTCGATGGCCTTGTCGTTGACAAGGCACACCTGGCGACGCTCCTCTTCGTCCACCTCCATCAGGGCCCGGCCCTGCACGACCGAGCGGTCCTCGATGTCATGCCAACTCGGCCGCACGCCCGAGATGGAGACAAACTGCTGGACCCGCTCGCCCGCCTGCACGGTTTCGTTGATCTGCATCACGGGCGTGATCGCCGCGAGCGACGGGGCGGCCGGCATCAGGGCGTCGATCTGCTCGATGGTGAGACGGATCTGGCGGAAACTGAAGCGGTCGCGCTGATCGTCGGGCATGCGAGGGAAGATCCAGACCTTGTTCGCGCCCAGCGTCGCGAACTCATCGAGAATGAACGTCTTGAACCCCTGCCCCGCGGCGGCCAGGACCACCACGGCCACAACACCGATGATGATGCCGAGCGTCGTCAGCATCGCCCGGACCTTGTTCGCCCAGATCTGCTTGAGCGCGAGCACCACGGTTTGGATGAGGAGACGAACGACGATCATGGAGGGCCGCCGGGGAGCGAGTCGGCCGTCGGAACCGCGACGGCTTCGGTGGCCATGAGGGCGGCCCGGGCAAGGAACTCGCGGTGCACGGGGTCGGCTTCGGTCGGATGGTCGGAAAGGATTCGCCCGTCGCGCAGTCGGACGATGCGGCGGGCGTGCCCGGCGATGTCCTCTTCGTGCGTGACGACGACGATCGTCTGCCCCTCGTCGTGCAGTTTTTGGAAGAGCGCGATGATCTCCTCGCTGGTCTTGGAGTCGAGGTTGCCGGTCGGCTCATCGGCGAGGAGGATGCTGGGCTTGTTGACGAGGGCCCGGGCCACGGCCACACGCTGTCGCTGACCGCCCGAAAGCTGGTTGGGCCGGTGGTCCATGCGGTTCGAGAGCCCGACGCGGTCAAGGGCCTCGGCGGCCCGCTTTTTGGCCCCCCAGAAGTTCGTGCGGGAGTAGATGAGCGGGAGCATCACGTTATCCAGCGCGCTAGCCCGGTTGAGGAGCTCGAACGACTGAAAGACGAATCCGATCTCCTCGTTCCGGACCCGCGAGAGCGCCGCCGCGCCCATCTTGTGGGTCGGCCTCCCGTTGAGTTCGTACTTCCCGGCGGTGGGCTGGTCGAGGCATCCCAGGATGTTCATCAGGGTGCTCTTGCCCGAGCCCGAAGAGCCCATGATGGCCACAAACTCGTTGGCGCGGATGTGCAGATCGACGCCGCGAAGAGCCTGCACCTTCTCGGTGCCGACGCGGTAGATCTTCCAGAGTTCGGAGATGCGGATGGTCATGCGAAGAAGGCACTAGGGGCTAGGCACTGGGCACCGGGGAAGGCAAGGAGAGGATTCTCAAGACTCACGACTTCTTCGGAACCGGTGTTTCTTTCTTCGGCACCGTCGCCTCGTCGATCACCTTCTGATCGTGCTTGAGGACCGAAAGAATCTTGTACGGGCCGATGATAATGGAGACGCCAGGTTCCAGCCCCTGCATCACGACGGTGTCCGTCAGGTCGCTGGTGCCCGTCGTCACCGGGATCGCCTTCGCCGCTCCGTCCACCATCGTGAAGACCACGCGGCAGTATTTCTTTGTCTTGTCGATCCGCGGGTTGTTCTCCGTGACCTCCTGCGGAAGGTCGTCGATGGCCCGGTCCTGCACGGCTTGGCTGGGCACCTTGACGATCTCGCGGAAGGTTTCGACCTGCACGTCGGCGTTCGCCATCAGGCCGTCGCGAAGCAGGATGCCCTCGGGGAGCTCCAGGATGATGTCGGTCTCAAAGTACGTGGTCCCGTCGGTGTCGGTGCGCTTCTTGAGGCCCACGTTCTCGACCGTGCCCTGGAACGTGCGATCGGGATATGCGTTCACAAAGACGCGGGCGCTCTGGGTCGCCTTAATCGGCGCAATGTTGGCCTCGTCGATCCGCGTCTTGACGATCATCACGCCCAGGTCCGCGATCTCCATGATGACCGAGCCCGGGTTGTTGAGCGTGCCGACGACCACGGTCTCGCCGACCTCGGCATCCAGCCGGGTGATGATTCCCCCGATGGGCGATGTGATGACGGTGTTGTCGAGGTCCTTCTCGGCCCGGATGATGTTGGCGTTGGCGATCTCGATGGCGTGCTGCTGAGCCTTGAAGTTGGATTCGGCCCGCAAATACTCCGCCTCGAACTGGTCGAGCTCGGTTTTCGCGATGTCCTTGCTGCCGTACAACTCTTTGCGGCGGTTGAACTCGACGCTGAAGTTCGCAAACGTCGCCCGCGACCCCTCCAGCCGCGCCTCCTCGGTCTTGAGTTGGGCCTTCGCCGAGTCGACGAGCGCGGCCAAATCTCGGGCGTCCAGCCTTACGACCACATCGCCCGCGTTTACCGTCTGTCCCTCGCGAAACGGAAGCCCGATAATGCGGGCCGAAACCTGAGAAGAAACTTCAACCTTCGTTTTCGGCTCGATCGTTCCAGGAGCGCTCACCGTTCGGATCAGGTCGCCCTTGTTAACCGTGGTCAGCCGTACCGCGACCCCTTTGAGGTCCGGCCTCATCTGCTCCATCCAGCCCTTTACCTGCCCCGATTCATACAGGTAGTACCCCGCCCCCCCGCACCCGAGGATCGACACCACCACGAACGCCAATATCCATTTCCACACGCGTTTTCGGCCTCGGGGTTGGGGAACTTCTCACAGACAAAGGACTGACCGGATCGCAACGACGGGTTTCACCCGCCGATGTGGGGACTGTTGGGAATTCCCAGCGGCTGTTTTCCGCCGATGACGGTCTGCCGCGAAGGGCACCAAGGGCCTTATGCCCTGTCCGTGCGGACCTTGTCGGGCGGTTCTGATACGCACCCCGGCGAGAAAACGTGTCAGCAGGTGCTTCCGAAAATCGTGCAAGGTGCGTGCAGTAGAATGGGGGCGGACCGACATCCGCGCCCGGGTACCCTCAATCCAAACCCACGGGAATATTGTCATGACTTTGCAAGTTCCGTTGACCGTTTTCGCCGCCGCTGCCGGCATGCTGCTCTGGACCGTGCCTGCTTTCGGGCACGACCACCCCTTCACGGCGGTTCTGTCGGGTGCGGGTCAGTCCCCCTCGAACGGGTCGCCGGCGGTGGGCTTTGCCTCGGGCGAGTATGACACTCACAGCAATATTTTCCACTTTGAAGTGGAGGCCCACGGCTTCATGGGTCTGCTCACGGGCGGGAGCATTCACGTGGGCGGGCCTGGAAGCGCGGGCCCGGCGACCCTGGCGTTGTCGAGCGCGCTGGGCAGCACGGAATGGTTCTCTCACGACGTTTTCCTGCTGACAGAAGAGCAGGAGATGGAATTGATGACGGGCAACCTGTATGTGAACATCCGGTCGGAGGCTTTCCCCGACGGTGAGATCCGCGGGCAGATCGTGCCGGCACCGGGGGCGCTGGCAGCGGCCGGACTGATGGGCCTGGCGGTCCTCCGTCGTCGGCGGTAATCCGCGGCCGCCCATCGCCAACCGGGGGCGGTCGAGCGGATCCGGGCCGGGGCGCTCTTCACCACGGCGGCCGGCGGGCGCCGTTCACAACCGACGTGTGCTCCCAAACGCCGATGAACGCCGATAACGATCGCGTCCGCCGATTCCGGGGTGGCGGCGTGGCGGCTTTAGCAGCCTGACAAGGGAGAGCGTTCCATGAGGCTTTTGCCGGTGGTGTCGGCGTCCATCGGGCTGTGCGCCGCGGCGGCGGGGGCGTTCGCGCAGGGGGTTCCCGACTACGGGTTCGAGTGGCGCACGGTCGGCGATCCCGGCAATCCCGCCGCGCAGCCCGAGGACTATCTCTTCCTCGACCGCCCCATCGGGAGCGTGGCCTACGAGTACCGGCTGACGCGGACCGAGATCACCAACACGCAGTGGATCGAGTTCGCGGACGCCCTGGTGACCGCCGACCCCTCCGTCAATCCCTACGACATCACGCTGGGGCGGGACATCTTCTACGGGGGCGACCACCGCTGGTTCACGTTCGAGGGCGCCGAGCACGCCGCGGCGCAGATGGGGTGGCTCTACGCCGCCCGGTTCTGCAACTGGCTGCACAACGACAAGCGGTCCGACCTCGCCGCGTTCCAGGGGGGGGTCTACGACATCAGCACCTTCCGCGTGGTGTGGGACGGTGAATGGCCGAGATGGGTGGGCGACTCGACGCCGGCGGCCGACGCCAAGTTCTGGATTCCCAACTGGAGCGAACTGGTGAAGGGGCTGCACTGGGACCCAAACAAGTTGGGCGTGGGTGAGGGCGGATACTGGCTCTTCCCGCACTCGAGCGATGTCGAGCCCATCGGCGGCCTGCCGGGCACGCCCGGGGCGGAATCCAGCGCGGGGGACTACCCCAACGCCCCGTTCTGGGTGCCGGTGGGGATGTACCCGAACGCCGTGTCGCCGTGGGGGCTGCTCGATGGTTCGGGCGGGGCGCCGGAGTACCTGGGGGAGTGGATCGACGGCCAGCCGGCGATGAAGGGTACATCGGTAGGGGTGAACACCTTTACTCCGGACCGGCTCGACTTCATCACGGGCGTCGTCGTACCCGACCTCCCATTCGCGGGGATACGCTTAGCGTCGCGCGTGCCGAGCCCCGGATGGCTCGGGTTGGCGCTGGCCTCGCTCGCTCTCAGGTCGATGAGAAAGAGACGGTCATGAAGATGCCGGGCTGGGTGGCGTCCGTACTCATGTTGTTCTGTGCGGCCGCCCACGGCACCATCACCGTGACCATCAGCCCCAGCGCCGGCAGCACCGGCGCGGGCACCTACGCGTCCGGGAGCGACATCGCGATCACGACGAACTTCTCGGGCAGCGGACACTCGTTCGTCTCCGTGACGATCCAGGGACTCACGACCGACTCCATCGGCGCGCTGACGATCAACGCCACTTCCTCCATCCCGGTCGAGGTGATCGCGCGAAGCGGCACGATCGACAGGCTGGCGTCCATCGGTCGGATCGACACTCCGCCCAATACTGCCTTGGTGCGACTGAGGTATGGATTACCTTGGCACTCGCGGGCGGCAGTCCGGTGGCCTTTGAGGATGCCTACTCATACCGCGTCTCACCCCGGGCCTCGGGCGGCGTGACCATGCTGCGATCGGACGGGACCGGCCTGCTCACAGCGCCCAACGTCGACCCGTACACCTACGAATTCACCGTGCTTTGCTTCCGCCCGGGTCCGTGACGCGTCGGGAATCAACGCGAACCCCGTCGATCGGCGGCGGCGCCCCTTCCGCCGCCGGCGGTAATCCGGTGCCTTTTGCGATTGGCGGGCTACGCCGTCAGGTATCCCGCCCTCAACAGATCCACCACCACCCGCGCCCCTTGCGTCATCGCGAACGCCTGGTTTGTGCCCGCCTTGGTCGCCATGGCCGTCATAATCGCCGAAACCGGTTTGGAACCGTTGCACGCGGCGAGCAGGGCGCACAGGGGCTCATCGACCGCGAGGGGCATGACAAAGCCCTGGCGGTGGCCGATCTCGTGGCCGCTTGTCTTCCAGCCGTCGCGTTCCAGGGCCTGGGAGCGGTTTGATATCACGCCGGGGGTGGCGCGGAGGTTCATGGCGACCAGGTCTTCGGGGCGGCGGGTGTGGAGAAGCGTCTCGTTCTGGAAGATCCGGAGAACCTGCTCGCCGGCGTCGCCCCGACGGAGTTCCTTGGGGATCACTTGCTGGCGCAGCCAGTTGTCGCCGGTCCGCTTGCGCATGATGACGGCCCCGAAGCTGATCGCCTTGATGGACAGCGAGTCGTAATAGTCCGTCCAGCGCGCGAGTTCCGAGAGGTCGGCGTCTTCCGACTCGGTCACTTCGCGGATCCAGTGCAGGGCGTAGTCCTTGGGCGTCTTCACCTGAAACTGGATGAGCCAGGAATCGCACCCGGAAGCCCGCAGCCACTCACGCGGGCGCAGTGCCCAGTCGTCTTCACCCGTGTGATGCCAGTTCCCGAGGAAAACCGCGAACCCGCCCTCCGCGAGGAACTTGGGCGTCTCGCGCACCAGATGTTCGACGGCCTGATCGCCCGAGAGCCCCGCGCTGAACCCCGCGACGGTGTCGGGCGGGCGGATCACGAAGGGCGGGTTGGAGACGATGAGGTCGAACGTGCCCTCCTCACCTCTCACCGGCTCCAGGAAGCTCCCCATCCGAAACTCGATGTTGGAGCGACCGGCCAGCGCGGCGTTCATCGCTCCAAAGTTGAGCGCCCGCGTGTTGACGTCGGTGGCGACGACCTGCGCGGCGTGGGTGGACGCCGCGATCGCCTGAATCCCCTGTCCGGTGCCGATGTCCAGCGCCTTCGCGATTCTCCGGCGGGGGGTCAGTTCATTGACGGCCAGCGACGCCAGGCCCACCGCCAAAACATGATCGTCACGCACCTTTCCGCCGGTCATGTTGCCATGAAGATCGCGCAGCATGAGCAGGTGGGCGACCGGGACGAGCGCGGCCTCGCCCCGCACGGTGTCGCCTTCCTCGTGCAGCAACCCGCACGCGAGCAACGGCCCGCACCCCAGCGGCCCAAGGGCCGCATCGGCTTCGCTCCGGGCCACAGCGTCCCCCATGGTCAGCAGTCGCGCCAGCGTCTCAAAGCGGCCGAGTCCCTTCAGCCGGACCAGAATCTCCGGCTTGGGAAGAACCACGTTCGCGGATGGGATGACCCCGGTGGCGCCCAGCCGGCTGACAAGATAGCCGGCGTCGTCGAGCACCTTGCGGAGCGTGACAAGCCCGGCGGCGGCTGAGGGATTGAACGGGCCGGCGTGGGGAGTGGGCATGGGGTGGGCTCGTGGG